>JAKPAB010000003.1 GCA_029779695.1 Bacillota bacterium | reverse complement strand
ATTATAGTGAGAAAAAATGATTCTATTGTCTACAATGGTGATAAGAAAAATAAGGACGGAATTGAAGAAAATGTGTTGCCTGAGTATGGCTTAAATAACCCAGAGGCCAATATAGTAATATATATTCATTCTCCGCAGACGGCATTACTCAGACAGTTTGATTTTAAATACAAAAATGGTGATGATGGTACAATTTTTCTGGTAACTTCATCTAGGTCGGTTTTTCCAGAAACGAAAAGAATAATTATAGATTTTATTTTTTCTGCTATAGTAATACTTTTCCTGACAGCGGTAATTATGGTACTATGGAATTACAGAGGAATAGTACCTCGACTGCAAAAACTGGTTAAAGCTGCAGATGAGATAAAAGGCGGAACACTGGATAATCCTGTAATTCCAGAAGGTAGTGATGAAATAACAGATCTCACACTTTCATTTGATGAGATGCGAAAAAGACTTTTAGCGACGTCCAAGGAAAAAATGAAGAATGAGGAGGAACAGAGAGCACTTATATCCAATATCGCTCATGACCTCAAGACACCTATAACATCTGTCAAGGGTTATGCAGAGGGACTTTTGGATGGGGTTGCCAATACTCCGGAGAAGAGAGAATCCTATTTAAGGACAATCGTAAATAAGGCAAATGAAATGAATGCGCTTATTAACGAACTTTCACTATATACTAAAATTGACACAAACAGGATTCCATATGAGTTTTCAGTTATAGATGCAGATGATTTTTTTATGGACTGTGCTGAAGAAATAGGTATGGATCTAAAAAATCAGAAGATAGAATTTAATTTTTCGGATTCGCTTTTTGAAAATACGAAGATCATAGCTGACCCACAGCAGTTAGAGAGAGTTGTTCACAATATTATCTCTAATAGTGTAAAATATATGGGTCAGAAAAATGGAGTCATCGACATGAGAGTCAAGGATGTAGGCGATTTCATTCAGGTCGAGATAGAAGATAATGGTATCGGGATCACAGTAAAGGATCTGCCTCATATTTTTGATAGGATGTTTAGGGCAGATGCGTCGAGAAATTCTCAGACAGGTGGATCCGGTATTGGACTGTCAATTGTTAAAAAAATCATTGAGGATCATGGTGGTAACATTTGGGCAACCAGCACATCGGGCGTAGGGACAATAATGTATTTTGTTCTTAGAAAGAAACTGGAGGAAACATATGTCGAGAATTCTGATAATAGAGGACGAGGAGGCAATAGCCGATCTGGAGAAAGACTATCTGGAATTAAGCGGCTTCGAGGTCAAGATAGAGACAAACGGCAATGATGGATTGAAATCTGCACTTGAAGAAGATTTCGATATGTATATACTAGATGTTATGCTGCCAGGGATGGATGGATTCGATCTATGTACAAGAATAAGAGAAGTAAGGGAAGCTCCGATTCTTATGGTAACAGCTAGAAAAGATGATATAGACAAGATCCGGGGCCTTGGTCTCGGAGCTGATGACTATATAACCAAGCCTTTTTCACCGAGTGAGTTGGTGGCAAGGGTCAAGGCACATCTCTCCAGGTATGAAAGGCTGATTAACAATGCCAGAACACCTGACGATACATTGTCTATCAGGGGGTTAAAGATAGACAGAAAGGCCAGAAGAGTATGGGTACAAGGAGAAGAAAAACAGTTGACGACAAAGGAATTTGATCTACTGCTGTTTCTCGCGGAACACCCTAACCATGTATTTTCCAAGGAAGAACTTTTCCGGAGAATATGGAATATGGATTCTATTGGCGATATTGCAACCGTTACGGTTCATATCAAAAAGATAAGGGAAAAGGTAGAAGTGGATAAGTCCGACCCTCAGTATATAGATACAATATGGGGCGTAGGATACCGTTTCAAAGTTTAAAGGGGGAGAATATGGAACCGGAGATTCTATACGAGGATGCAAGTCTGCTTGTTGTATACAAGCCGGCAGGAATGGCAGTTGAGTCAGCAGATCCCAGTCAGATGGACCTGTATAGCTTCATTAGAAATCTACGTAAGGAAAAAGAAGAAGAAGATTACATAGCAGTAATTAATAGGTTGGACCAGCCTGTTGAGGGAATAGTAGCGATTGGCAAAACCAAGGCAGCTGCTGAAAAACTCAGCAAGCAGATGATAGAACACGATATCAGAAAGTCCTACTATACGATTATTACCAGGGACAATCTGCCTGAAAAAGGGACGATGGTAGATTATCTGGTAAAAGACGGACGAAAAAGTCGAGCAATGGTAGTAGATAAAGATGACCCTAGAGCCAAAAAGGCAGAGCTTAATTACAGAGTATTAGATGAGATAGATAGTATGCATCTAGTAGATGTAGATCTGCTGACAGGACGTTTTCATCAGATAAGATGCCAGTTTGCCAGTAGATCGGCTCCAATTCTTGGAGATATCAAGTATGGAGGATATAATACTGGCAGAAATCTCGCACTTTGCGCATACAGACTGTCACTAAAATCTCCCGAAACAGGGGAGTATGTAACATTTCAGGTGATACCTAAGGGTAAGGATTTTCAGGAATTTTCTTACTTCAGGAATCAGGACTAATGCGGATGACCGCAAAAAAGAAATAAAGGAGTCATATCAAAATGGCAGAGGACAAGAAACTTGTAGAGCAGATGACATCTATGGACGAGGACTTCGCCCAGTGGTACACAGATGTTGTTAAAAAAGCAGAACTAATGGAATATTCATCTATTAAAGGATTTATGATATTTAAACCTAATGGGTATGCTATTTGGGAAAATATTCAGAAGAATCTTGATAATATATTTAAGGAAAATGACGTAGAGAATGTTTATCTACCTATGCTTATACCAGAGAGTTTGTTGGATAAGGAAAAAGACCATGTAGAGGGATTTGCGCCCGAGGTTGCCTGGGTTACGCAGGGAGGACTTGATAAACTTCAGGAAAGACTATGTATCAGACCTACATCTGAGACTCTTTTCTGCGATCTATACAAGAATATTGTTCAGTCATACAGAGATCTGCCTAAAGTATATAATCAGTGGTGTTCAGTTGTAAGATGGGAAAAGACAACACGTCCGTTCCTTCGTTCTTCAGAGTTCCTGTGGCAGGAAGGACATACGGCCCATGCAACAGCAGAAGAAGCAGAGGCAAGAACTATCCAGATGCTTAATGTTTATGCAAAATTCTGTGAAGACTATTTGGCAATTCCACTTGTTAAGGGCCAGAAAACAGATAAAGAAAAATTTGCAGGTGCTGAATCTACATACACTATAGAGGCACTTATGCATGATGGAAAGGCACTTCAGTCCGGAACCAGCCACAATTTTGGAGATGGATTTGCAAGAGCATTCGGAATTCAGTATACAGATAAGAATAATAAGCTTCAGTATGTTCATCAGACTTCATGGGGACTATCTACAAGATTGATCGGGGCACTTATAATGGTTCATGGAGATGATTCGGGACTGGTACTTCCTCCTAGGATCGCGCCTGTACAGTTGATGGTCGTGCCTATTCAGCAGAAAAAAGAAGGTATTCTCGAGGCTGCCAAGGCACTTAAAGAAAGCTTTATCAAGAGCGGCATTATGTCCAGACTTGACGATGCTGACAAGAGCCCTGGATATAAGTTTGCAGATGCTGAAATAAGAGGAATCCCTCTTAGAGCAGAGATGGGACCCAAGGATCTCGCTAATGGTACATGTGTACTGGTCAGAAGAGATACAAGAGAAAAATATATAGTTTCTATTGATGAAGCTCCTGAAAAGGCCAAGGGAATCATGGAAACCATGCAAAAAGAAATGTTTGAGAAGGCCAAGAAGCATCTCGAGAGTCATATTACAGATGTTACTACATATGATGAATTCAAGGATGCTGTTGACAATAAGCCCGGATTTATCAGAGCTATGTGGTGTGGAGATGTGGCTTGCGAGGAAAAGATCAAGGCAGATACAACAGCAACCAGCAGATGTATACCGTTTGAGCAGGAACAGATATCCGATAAGTGTGTATGTTGCGGTAAACCAGCCAAAAAATTGGTATTTTGGGGTAAAGCATATTGATAGTATTGCAGCTTCCTAAAGAAGTTAAAAATATAATATCGAAATTAGAACAGAACGGACACGAAGCCTATGCAGTAGGCGGCTGTGTCCGTGACTGCATTTTAGGAAGGACGCCTAAGGATTGGGATATTACAACATCTGCAAAACCAGAAGAAATCAAATCACTGTTTAAGAAAACAGTTGATACCGGAATTCAGCATGGTACAGTTACAGTTATTGAAAACCATAATGGATATGAAGTGACTACATACCGTTTAGATGGTAAGTATTCTGATGGAAGGCATCCGGAAAGTGTTGAGTTTACTCCTGATCTAAAGGAAGACCTTAAGAGACGGGATTTTACTATTAATGCCATGGCATATAATGATAAAAATGGTTTGGTGGATGAATTCTGTGGTCAAGATGATCTGGAAAAGAGCATAATCCGCTGTGTAGGCGATCCTATGAAGCGATTTGAAGAGGATGCTCTTAGAATGATGAGAGCAGTCAGATTCAGCGCAAGATTTGGATTCGATATCGAAGATAAAACAGAACAAGCCATAATGGCACTGGCACCCACACTTGAGAAAATCAGTATGGAGAGGATAAGAGAAGAATTCATAGGTGTAATTACATCACCAAACCCATCCAAGATGCATGAATTGTATCATATGGGACTCACAAGGGTTTTTTTATGGGAATGGGATCAGATGGAGGAAACAGCCCAGAATACCATACACCATAGCTATAATGTGGCGGAGCATACGATCAAAGTGATGGAAAATGTCCCACAGAATACCATTTTGAGAATGGCGGCCTGTCTCCATGATGTTGGGAAACCCGAATGTAGACTGACAGACGAAAGAGGCGATCATTTTAAGGGACATCCTACTGTCGGAGCCGAAATGGCTGCGAATATCATGAGACGTCTTAAGTTTGACAACGATACGAACAAGGCTGTTCAAAAGTTAATACTCTATCATGATCTTAGACCTGGTGATGACGAAAAGTCAGTGAGAAAAGTAATGAATAAAACGGGAGATGATATATACCCGGCACTTTTTATCTTAAAAAGAGCAGATGTTTTGGGGCAAAGCGAGTATAAGCGAGATGAAAAAATAAAACTAATTGAAGCTTTTGAAAAAAACAGGCAGAGTATTTTAGATAAAAAACAGGCAGTAAGTCTAAAAGAACTGGCTATTGGCGGAGCTGATATTATGTCGCTTGGTGTTAACAAAGGCCCTGAAATAGGAGTGATCCTTCACCGTCTGCTAGACCTTGTCATAGAGAATCCGGAAGATAATGACAAGGATATACTCATAAAAAAATGCAAAGAATGGATAAATTAAGATTGAGAAAAAGTATGAAAAGAAATTTTTTTGATTATCTTGCATTATTTTTGATAGCCGTGATGCTATCGGGATGCGGTTCCAATACATCGGAACCTATAATGGGAACACATGCACCGGGTACTCCTATCGATCAGGATACCGGTAAAAAGGTCAAGGATGATAAACCGCTATTACTGATAAGAGGAATTGACATGGCCAATGAGACTATTACACTTCAGTCTCTTGATACAGGGGATGTGGTCAGTTATCCGTATTCCCTCACGACAAAATTTTTGGATTCCAGAGGGGATACATCCAGCTGGAACAATTTCTATCCTGGAAGAGTTGTCACTGTAGGCGATAAGCTGAAAGACGATAAGATAGGCACAGTAAAACTATCAGATAGAGTATGGGAGCAGGATGATATTGTAAAATACAACGTGGATACAACACTTAACATGCTGACTATAGGAAATTCCAAGTATCATATGGATGCAGATGTTCCTGTTTTCTCAAATGGGGAGATGGCCAATATAGCAGATGTAGGGGAAAGCGATGTATTAAGAGTTGTAGGCAAGGGCAAACAAATTGTAAGTGTGTCAATCATAACAGGTCATGGAACGGTTAAACTGGTCAATACGGATCTCTTTAAGGGAACTATTGTGGAGATAGGAACCAGGATATTCTCGATGATAACCGGAGATGGTATGCAAATAGACGTACCAGAGGGAAAATATCAGCTATCAGTTGCCAATGACGATGGATATGGAGGTACATCGGAAATCGAAGTTAAACGTGGAGAAACCACGGTTTGCGACCTTGATAATTGGGAGGGTGAAGGCCCTAAACTGTGTAATATCATATTTCACGTAAGTGTGGAGGGCGCATCAATATACATTGATGACAAGCCGGTCGAAAATAATACTCAGCTACAGTTGGTATATGGTAGACATAGTCTTAAGGTCAAGGCAGATGGATATGAGGATTTTTCGAAAACACTTGTAGTTAACTCGCCGACAGCTGAAATCGCACTGGATATGTCAGACGAGAACACCAATAAGAATACATCGAATAACTCAGGGGCTAATAGCTCTGGAACTAATAGTACCGGGACCAACAATTCAGGGACTAATAGCTCTGGAACTAATAGTACCGGAACTACCAACTCTGGAACAAATAATTCCAGTACTAGCAATGGAAGCACCACAAATAAAAGCACAAACAGTAGCACCGGAAATACTAATTCTGGAACAAATTACGGAGCCAGCGGAACTGGAAAAAGCACTAATAGTGGAACTACGAATAAGAGCACTAACTCTACCAGTACAAATAAGGATACAACAGGAACTGACTACCTCACGACCATGGCACAGACCCTGTCAAGTCTGTTTAAAACGGGAGATTAAAGCAAAAAACAAAAGTTTGTAAAAATCAATAATCATTTATTACAAAAAATGGGAAATATTTTTGTATGATACTGTCAAAAGAGGGAGAAAGAGCCGAAATTAAGCCATTTCTCTTGACAAAAATACCAAAAACATTTATAAGTATTATCAGATTGCGTATGAAGGACAAACATTCTTCAGAGCTAAATAAAAATTTCCATAGGAGGAAGTAAAAATGAATAAGTCAGAATTGGTATCAGCAATAGCAACTAAGGCAGACCTTTCCAAAAAAGAAGCTGAGGCAGCTCTTAAGGCTTTTACAGAGGTTGTTGCAGAAGAACTCGTTAAGGGTGAGAAGATTCAGCTCGTTGGTTTTGGTACTTTCGAAGTATCTGAGAGAGCAGCTAGAACAGGTAGAAATCCTCAGACAGGCAAAGAGATGAAGATTGATGCTTCTAAGGCTCCTAAGTTCAAGGCTGGTAAAGCTCTTAAGGATGCTGTTAATAAATAATCCTTTCTAACCTGAAACTTTAATGAGACCCAAACTTCACTGTTTTGGGTCTTTTTTTTACAAAGAAAGAAAATTATGAGACTTGACAAATATTTAAAATTATCGCGTATAATAAAGAGAAGAACGGTTGCCAATGAAGCCTGCGATGCAGGAAGAGTCATGATCAATGACAAAAAGGCCAAGGCTTCTACCAATGTCAAGGTAGGAGATATAATAGAGATAACCTTTGGAAACAGAACAGTTAAGGCAGAGGTTCTGTCAACTCCGGAAGTTGTCAAAAAAGATGATGCTGAAGGTATGTATAAGTATGTCTGATGGTAAGAAATGTAGAAAGAAAAAATCAGGAAGCAAAGCTCGGATATACGGTATAATACTGCTCTTATTCGTTGGTACGGTGCTGTCTATCCAGATGGCAAGACTATATGAAAAAAAGAATACCTATGAGCAGGAAGAAGCTAGCCTGGTAAAAGAAAAGGAGACGCTTGAAGACAAACAGAAGGAATTGATCCGGTATGAGGAATATACCAAAACAGATGATTACATAGAAGATACAGCTTTTGAAAAGCTTGGAATGATAAAGGGTAATTGGATAATATTTAAGGAGCAGAAATAGAGCGTGAAAGGTGGAGTCTATACTTCGCTTCACGCTCTTTACAATTATATGGAGCGAGAATGAAAACGCCGAAACAAATAGAAGATACCAAGCGCTTCTTGACAGAAGTAATTAATATAGAAAAAGGAACCATGGTACTCATGGGAGTATCCGGAGGAAGTGATTCAGTCGCCCTTTTAAGCATTATGGATGAATTAAAGGATGAACTGGAAATCGAGCTTGGTGTTATTCACGTAGAGCATGGGATAAGAGGTCAGGAGAGCTGTGATGATGCAGCTTTTACAGAGAGATTATGCGAGAGCAGAAATATTCCCTGCAAGATTGTTTCTGTAGATGTACCTAAATACAAAGAAGAAACGAGTACATCAGAGGAAGAAGCAGCAAGAATACTTAGATACAAGGTGTTTGAAGATGAGATTAAGCGGGTAGAGGCTTTCGGAAGAAAGTGCTTGCTGGCTGTAGCGCATCATAAAGAGGACAACGCTGAGACTATACTTTTACAGATGGTTAGAGGAACTGGGTTAAAGGGGCTGTCAGGATTAGACCCGGTAAGAGATAAGATAATCAGACCACTTCTGGTGCTTAGTAAATCAGACATTCTGGGGTATCTGAGTACGATCGGTCAGGAATACAGAACTGACAGCACAAATAGCGATAAAGAAATACAGAGAAATCTCATGAGACTGGATATTTTTCCCTTGTTAGGGAAAATAAATTCCAAGGCCACAGAACATATCAACGAATGTGCAAACAGTGTCAGAGAGGCAGAAGAATATCTGTCGGAAGTGGCTGGTGAATGGTTACTGGATAATAAGTCCGAAGATGGATCAATAGATGCTCCGAGGCTTGCAGAGCTTAAAAAAGTGCTGGGAACTCAGATCATATTGGAATGGCTCAGAGATACAAAGAATTATGGCAAGGATATTTCCAGAAAACAGATAGAGGCAATATGGAATATGTCAAGTGGCCCTGATGGAAAAGTGATCAGCCTTCCAGGGAAGATGGCAGTTAAAAAGAGTCATAATCGCATGGCGTATATAAAAGATCCAGGGAAAAATAAAATCATTATAGGAGGATCCGGGTTCGATGTAGTTGTTAGAAAGCCAGAAATAGGAGAAACTATAAGCGTTTCTACTCCGGATGCTACATATATAATAAGTGCATTTTGTAATGACAAAGTGGCTGAAATTCCTCATATTAAGTATACGAAATGGTTTGATTATGATAGAATAAGTACCGATTTACACTTCAGAAGCAAAATGCCAGGTGACTATTTTGTCATCGATGCTTCCGGTAAGAGTCAACTTTTCCGACGTTACTGTATCAATGAAAAGATTCCATCAGAAAAAAGGGATAAAATAACACTTTTCGCTGAGAAAAATCATGTTTATTGGGCTGTGGGATATCGTATAGGCTGTGACGCTGAGATAATAGATGAAACAAGTAAGATATTGGAAATAGTTCGGAGGGAAACAAAAAATGAGTGAACGTATTCGCGTTATGATTTCAGAAGATGAGCTGGATAAGAGAATAAGGGAAATTGGAGCACAGATTTCAAAAGATTATGAAGGCAAGACGATTTATCTAGTATGCATTCTGAAGGGAGCATCATTTTTTGCAACTGAACTTGCAAAGAGGATAACAGTGCCTGTAATGGTAGATTTTATGGCAACTTCAAGTTATGGAGCCGGCACAGTATCTTCTGGTAATGTTAAGGTTACCAAGGAACTGGATCTAGACCCGTCAGGTCATGATGTACTTATTGTTGAAGATATAATCGATAGCGGTAATACGCTTAATTTCTTGCAGGATTATTTTAAGAATAAAAAGGCATCTTCCGTAAAATTATGTACAATGCTTGATAAGCCGGACAGAAGAGAAATAGACGTTAATGTAAACTATACAGGTTTTTCTATTCCTGATGAATTCGTTATCGGATATGGTCTGGATTATGATCAGAAATATAGAAATCTTCCGTATATCGGAGTAATGGAGTTTGAACCTTAGGCTAAGGAGAAACAAATTGAAAAAAAACAGAGGATTAGGCATATACATACTGCTGATTGTGGTAGTTGCACTTCTTTGGTACATTTCTACTATAAGAAAGGCATCCAGCATTTCCTATGAAGCTTTTCAAAAAGCAGCTGAAGCAGGAAGTATAAAAACAGCAAGAATAATTCAGAATTCTCAGGTACCAACGGGATCTGTTAATTTTACACTTAAGAGCGGTGGCAATGATGTTGCCAATGTTTTATATGTTTCTGATGTCAATAAAATAGAGAAAGTACTTCAAAGCAACAAGATATCTTATGTGTTGGAAGATGTTCCCAAAGATGCATGGATGCAAAGTCTTTTGCCCATGATAATAGTCATTGCAGTAGTATTTATACTGTTTATGGTTATATTAAGGGGACAGAATGTGGCAATGATGCAGAACGGACAGAATGCATCAAATAATAAGATGATGAATTTCGGTAAGAGCAGAGCGACCATGACTACACAGGATAATATTCCTGTGAGGTTCGGGGACGTAGCTGGTCTGAAAGAGGAAAAGGAAGAACTGAGAGAGGTCGTAGAATTTCTAAAGGATCCCGGTAAGTTCACCAAGATCGGAGCAAGGATCCCTAAGGGACTTCTGTTAGTGGGCCCTCCGGGAACAGGCAAGACTCTTTTGGCCAGGGCTGTTGCTGGTGAGGCTGGAGTTCCTTTCTTCAGCATATCTGGTTCTGATTTCGTAGAGATGTTCGTAGGCGTAGGAGCATCAAGAGTCAGAGATCTATTTCAGGAAGCCAAAAAGAACGCTCCCTGTATAGTTTTTATTGATGAGATCGATGCGGTTGCCAGAAGAAGAGGCGCAGGCCTTGGTGGCAGCCATGATGAGAGAGAACAGACACTTAACCAGATGTTGGTAGAGATGGATGGATTTGGAGCTAACGAAGGAATAATCGTGTTGGCTGCTACAAACCGTGTAGATATCCTTGATCCCGCTATAATGCGTCCAGGAAGGTTTGACCGTAAGGTTTCTGTCGGACGTCCGGATATTGCAGAGAGAAAAGAGATCCTCGGAGTTCATACCAGAAATAAGCCACTGGGTGAAGATGTAGATCTGGAACAGTTAGCAAGAACTACAGCAGGATTCACAGGCGCTGATCTGGAGAATCTGTTAAATGAGGCTGCAATTGCAGCTGCTAAGGACAACAGAGAATTCATCACCAATAATGACATCAAAAATGCATTTATCAAGACAGGAATTGGTTCTGAGAAAAAGAGCAGAGTCCTTACTGAAAAGGAGAGAAAGAATACTGCATATCATGAAAGTGGACATGCTATCCTTTATCATTTGCTTCCTGATGTAGGACCTGTATATTCGGTGTCAATAATACCTACAGGTGTAAGTGCATTAGGATATACAATGCCACTCCCTGAGAGAGACGAGATGACACTCACCAGAAAAGAGATCCTGGAAAATGTAGAGGTTGCACTTGGTGGACGTATAGCAGAAGAACTGGTATTTGAAGATATTACAACAGGGGCATCTAATGATATTCAGAAGGCTACCAAGTATGTAAGAGACATGGTTACCAAGTATGGAATGTCCAAGAAGGTTGGACCGATCTGTTACAATGACGAAGATACGGAGGTATTCCTAGGCAAGGATCTGGCACATGCCAGAGCATTTGGCGAGGATATGGCAACCGAGATCGACAGGGAAGTCAAATCCATTATGGAAGAATGCTACGATAACGCTAAGAAGATAATTATTGAGAATATGGATGTTCTACATGCTAGCGCGAACCTGTTGATGGAAAAAGAGAAGATTACCAGAGATGAGTTTGAGTCTCTTTTTGAAGCAACGGAAACTCAGGCATAAATTAATAAAAATTGTTAGGGGATTGTAAAAAATCAGATAATATTCATAAGAATTCTGCACAAACAACGGGAATAGCTATGTATGATGTTTGTGTAGAATTTCAATAAAACTAATGATATTATAATGGTTGTAAACCCCTAATACATATATTTTTACTACCCCCATAGTAAGAATACCTTCTCCTAAAAGACAGTCGTAAGGCTGTCTTTTTTCTATTTGTAAAAAAACTTATGCCATTAAATTTATTATTAAATTTTTTGCTTTTACGAATTAGATAATAGGAGTAAGATAAAATAAGAACTCATATGAAGGGATACTTACTTATATGTTTGAAGAAGCGATTTTCAGTGATGGAACTGAAAAATATTGCAGCCCATGGGAACCTAAAATATTTGATAAAGTGCAATTAAAGATAAGAACAGCAAGAAGTGACGACCTGCATCTCATTCTAGTAACGAGAAATGGAGATGTAGATATGAGACTGGATGATGAAGACGAGATCTTTGATTACTACAAATGTGTTATGTACCTGGAAGATACTCCTTTTGAATATTGCTACAGAATCGAAGAGGGAAATACTGTTAAATATTATGACAGGCTTGGACTATCGGATGAACTAAGGTGGCAACAGGCTTTTGAGGTAGTTCCAGGGTTTCATACTCCGAATTGGTTTAAGGGAGCAGTATCATATCAGATATATGTGGACAGATTCTATAATGGGAATGCAGATAATGATGTATTGACCGATGAATATGCTTATGCAGGAACTCACTCAAATGGAATATCAGATTGGAACAGTTATCCGGACAATTATGATGTGTGTAATTTCTATGGAGGAGATCTAGAAGGAGTCAGAAAAAAGTTTGATTACCTGAAAAGTCTTGGAGTAGAAGTCATATACTTAAATCCAATATTTGTATCGCCATCCAATCATAAATATGATATTCAGGATTATGAGCATGTGGATCCTCACTTTACGATCATAAAAGAGGATTCTGGAGAACTACTGGATCCTGGAGATGATGATAATAGGGATGCTACGAGATTTCAAAAGAGGGTAACAGACCCGGTCAATCTAGAAGCATCCAATGAATTTTTTGCGGAATTTATAAAAGAAGCTCATGAGAGAGGATTCCGTGTAATAATGGATGGCGTTTTTAATCACTGTGGTTCTTTTAATAAGTGGATGGATCGAGAGAGGATCTATGAGGGCAAAAAGAGCTATAAACCCGGAGCTTACGTTGACATCAACAGTCCGTATCACGACTATTTTCAGTTTGATAAAGGATCAGAGTGGCCATATAACGAAGATTACTTTGGATGGTGGGGACATGAGACTCTTCCCAAGCTTAATTTTGAAGGATCAGATAAGTTAACTAATAGCATACTGGATATAGGAGTGAAATGGGTCTCAGAACCATTTCACGCTGACGGATGGAGACTGGACGTTGCGGCTGATCTAGGGCATAGTGAGAAATATAATCATGAGTTTTGGAGAAAATTTAGGAAAGCTGTAAAAAAGGCCAATCCTGATGCGATAATTCTGGCAGAGCATTACGGAGATGCCAAACCATGGCTCGGCGGAGATCAGTGGGATACAATCATGAATTATGATGCTTTTATGGAGCCGGTAACATTTTTTCTCACAGGTATGGAAAAGCATAGCGATATGTATGACAAGAATGTAATAGGAGATGGTAAAAAATTCGAGGAAACCATGAAAGAGACAATGGCAGAATTTTTGACACCATCACTTTATTGCTCTATGAATCAGCTGTCCAATCATGATCATTCCAGATTCTTGACAAGAACAAACCATGTGACAGGTAGAGTTGATGAAAAGGGAAGCAGAGCTGCTGAAGAGGGAGTATCTATTCCTGTAATGAAGGAAGCTACACTTATGCTTCTTACATGGCCCGGAGCACCTACTCTATATTATGGTGATGAAGCAGGGGTATGCGGGTTTACAGATCCGGATAATAGGAGAACATATCCATGGGGCAGAGAAAATCGTGAACTCATTGATTTTCATAGAGATATGATTAATGTTCATAAGAGACTTACACCACTAAAAAATGGCTCATTTATGTTCTTGAAGTGTGAGAGAGATCTAGTAAGCTATGGAAGATTTGATGATGATGGGGCAGTAATAGTTGTAGTAAATAGCGGTGATATAACGCTTAACGTAGAGATTCCGGTTTGGAAGGCCGGCGTGCCAATGGAGTGTGAGCTTAAGCAGAAAATGATAACCAATGAGGAGGGCTATTCCATATTTCCTTTAGAGGTGCCAGTGAAAAATGGAATGCTAAAGCGTAATATTACTCCGTTTGAAGCTGCTATTTATTCAGTTGAATTTAATAAGAACTAACATTAAATATAATAAAATTTGTTACATTATGGTGTAGGATAATTTCGACACCATAATTACTGAGTCTTGTGAAAATTGATGCAAGATATTTAATTATTGTATGTATTCAATTCAAACAAATTGCAAAAAAGACACGGCAAAATGCCATGTCTTTTTTGATAATGCCGGCGGCGGGGGTCGAACCCGCACTGTGTTGCCACAACAGGATTTTAAGTCCTGCGCGTCTGCCAATTCCGCCACGCCGGCATGTGCAGATTAGGTTAGAACTGCACGACGAAGATTATAACACAGTCTTTTTTTGCTGTAAAGTATAGGTTTTATATCAAAAGAAGAATACAACCTAAATCAGGAAATAACTGGGGAAAAGAGGACAGGAGGGTGGGATATATGCAAGAATCCAAAGATAGCAAAAAAATCAGCAGTTCAAAGCTGATAGTGAATTAAAAAATGATATGACGAAAGAAACATATAATAAAATCATGAAAGCATTATAGCGCGCCGACAGCAAAATAGCCCTGCTTTTTTGCACAAATTCCATATAGACCGTTCCCAAAATAAGAATTATACTTATTAAATCTAGAGGTTGAATAGTAGGATTCCGGATGGGAAAAGCCTTATCAGGAACACATCAGAAAGGAAAAAATATGGGACTTATAAAAGCAATTGGAGCCGGTATAGGATCAGTAGCTGGTGATGAGTGGAAAGAATATTTTTATTGTGATTCACTTCCATCAGAGATATTGATAAAAAAGGCAGAGCACCATATCGGTAAGGGAAGCTCTAATAAAAAGGGATCAGAAAATATTATTACAAAAGATTCTGTACTAGTAGTTAACGAGGGACAGTGTATGCTTCTGGTTGATCAGGGCAAGATCGTAGAGGTCGCAGCTGAGCCGGGAGAGTTCATTTATGATGCCAGTACAGAACCTACAGTTTTTGCAGGTGGGTTTGGAGCAGGCCTGTTAGAATCTATTAAAAAAGTAGGCCATAGATTTACATTTGGTGGTGATACAGCTCATGATCAGAGAGTATATTATGTCAATATCAAGGAGCTTCCGGATAATAAGTATGGCACTCCTAATCCGGTTCCCTTTAGGGTAGTAGATCAGAACATTGGTCTCGACGTGGATATAGCTATTAAGTGCTTTGGATCGTATACAATGAAGGTTGATGACCCCGTACTTTTATATACACATCTGGCAGGCAATGTTACTGATTCGTATCCGGTATCAGAGCTTTCTGATCAGCTACTGTCAGAATTTCTGACAGCTCTTCAGCCTGCATTTGCTAAAATCTCAGAAATGGGAATTAGATACTCAGCTGTTCCGGCACATACCAAGGAACTTTCTGATCTGCTTAATCAGGAGCTGTCCAATACATGGGGACAGAATTATGGACTGACGATCACGGCTGTTGGCGTATCATCAATGAAGGCATCTGAAGAAGACGAAAAGATGATCAAGGATCTGCAGAAAACTGCAGTGCTTCGTAATTCGAATATGGCAGCAGCTTCTCTTACAGAGGCTCAGGCATCGGCTATGAAGGCAGCAGCGTCCAATGAAAGCACCGGACCTATGTTGGCATTTGCTGGAATGAATATGGCAAATATGGCAGGAGGAATGGATGCCACTAAACTGTATGAAATGGGTGAACAGTCCGGTAAACAGAGTAATGGCGCAGTAGCGGCTCAGGCAATGCCTCAAAACGGATCATGGAAATGTGAATGTGGAACGGATAATACAGGTTGTTTCTGTTCTAATTGTGGAAAAGAAAAACCAGAGGACAGCGTATGGTTCTGCCCTGATTGTGGGACAAAAAATGAAGGCAATTTTTGCACAAAGTGCGGACATAAGCACCCATAAGGAGGATATGTATGCTTTCAAAATGTTCTAATTGCGGTTCTTCGATGGAATATGATCCTGAGAAGAAAAAATTGGTATGTCCAAATTGCAAGTCAGAGGCCGAAGAAATCGTCGTTAAGGATAGGACGGAAAATACCTGCCCTGAATGTGGCGCTCCTCTGGAAAATGCAGATAAAAGGGTCACATACAGATGTCCTTATTGCCATAATTGGATAATCCTAGAAAACAAATTAGAAGGACCTTATTCAGTTAAAAAGATCATGCCATTTACTATGGGCAGGAAAAAGGCTATGGGTAATATGAAAACGGCCTTTGATAATATTCCATTTATGCCTAATGATTTTATCAGCAGTGAGAGGGAAAAGGATCTGAAGGGTGTATATGTGCCTTTCTTTGTATATGATGTAGAGGCAAAGGGAGAGTATAAATATACTGGAGAGATGCTTAATTCCTGGGATACAGGTAATACTACATATACAAAACATGATGTCTATGACATCGACAGGCCATATAGTGGAGTAGTCTCAGCACCTATAGATGCATCTGATGAGATAAATGATGACATTGTAGATGCATTGGCACCATTCGATAATGGAGATATGGAGGAATTCGATCCAAAGTATCTTCCTGGATTTGAAATGCATATTTTTGATAAGGATCCAGATTCAGAAGAGTATAAAAAACGTGCTATAGACTGGGCAGATGTTACTGTTCAGGATGCACTTGAGGGCTCTGTCACAGGATTCACAGGAATAGGCATCAGTTCTAAACAGGGAGACCTTAATATTAAAGAGCATGCATATACATATAGGCCTCTTTATGTATATGATTACAAATACGGCAAGAAATCTTATCAAGTGTATCTGAATGGTACTAATGATCGTGTATCAGGAATAGCACCGATAGATAAGAAAAAGTTAACTGCACATTATATATTTGAGATTGTATGCGCTATTATAGGAGCTGTTTCATCAGTCCAAATTTTTGCGCTACTGATATAGGAGATTAGATCATGAGTAGAAATTTAAATTCGGCTGATCTTCGAATGAAACGCTCGAGGATTATATTTGGAGCATCAGCAGGGATACTTTTAGCAATTGCCATTGTTGTAATAATAGCAAAAATTGGATTTGGCGCAGGTGGCGCCAGAAACAATGATATTCATACGGATGCAAAAAGGGTATTTGATAATGCCAATATGCTATCAGATTCCCAGGAAGCAAAACTTCAGGCAAAGATAGAGAAGGCTGAAAATAAGATTCATGCAGATATTGTTATAATGACTATAAATGAATCTCTAGAGGCAAAGTATTCTGATCTGACATATCTGCGAAATAATGAAGAAGATGCTTACGCCGGGATCAAGAGATATACGGAGAGCTATTGGAAAGATAATAATTTCGGATGGAATGAGGCCGGTGACAGAGGAAATGGAATTATTATGGTGGATAACGTTTACCGTGAGTCTAATGGTTATGTATACAACTGGGTGGCAGGAAGCGGAGCGCTTAGATATAGTATCGGCAATACTTCTTGTAAGAACCTTTCTGAAAAATTCACAGGCAGACTCCCGTCAGGTGATCCGGTTCCATTTATGGAAGATCTGAAAAACGGATCCTTGGATAAGCTGAATCCATATTACAATAAGCAGTATTTCAATGCACTTATGAAGTATGTGGATGATTGCTCATCATTTGGGAAAATGGTTAACGGAAGAACTGGATGGAAGGCATTCACACCGATGGGAATAGCGAAGGTAATTGGCGGGAATGTATTTGCACTTGCAATCACATCAATAATTGTTATAACACTGATGGCAAGGCTGGCTTATTATTCTTCATCGGAAAATGTATCTGGAAAAGCCAAGAGAAATGTGAGAAAAGAGCGAAAGAACAATGGGTGGATGACGGTTCTGGCTATACTGGCAATATTAGCTGTCGTAATGCTATCTGGCAGTATATTCCTAGCGTTTCCTTTTGGTATATTTATGTTCTCTGTTATTGCTCAAAATAATAAGAATGTAGATAGGAGAAAGTCTAATATTAAGGTTCAAAAAGGTGGATTTGCCTATAAGGAAAATCTGGCAACAGATGCACTGACTATAGCAGCAGCTAATACTTTGGTACGAAGCTATACCACCAATGTAATACATGACTCTTCGCTCTCATCAGGAGGCGGATTCTCTGGAGGCGGAGGTGGATTCTCCGGAGGAGGCGGAGGCGGAGGCGGATTTTCTGGTGGTGGAAGCCATAGGTAAGCGAAAGCCATTAAAAAATTAAATATAAGTTTAAAAAGAGAAATTATAAAAAGGAAGAAAGCTTCGGATAAAAATCGACTGCATTCTTCCTTTTTTTAAAGTTATTCAACCTTAAATGAAGGTTTTAATTAAATACATAGTGTTTAGATTTGCCCAAAAAGATATGCGACATGGATTAAATTAAAAAATTCACAAAATCGTATAGAAAATAAAAGTCTTTGTTGCAAAATAATTAAAGAGATGGTAGGATATTTTTATCGGAAACGTTTCCAATTGCAAATTTATAATAGATCAAGGAATAGGGATACCTTATTGAAAGGGGAAAAATATGCGTTCCAGCGGAATATTAATGCCGGTGTTTAGCCTGCCAGGAAAATATGGAATAGGCTGCTTCTCTAAAAAAGCATATGATTTTATAGATTTTTTGTCGGAGGCTGGTCAGTCATTATGGCAAATATTGCCACTTGGACCAACTAGCTATGGTGATTCGCCTTATCAGTCCTTTTCTACCTTTGCAGGGAATCCATATTTTATTGATCTAGAAGAGTTGATTAAAATTGGACTTTTACAAGAATCTGAGATTAATGAAACCGGTCTTAACAAAAAGACAGGGAAGATTGATTATGCTTTTTTGTATAACACCAGATTTGATCTGCTCCGAAAGGCTTATGAAAGAGCTAACATAAAAAATAATCCTGAATTTCAAAACTTTATTAATAGTGAGTCGGAATGGCTAGAAGATTATGCACTTTATATGGCTATTAAAGCGTCATTTAACAATAGAAGTTTGGAATTCTGGGATAAAGATATAAGAATAAGGGAGCCGAAAGCTCTAAAAAAATACAGTGATAAATACAGTGATGATGTTTTATTCTTTGAATTTATTCAGTTTGAATTTGACAGGGAATGGAAAAAGCTTAAGGCTTATGCTAATTCTAAAGGAGTAAGTATAATCGGTGACATTCCTATCTATGTGTCTGGAGATAGTGCTGATGTATGGGCTAATCCGAAGCTATTTCAATTAGATCAGGATCTAAGACCTACTAGAGTTGCGGGATGCCCTCCGGACGATTTTGCCGTTAAGGGTCAATTGTGGGGCAATCCTCTTTATGATTGGGAATATCATGAAAAAACAGATTACGACTGGTGGAAAAAGAGGATGGAAAAATGCGCGGACCTCTATGATGTGATCAGGATAGATCATTTCAGAGGTTTCGATCAGTTCTATTCTATACCGGGGGATGCAGAGGATGCAGTTAATGGTAAATGGATCAATGGTCCTGGAACCAAACTGTTCAGAGCGCTTCAGCCTGAATTGGATAAAAAAGGGACAAGGATTATCGCTGAGGATCTGGGATTTATCACAGATACGGTTAGAAAGCTGGTGAAAGAAACCGGATATCCTAATATGAAGGTGATTGAATTTGCTTTTGATCCTGAAGATGAGGCAAGAACCAATGATTTCCTTCCATTTAATTATGACAAAAATTGTGTGGCCTATACTGGGACTCATGATAACGAGACCGTCATGGCGTGGTTAAATCGTATAGATAAAAAGACGTATAAATATATCAGAAAATACGTTGGAGGATTAATAAAGAGGAAAAGTGATGTGGCAAGGAGTATAATAAAGGAAGTAATTGCATCTCCGGCTAAGTATGCGATTATACCGATTCAGGACTATCTCCTCTTAGGTGAAGAGGGAAGAATTAATATACCATCTACGCTAGGAGGAAACTGGCAGTGGAGATTGGACGAACACATGCTAACGTCAAAGCTTGCCAGAGAGATAAGGAATCTTACATCTATGTATGGAAGAAACTATGTTTTAAATGGAAAAGAATCTAATACAACTAAGGAGCAGAGATTGTAGAATCTGAAACCGTATAAACTGAAAAAGGGTCAAAAGGAGATAAGTATGTTTAATTTATTTGACAGAAAAAAGACCATTAAAAACAGTACAGCCGATGGGAAAGAAACGAGTGGGGTAGAAGAAAAGATATCCAGCATTCTGCAAAAAAAATATGGACATGGAATAGATGATAGTAGTAGTAGAGAATTGTTTGATGTACTTATGCAGATAACCAAACAGGATATGGAAAGTTGTCCTGTTACATCTGGTAACAAAAAATTGTATTATATCTCTGCAGAATTTTTGATAGGTAAATTACTGTCCAATAATCTTATAAATCTTGGGATATATGATGAAGTTAAAAATATACTTAATAAACATGGAAAAGACATTGAAGATATTGAAGAAGTAGAGCCCGAGCCATCCCTTGGTAATGGTGGTCTCGGTAGACTTGCAGCTTGCTTTTTGGATTCAATTGCAACACTTGAACTCCCAGGAGATGGTGTGGGACTAAATTATCACTATGGTCTCTTTAAACAGGAATTTAAGAATAATTTTCAGCACGAGGTTATCAATCCTTGGATAGAACCGGGAGACTGGCTCGAAAAAAGAAAAGATATTTCATTTGAAGTTCCATTTAGAAAATTTACTATGAAATCTATAATGTACGATATTGATGTACCTGGATATAAAACCGGTAAGATTAATAGGCTCCATCTCTTTGATGTAGATACCATTGATGAAAATATTGTTGAGAATGATTCAATAGATTTTGACAAAACCGAAATAGAAAAGAATCTGACATTGTTCTTGTATCCGGATGATAGTGACAGAAATGGAAGATTGCTCAGAATATATCAGCAGTACTTTATGGTATCAAATGCTGCGCAGCTTATTATAAAGGAAGTTAAGGATAAGGGATATAATCTTAAGGATCTTGATAAGCACGTTGCAATCCAGATTAATGATACTCATCCGTCTATGGTTATACCCGAACTGATAAGGTTACTCGGTATCGAAGGCTTTACAATGGATGATGCTATTGTTATTGTTACCAAGACATGTGCATACACTAATCACACGATTCTGGCAGAAGCGCTGGAGACATGGCCTATGGATTATATGGAGGAGGTGGTTCCTCATCTTCTTCCAATTATTTATGAGCTTGATAATAGGGTTAAGCGTAATATAAGGGACAAGTCTGTAAGGATTATTGATGATGAAAACAGAGTCCATATGGCTCATATGGATATTCATTATGGACATTCTGTTAATGGTGTAGCTGCGCTTCATACACAGATTCTAGAAGAAACGGAATTAAATAATTTCTATAAACTATATCCGGAGAAATTTAATAATAAGACCAATGGAATAACCTTCAGGAGATGGCTGGTTCATTGCAACCCTCTTCTCACCAGTGAAATTGATAGCTTGATAGGAAGCGGATTTAAAAAGAACGCCGAGGAACTGGATAAGCTCATGGCATATAAGGATGATGAAGGAGTCCTAAATAAGCTTGAAGAGATCAAGAAGAAAAACAAGGTTGCTCTCTCAGAATACATGAACAAGGTTCAGAACGTTGAAATAGACCCCAATTCTATTTTTGATGTTCAGGTCAAGAGGCTTCATGAGTATAAGAGACAGCAGATGAATTGTCTGTATGCAATTTATAAATATCTCGATATTAAAGCGGGCAATAAGCCTACAACACCTATTACAATGATTTTTGGAGCCAAAGCCGCTCCGGCATATATAATTGCTAAGGATATTATCCATCTTATTTTGTGCCTGTCAGAACTTACTAAAAATGATCCTGATGTAGCTCCTTATTTCAGAGTAGTTATGGCGGAGAATTATAATGTAACTTATGCTGGTAAGATCATTCCTGCAGCAGACATTTCTGAGCAAATATCTTTGGCTTCAAAGGAGGCCTCCGGAACATCCAATATGAAATTTATGCTAAATGGTGCTGTTACGTTGGGAACAGAGGATGGAGCCAATGTTGAGATCAGGGACCTAGTAGGAGATGACAATATCTATATATTTGGCAAAAAGAAGGATGAAGTGATCAGACTCTATGCCGAGAAAGGATATCGTCCAGAGAATTATTACAAGGATCCTAAGATCAAGGAGCTTATAGATTTTATAATAGGTCCGGAGATGATGGCAAATGGTGGTAATAAAGAGAATCTGGAGAGATTGCATAACGAACTTATAACCAAAGATTGGTTTATGACACTTTTGGACTTGAATGAATATATAGAAGTCAAAGAAAAGGTATACAAAGATTATGAAGACAGAAAACGTTGGAATCAGATTGCACTTTTGAATATAGCAAAATCCGGATTTTTCTCTAGTGACAGAACTATCAAACAATATAATGATGAGATCTGGAATATGAAATAAACAAATAACAAAATGATAAGCTGTATATACTCCGAAAAGGAATAATATGCGGCTTATTTTTTATAAATAAATCTGATAAAAAATATAGACAAAATGTGGTATGGTAAACTGTGCAATATAACGATAAAAAGTCTGTTATAATAACCAGATGAAAAAAATGACAAGAGTTCGAAAAAACGGTTGAATTCTAGTCAACTATGTATTAAGTTTAATGATTTATATGAGGGAGAAACAGTAATGACAGGTTCAAATGAACAAAGGCGAACTAAAGCAGCGAAACCGCTAAAAATAATAATTTCAGCGGTTTTTTTTATTGTATTAGCACTTTTTATCGTAAATTCAGTTATGACACCGGGACATGATGGGAGCGGCTACAAATCGGTAGGATATGCAACAGTATTATCACTTTTACCGCCGCTGGTATCTATAACAATGGCATTGATAACAAAAGAAGTATATTCTTCTCTTTTTACTGGAATTGTAATAGGAGCTCTAATTTATGCAAATGGAAATCTTGAACTGGCATACAATACACTCTTGTATAATAAGTCAGCAGGAATGATTGTTAATATTACAGATATTTCCCATGCAGGTATTTTGGTTTTTGCTATTTTCTTGAGTTGGATCACAGCATTGGTCAATATATCCGGAGGTGCAACCGCCTTTGGTGAGTATGCTCAAAAGAAAATAAAAAGTAGAGTACAGGTTGAATTTGCAACGATGCTTTTAGGAATAATTATTTTTATAGATGATTATTTTAACTGCCTTACAGTAGGTTCTGTTATGAGACCTGTAACTGACAAGTTCAAGGTATCTAGAGCAAAGCTTGCTTATTTGATCGATGCGACGGCAGCGCCTGTATGCATAATAGCACCAGTATCTAGCTGGGCAGCAGCTGTTACTTCTGCCGTTCCGGAGCATTCTGGAATAAATGGATTCACAATGTTTTTAAGGACAATTCCTTATAACTTTTATGCACTTCTTACATTGCTTTTTATGGTAATTACAATCTTATCTAAAACAGATTATGGTCCTATGAAGGTTCATGAAGACAATGCGATGAAGGGAGATCTATATACAACACCTGAAAGACCTTTTGCCGAAGAGGAAGGAACTGAGAAAAAGGCTAATGGAAAAGTCCTGGATATGGTACTTCCTGTTTTATTTCTGATTATTGCTGCGATATTCTTTATGCTTTATACAGGTGGGATATTTCAAGGAAAATCTTTTGTAGATGCCTTTGCCGGCTGCAATGCTGCAAAGTCTCTTGTTATGGCATCATTACTTACTATTTTAGCTACACTTTTATTTTACAAGATCAGAAATCTGGTTTCTTTTCATGACAGCATGGAAGGACTTACAACAGGATTTAAGAGTATGTCAAGCCCTATTCTTATTTTAATCCTTGCCTGGACGCTTTCATCTATGACCAATCTCTTGGGTGCGAATATTTTTATCCATGATTTCGTGGCATCTCAGGCCGGAGGACTAAAAATGTTCCTTCCACTTATTATTTTTGTGATAAGTGTGGTATTATCATTTGCAACAGGAACAAGCTGGGGAATATTTACTATTTTGATCCCAATTGTATGTAATGTATTTCCGGACAGCTATGAGATGTTGGTTATCTCTATTGCTGCATGCCTTGCGGGATCTGTATGCGGGGATCATTGTTCTCCGATTTCGGATACAACAATTATGTCATCAGCCGGAGCCAGATGCTTTCATGTGAATCATGTAAGCACTCAGCTACCGTATGCAATGACAGTTGCGGGTGTGTCAGGATTTGGATATTTGATCGCAGGAATAGTAGCCTACAATACAGGATCGGGAGCAGCAATTCTATCTCTTCCGATTTCAGCTGCGATGCTTGCTGTTGTCATGTTTGTTATTAAAAAGAGAATGTTGGCCAAAGCATAATAGAATAGGTGTTATATTGAACAAAAAAAGAGCTGGTGGAAAAGTTAAGCCTGATTTAAGGAAGACTCCATATAATAATATTGAAAACGATGAATCACTGGAGCGAGAGGTATGGAAGGGCGGCAATATGCTGTATCCTGTTCCGGTAGTGCTGATAGGTGTAAGAGGTAAAAATGGAGAAAAGAATCTCTTCACCGTGGCATGGACCGGAACCATATGTACCAATCCTCCCATGGTATCCATCTCGGTAAGACCGGAGAGATATTCATATCAAATGCTGGTAGATACAGGAGAATTCTCACTGAATCTGTCAAATGCGTCTTTGGCAAGGGCAGTTGACTACTGTGGAGTCAAATCCGGACGGGATACGGATAAATGGAAGGCCACATCGCTTACTCCGGTGGATGGAGAGCTGATAGCTGCACCGCTTGTAGGTGAGTCCCCGATATCTATGGAATGCAAGATCGTAGAGAAGAAAGTATTAGGATCACATACCATTTTTATGGCAGAGGTTCTTCGTGTACATGCTGCAAAGCGCTATATGGATTATAAGAACAGTTTTCGTTTGGATAAATCTAATCCTATAGTATATTCACACGGAGAATATTATACCCTTGGTAAAAAAGTAGGGAGCTTTGGCTATAGTGTGAAAAGGAAGAAAAAGCAATGAAAGCTATAAATATCCCGATAATTATACCTACATACGAACCTGACCAGAGACTTATAGATCTTCTGACAGAGCTCATGGATAAAAATATTGGTCCTGTTATCATAGTTAATGATGGAAGCGGCCATGAGTATAATGGATATTTTGAAAAAGCAGAGGAATTGATAGCTCCCCTTAACGGAATGATTTTAAAGCATGATATTAATAAAGGGAAAGGAAGAGCATTAAAAGATGCCTTCCTTTTTTTGCTAAACAATTACCCGGATTTGATAGGATGCGTAACTGCAGATTCAGATGGACAGCATACACCGGAATGCATAGAGAAGGTTCAAAGAGAACTTATGGAACATCCATATGATCTGATACTGGGAGTCAGAGATTTTGATGATCCTGAGGTGCCAAGCAAGAGCAGAATGGGGAATAAGCTTACGAGAAAGGTTCTAAGATTCCTATGTGGTGTCAATGTAAGTGATACGCAGACAGGACTCAGAGGAATCTCTAGAGAATTTATGAAGGGACTAGTGGAAATCCCCGGGGAGAGATTTGAATTTGAGACCAGAATGCTAGTAGATTCCAAAGACAAGGTCAGGATAAGGGAAGTTGAGATAGAAACGGTATATGATTCCAAGGAGAATCATTCGACGCATTTTAATCCGGTCAAGGATTCTATAAGGATCTATAAGATATTTGGAGGGATATTTTTAAAATTTCTACTGTCTTCCTTATCATCTTGTGCAATAGATCTAGGCCTTTTCTATTTATTATGCAAGGCACTGAAAAGTGGATCAAATGGCGTGATCTATGTCCTGTATGCAACTATTGGTGCCAGGGTAGTATCTGCGACATACAATTTTTTGGTAAACTATATCCTCGTGTTTAAGAGCAAAGAGGGGCATG
This sequence comes from Bacillota bacterium, assembly GCA_029779695.1. Lineage (GTDB taxonomy): Bacteria > Bacillota > Clostridia > Lachnospirales > Lachnospiraceae > Lachnocurva. The sequence goes on along the minus strand of JAKPAB010000003.1, from coordinate 13,618 downwards.
TTAAATCTGCAATTAAGTATATTATACTAGCGGTGGCTCAGATGATGCTAAGCGCCGGATTAGTAACATTATTTGCAGGGATATTCCCAAATGCACAAGAACTGTTTATTAAAATACCGGTTGATGTGTTATTATTTTTTTGCAGTTATTATCTGCAGCATGAATATGTCTATAGGAATAGAAAGGCAGTCCTTGGATGAAACGCATTACGATCGGAATAGTTGCACATGTGGATGCCGGTAAAACAACGCTTTCGGAAGCGATGCTATATAGAGCCGGAGAAATAAGAAATTATGGCTCTGTTGATAATGGGGATACAGTCATGGATAGTGACCCGGCAGAAAGAGCCAGGGGAATCACAATATATTCTTCAATTGCGGAATTGAAGCATAAAGAGAGTGAAATTACAATTTTGGATACACCGGGGCATACTGATTTTTCCGGTGAAACCGAAAGGACTCTTGGAGTGCTGGATTCCGCAATTCTAATTATAAGCGGGACTGATGGAGTTCAGAGCCACACAAATACTCTTTATAAATTACTTAAGACGAAAAATATACCTACATTTCTTTTCGTCAACAAGATGGACATTGCCATGAATTCCAGGGAAGATATCAAGGCCGATATAAGGGCAAAGCTAATGACCCAGCCCATGGATATGACAGATGAATCTGATAATAAATGGCTAGAAGATGCAGCATCTGAGTCAGAGAAACTTATGGATAAGTATCTCGAAACAGGATCGTTGGATACAGAAGATATTGTCGATGTAATTCGGACAGGTAAGGCTATTCCCGTAATATTTGGAAGTGCCAGACAGCAGGAAGGTGTGGAACGACTCATTGATATAGTCGATCTCTATACGCCTGCCATTCAGGATAAAAAGGACTTTGGAGGAAAAATATTCAAAGTACTTAGAGATGAAAAGGGTGAGAGACTGACATTTATAAAAGTTACAGGAGGAACACTTAAGGTCAGACAGTCCATGGAAGATGGGGACAAAATAAATAGTATAAGAAAATATACAGGAGGAAGATACAAAACAGTTCCGGAACTTATGACAGGTGAAATAGGTGCAGTGGAAGGACTTCAGAAAACATTTCCTGGTCAGGGGATCGGATTTGAGAAAAATATGGATGCGCCGAGCCTAAGGCCTGTAATAAGCTACAGGATACTTCCGGAAAATAAAGTATCTACCCACACTCTATTAGAAGCACTAAAAAAAATAGAAGAAGAGGACCCTCTTCTCGAAGTTACTTATATATTAAAAAAAGATGAGATCAGGGTCAGCCTGATGGGACCTGTACAAAAAGAGATTCTTTATGGAACTATTAAATCAAAATATAACATATCAGTAACATTTGATGCAGGGGAGATATCCTATAAAGAGACTATTGGCGAAGATGTGACAGGTCATGGTCATTTTGAACCACTTAGACATTTCGCAGATGTAAGGCTTAGATTTATTCCGGCGGATAGAGGAGCAGGAGTAAGCGTGAGAAGTGAGATCAGTGTGGACGAGCTGGAAGAGAATTATCAAAACCAGATAATCAGATATTTAAAAAGAGGTATTACAGGGATACTTACGGGATCGCCTCTTACAGATGTGGAAATAGTGATAGTCGGCGGAACATCTCATAAGAAGCATACTTCAGGTGGAGATTTTAATAAGGCTGTTGAAATAGCTGTAAGAGATGCAGAGATGAATACAGAAAATGTAATATTAGAGCCGGTATATCATATTATTATAGAAGTCCCGGTCAATCGTATCGGAAGAGTGCTTACGGATATTGAAAAGATGCATGGAAAGATGGAGACATCGGTAAGTACAACGGAAACAGCAGTTATAGAAGGCATGGTTCCGGTATCTGAACTGGGAGATTATGCTATGATCCTCAACTCATATACAGGAGGAATGGGAAAAATGTCGGTGGAACCTGCAGGCTATATTGAAGCCCATGATCAGGATCAGGCCATGGAATCTGCAGATTATGATTACAGGACAGATATCGATCATCCATTTGAATCCATATATGTTCATGGCGAGGCAGATACACTGGTACCAATCAAGAATAAATCAGTTAAAACAAGAAAAACAGAAGCAGAAACAGAGACTAGTGGGTACACTGGGATCGGGGGATTGGAGCCTGAACTCAAAGCTATATTTGAGAGAACATATGGCGAGATAAAGAGCGCTTCTGATACTAATAAGAGGATACAGGAATATAGCGAAGGCATTGATAAGGATAATGCAGAAGAGGAGCATATACCTGATAAGTATGAGATTAGAAATCTGGAAAAATCCAGAAAAAAGGCTGAGAAAAACAAAAAGTCATACATGATCGTTGATGGCTATAATGTAATATTTAATTGGAAAGAGCTCAAGGAATTATCAGAGGTCAATTTGGATTCGGCCAGAGGTAAACTGATAGATATTCTGAGCAATTACCAAGGGTATACCGGATGTCATATGCTGGTGGTGTTCGATGCATACAGAGTCAAAGGGCAGTCAGCAAAACGGGATAGATATCAGGATGTGGAAATAGCATATACAGCCGAGAATCAGACGGCTGATTCATATATTGAAAGAGAAGTTTATAACATTATGTCGGACGAAGTGAAAAACGTTACTGTAGTGACTTCCGACGGATGGGTACAGAGAATAGTATCAGGAGAAGGAGCTCTTAGAATGTCATCTTCTGAATTTTATAATGTGTGCAATGAAGTCAGGTGAATTACTTACCAGTAAAATTAATTAGCCAGATATGGTATAATTATTTCGAAGAAAATAAACGAGAGAGTAAGATTGTTTATTAGATTTTAAATAGGAATGAGGAGAACCCTTTGAAAATAATTCATTGTGCGGATCTGCATCTTGATTCCAAGATGGAGAGCAATTTATCATATGATCAGGCAAGGGAGCGAAGAGAAGAACTTCTCGATACGTTCAGAAGAATGGTGGAGTATGCAGTTACGGGAAGAGTATCTGTAATTATTATTGCAGGGGATCTTTTTGACAGGGCGCAGATAAGAAAATCGGCTGGTCGAAGCGTTATGGATCAGATAACGGAGCATCCTGAGATCGATTTCATATATCTAAAAGGCAATCATGATAGCGCAGATCTGTTAGAAGATGCCAAGGAAGAAGATATGCCCAAGAATCTGAAATGCTTTACGGCAGATGAATGGACATATTACACCTATGAGGATGAGGGCCAGAACATCGTGATAGCAGGGAGAGAGCTTAAATCCCAGAATGCATCTCTTATATCCAATGATCTTGTTTTGGATCCTGCGGCAGTGAATATAGTCACACTTCATGGCCAAGAGGCAAAATATGAAGGCAAGGACAATACGGAGATAATCAGAAGAGAAGACTTTAAGGGAAAAAACATAGATTATCTAGCACTTGGACATATACATAGATATATATGTGAATCTTTGGACGAAAGAGGAACGTTGTGCTATAGCGGGTGTCTCGAGGGTCGTGGGTTTGATGAATGTGGCAGAAAAGGATTTGTCCTTTTAGATGTATCGGATAAAAAAGTAAGTCATGTGTTTGTGCCATTTGCAAGGAGAACAATGCATGAGATCCAACTTACAGTTAATCAGGAAATGACCATGGGAGATGTCATGAAGGAATGTGATGTGGCATTAAGAGGTATCTCTGCTGAAGACATGGTGAAACTGGTTTTGAATGGATATAGCAATATCGATTTGGACCTGGGAAGAGTAAGACAGACTTATCGGGATAGATTCTATTTTCTCAAGGTTACCGATGAGACTTCTGTTTATATTGATTATGACAGTTTCAAAAATGATCGTTCCTTGAAAGGGGAATTCGTCAGGCTCTTGGAGGATGAAGAACTTCCGGAAGAAATCAAGAATGACATCGTTGAAGTGGGCATAAGAGCAATTCTGGGAGAGGATATTTTCGAATGAGAATTAGCAAATGCTATATAGCTGGATTCGGAAGAATCAAGGACTTTAAATATGAATTTAAAGATGGAGTTAACATAATCCTTGAAGAAAACGGATGGGGAAAGACTACATTTTCAATATTTTTGAAATCAATGTTTTATGGTCTTGAATATTCACCCAATAGGAGAAAGGCGCTTACTGAGAGACGTCATTACATGCCATGGGATGGTGGTGTATTTGGTGGAAGCCTGGAATTCTATACAGATAAAAAAGGATATAGGATAGAGAGAGAATTTGGGAGAACTGATAAGGAAGATACCCTTAAACTCATCAATCTGGAAACAGGCAGGGAATGTGATGATTTCACAGATCCTATTGGAGAGGAACTGTTTGGAGTTGACAGAGAATCTTTCGAAAAAAGCATATTTATAGCCCAGTCATCGATGGAAACCGGAATAACGGACAGGATCAATACCAAGGTTGGAAATCTCTCAGAGACCAAGGATGACATCGATGTCTTTGAGGCAGCCGGTGAGAGGATCGAAGACACCAGAAAAATATACATGAGGAGTGGCAGGATCAATCCCGGCAAGCTGATAGAGATAAGGGAGAGAATCCGAGAGGGCAAGAAGAACGCGGAAGATATTCCGTCTCTTGAAGCTGCATATACGATGCAAAAAGAGATAATGGATGATAGGATACGTACTATTGAAGCCCTTAAAAAGGACAAGGAAAAGCTTCAAAAAGAAATCTCTGAACAGGGTAAGTCTGCCCAGACCCTAGGCGCACTTAAAGAGAAGAAAGAGCAGTACGAAAAGACATTAAAAACAATTGAGGAGCTGGATGCTTTTTTCTCTAAAGGTATTCCTGAAGGGGATACTATTTCTGAAATAGAAAATGATATTCAGACTCTTTCTGTAGACAAGAGAAGTTTGAATGCCAAGGAACGTGAAAGTGTCGAAGACCAAGAGGCAGCTAGGCTGGAAAAACTCTTTATTTCAGGTATTCCTGACGTCGATGAACTAAATAGATGGCAGAATCAGGCAGATCGATTAAAAGAACTTAGGATGAAAAGAGAATCCTCCAGACTGACTACTGATGATGAGAAAGAACTTAAAAATCTGAAGGAATTCTTCATAAAGGGACGTCCTACGCATGAAGCTATTACGGAGATACTAAAAAAAGAGGGACAGATCCACGCCTTGGAAGGTGAGGAAGATGCACTGGATAAAAACAGAGAAAAGTTAAATTCTGAGAGAATAAGAGTCAAAAAGAGAGAAGAAGAAAAGGAAAGAGGCGCAGGCTATTTCTTTGTAATTATGATTCTCCTTCTTTTGACAGCTGCCGGTGTTTTTATGTTTGTTATAAAGGGTAATGAAGGCCATTTGATCGGTGCCAGTGCAGCAGGAGCAGCAGGATTTATGCTGGTTATTGATATTCTTCGTATATTTGGAGAACTCAGTAAAAAGAAGAGACTGGCTCTTCGAATGGACGTAGAAGAAAATGAGATAATAGATAGACTGACAGAACTTGAAGAAGAAAGAGATACTGTTAGAAGAGGCATTGAAGATTTCTTGAATCTATACATGACTCAGAATAAAGTCGGTTTAATGGATAGGATAGCAGAAGTTCAAAGGAAATTAGACAGACTGGAACATCTGGAGAAGCTGGACGGAGATCTGATGAATAAGAATTCTGAGGCTCTTGAAGAGCTCTCAGAGAAACAGCTGGCTCTATATACGGCACTTAATGACTATGCAGATAATTATGGTATGGATCTGTTTCATGAGATGAGTGAACAGAGGCTCTTGAAACAGCTTTTTTCTGATAGGGAAAAGGAAGTTTCGAGGAGAAAGCTTCAGGGCGATCTAGGACTGTTACAAAACAGGATCCAGGGAACGGAAAATAACGTTATAAGATTCTTGGATTCTTATCCGTTTGATGAAAAGAATTCCAATTATACCAGAGATGATTATGCAGGCAGGATATCTATTATCAAGTCCAATAAAGAAAGAGTAGAGACTCTTGAAAAGAATGCGGCTCTTCTATCAGATGAGATGAAGAAGCTTACAGAGGAACTTCCTAATGATGGTAAGGAAGCAGAGACTGATATTGACGAACTACAGGACAGAGCCTTTAAAATAGATGAAAGCCTCACCGAGAATATGAATTATCTGCAAAAGGATAAGGAGACTCTGAGCGATACATCTGAGAAACTTATAAATCGACAGGAAGAAAAAGATAGAACGGAAGTCCTGGAGGAAAAGGAAAAATTACTTTCTTACAGGGTAGATATATTATACAAGGCCAAAAATTATCTACAGGAAGCCAGAGATAAGTTTATGGCTAGATATATGGATCCACTGCAAAAGGGGATGGAACGTTATATGTCCCTTATATATCCGAATATAAAAAATGCACCTCAAAAGGGAACATTCGAACTGGATCTTGATCTAAATATAAAATTTAGATCTAATGGTAAAACAGTAGAGAGCGAATACCTAAGCGAAGGTTATCAGGATATGGCAGCGCTTTCAGTTAGATTGGCTCTTATAGATGCGATGTATGATAAAGAACAGCCAACATTAATAATGGATGATCCTTTTGCCGGACTTGACAAGGAAAAAGTTGAATCAGGACTTGATCTGATGGATAAGCTGGGAGAAAAACGACAGATCATATACTTTACCTGTCATCCAAGCAGGGCAAAATAGATTTTGTTTATAAAAATTTAATTATTTAACAATTGTCTGTCTTTTACATTCGTGTTATTATATCAACGCAAAAGCCGGTTTTGAAAAATTATATTTGTTAAAATATAAAGATGCAAAATAGAGTAACTGATTTTAAAAAGTTTGTGGGGATATATGAGTGATAGACTGATAAACATACTGATTGATTCATTTCCAAAAATAATTGTTCCGGGACTTATATATACAATTCCAATGACAGCTATTGCATTTGCTATATCTCTTATTATTGCAATTGCAACAGCTCTGATACAGATCGCGGATATTAAGGTTCTAAAAAATATTGCAAGGTTCTACATCTGGATCATAAGAGGAACCCCTCTTTTAGTTCAGCTTTTCGTCGTATTCTATGGGTTAGGGCAGATAGGGATAAAGCTATCACCAGTTGTCGCCGGAGTATTGACATTTTCCATTAATGAAGGAGCATATAGTGCAGAGACCATGAGAGCTGCTTTTGAATCTGTTCCAAAGGGACAGATGGAAGCGGGAGAATGTGTAGGGATGAGCTATTGGCAGATCGTCAGGAGAATCGTACTTCCCCAGGCTATGCGGACGGCATTTCCACCACTTTCTAATTCACTGATATCAATGATGAAAGATACTTCTCTATTGGCCAATATCACAGTTGCAGAGATGTTTATGTCTGCGCAGAGAATAGTAGCAAGGACTTATGAACCGCTTTGGATATATATCGAGGTCGGTGCGATATACTTGATATTTTCCACTTTCCTCACCATGTTCCAGAGATATGGCGAGAAGAAACTTAATACATATCAGTACAAGTGAGGAAAAAGAGAATGTCAGAGGAAAATTTACTAATATCTGTATCCGGTCTGAGAAAGAGATTTAATGATGTGGAAGTCCTTAAGGACGTTAATCTGTCTATAACAAAAGGAGATGTGATCGCGATCCTAGGGTCTAGCGGATCAGGTAAGACTACACTTCTCAGATGTATGAATTTTCTGGAAAAGGCAGATGCAGGACAGCTGTTTTTTGATGGCAGCACCTACGATTTATCAGATATGGATAGGAAAAGCATAGTATCTATAAGGAAGAAAACGGGATTTGTATTTCAGAACTACAACCTCTTTAGGAATAAATCAGCACTTCAGAATGTTACAGAGGGTCTGATAACAGGAAGAAAGATGAATAAGGAGAAGGCAGTTCAGATTGCCAGACAACAATTGGACAAGGTCGGAATGCTTGACAGGCAAGATCATTATCCTAGCCAATTATCAGGCGGACAACAGCAGCGTGTAGCAATTGCAAGGGCAATGGCTACGGATCCTGAAATAATATATTTTGATGAACCGACATCTGCACTAGACCCGGAGTTGATAGGGGAAGTCCTTTCAGTTATGCGAGATCTGGCATCGAGCGGCATGACTATGGCAGTTGTGACACATGAGATGAATTTTGCTAGAAACGTATCAACTAGGTCAGTATTTATGGATGGTGGGGTAATTGTAGAAGATAAACCGACAAGAGATTTCTTCGAAGCCCCCGATTCTGAGAGAACGAAAAAATTTATTAATTTTATAGAAGAATCTAGAAAATAATATCATGATTTGGATTATATGTTTAGATCTTAGGTTTAGATTTTATATTTAGAATTAGATATAGAATAGAAAATAGTTATGGATATTTTGATAAAATAGAAAAGGTACGAGATGAAAAAAAGAATTATTACATTGATCGCGGCAACTTCAGTTATTATGGGCCTTATGTCTGGATGTGGAAAATCTGGCAGTTCAGAGCCGAAAAATCAGCTTGAGGCGATCAAGAAAGCTGGAGAGATAAAAATTGCTATGGAGGGAACTTGGGCTCCATGGACTTATCATGATAAAAATGACAAATTGGTAGGATATGATGTGGATGTAGCCAAGGCCGTTGCAAAAAAGCTTGGAGTCAAGGCAAAATTTATGGAAGGTGAATGGGACGGACTCTTTGCCGGTCTAGATTCTGGAAGATATGATGTTGTGGTAAATGGAGTAGATGTTACTCCGGAGCGCTCTAAAAAATATGATTTTACAGAGCCATATGCATATATCAGAACTGTTATAATGGTATCATCTGATAACAATGATATCACTTCATTTAAAGATCTAAAGGGTAAGACAACAGCTAATACTATTTCCAGCGTATATGCTGAGGATGCAGAAAAAAATGGAGCAAAGGTAACCGGAGTAGATGACCTGAATCAGACAATAGAGCTATTGCTCCAGAAAAGAATCGATGCAACCCTTAATTCTGAAGTTACATATCTGGACTATACCAGAGAGCATCCGGATGCAAAGGTCAAGATAGCAGCATATTCGGATGATGCAAATAGCATTGCTATCCCGGTAAAAAAGGGAGAAACAGAGCTTCGAGATGCAATAAGCGATGCCATTAAGGAACTAAAAGATGATGGTACATTGGCTAAATTATCAAAGAAGTATTTTGGAGCGGATCTGACCAAGCATAATAAATAATTAGAACAATATAGTTAATTTTGATACAAAGGGCCTTGAAAGGATGATTATAGGATCATTATTTCTAGGCTCTTTTTTTTCTTTTCTAACAAGAGATAATGCACTATAATGAAAACTTAAGGAGAAATCAGATGAACGAAAGTGAAGAATTATTAAGATTTATTGGTAAAAGTTCTGTAAGTTTTCAGGCTGTACTTAATATTAAGGAAATGCTTTTACGTGAAAAATTTATAGAATTGTCAGAAGCAGAACGATGGGATATAGTTCCGGGAAAGAGCTATTTTACGATACGTAATGACTCTGCAATCATAGCATTTACGGTGCCTGAAGAATTCCAAGGGATTCATATTGTCGCAAGTCACTGTGACTCACCATATTTTAAATTAAAGGAAAATCCGGAGATGGAACAGGGCAAGGGATATATTGTCCTTAATGTGGAAAAATATGGCGGAATGCTGATGTATCCATGGTTTGACAGACCACTTTCTGTAGCTGGAAGGATATATACGAAAAATGGCAGTAAACTTGTTAAGAACTTTGTAGATTTTGATAAGGATATGCTAATGATACCATCTCTTGCCATTCATATGGATAGAGATGCTAATGATAAAAAGAAGATCAATCCGCAGGAAGAACTGCTTCCTTTATATGGACTGGCTGATGATAAAAATAATAACAAAAATAATAACAAAAATAACAATAGTAACAAGAAGAGTATCATCGCCAAGGCAGCAGAACTGATAGGCGAAAAACAGGAAAACGTTATGGGATATGACCTTTTCGTATATAATCACGAAAGGGGAATGATATGGGGCGACGATGGAGAATTTATCTCGGCACCGAGATTGGATGATCTGCAGTGTGCATATACGACCCTTAAGGGATTTATAGAAGGCAATAAGAAAAAAAGGCTTTCTATGTATGTAGTATTTGATAATGAAGAGGTTGGAAGCTCTACCAGACAAGGCGCTGCTTCAACATTTCTAAAAGATACACTGGAGAGAGTATATACTGCTCTTGGCAGAGATTCAGAGAGCTATCATATAGATCTGGCCAATGGTTTTATGATATCTGCAGATAATGCTCATGCGGTTCATCCGAACTATTCGAGCAAGGCAGATCCTATCAATAGACCCATTATAGATAAGGGTGTAGTGCTTAAGTTCTCAGGCAATCAGAAATATTGTACAGATGGATATTCGGCTGCTTTTTTTAGAAATCTATGTGAAAAAGCAGGATGCAATGTTCAGGCATTTACAAACAGATCAGATATTCCGGGCGGATCTACACTTGGAAATATCTCAAACAATCAGGTACCTATTGCAACAGCAGATATAGGACTCCCCCAGCTGGCAATGCATTCACCTTTTGAAACAGCCGGAACAAAGGATACAGAAGATATGATAAAGATCACAAAGGAATTTTTTGAGTAGGCAGTTAGGATTACAAAAGAGTTTTTGAATAATCTATAAATAGTATAAGAAAATTTTCAAAAAGTAAGGATCATGGTATATGAATAAGAAGATATATTTTGCAGGAGCTATCCGGGGTGGCAGACAGGATGCTGAAACATATGCAGAGGTAATAAGGTATATCAAGAAAACAGATATAGTTCTTACGGAGCACATCGGCAATGCTGCACTTAATGTAACAGAGAGATCAAGAGATAAGGATCATGAGATATACATTCAGGATACAAACTGGCTGAGAGAAAGCGATATTGTCATTGCGGAATGCACGCATACTTCTCTTGGAGTAGGCTATGAGCTTGGATATGCTGAGAGCAAAGGTATTCCATGTCATATCTTTTACAAAAAGAGCATGACGCAGTTATCTGCTATGTTAAATGGCAATTCAAATTTTTATATTCATCCTTATGAAAATATGCAGGAAATGTTTAAAATAATTGATGATATATTGAAAAACTGAAGAAATAAAGTAAAATAGTAAGCTAAAACTAAAACTGTAAACAAAAATGCAACGGATAAAACAAATAACATATTAATAACAGATCACGCACAGATCAAGCACAGAGAAGGGTGAGCAAATGGCAAAGCTATACTTCAGATACGGAGCAATGGGCAGCTCCAAAACAGCAAATGCACTTATGGTCAGATACAATTACATGGAAAAGGGCCAGAATGCACTTCTTTTAAAACCGGAAGTAGATAACAGGGATGGTGAGATGGTAATTAAGTCACGAATCGACTTATCATCAACTTGTGAAACCGTTGAGAACTTTTTAAAAACAGCAGAGAAAAATTGGTTTTCAAAAAAAGACGGTAGTTGGGAAAATTATGATTGTATTATAATTGATGAATCTAATTTTCTGACCGCTTCCGATGTGGATAAGCTGGCAGAAATCGTAGATACATTTAATATACCTATAATATGTTATGGACTTCGTACTGATTTTACCGGTCATCTATTCGAGGGATCGAAGAGACTGATGGAAATAGCAGATAAGATAGAAGAGGTTCCTACGGTTTGCTGGTGCGGACACAGAGCACATTTTAATGCTAGAGTATCAAATGGCAAAATCGTTCGAGATGGAGAACAGGTAATGATGGGAGGCAATGAGTCCTACGTGTCTCTTTGCAGGAAACATTATATGAGCGGTGAGATAACAGGGAAGAGAAATAAGTAAACAATATACAATATCAATAAAGAAGCTGTATATTTTCATTTAAGAGATCTAATATAGGAAAATATGAAAGGGGATACTAATGTCGAATTGGTTTATAACCAGATTGGGTAAGGCTGTTAATGTTGATAAGATAAACACCATATACGTAAAAGACGAAGGCCGTATGTGGATGGTATTTGCTACATTCGGATACACGACAACCTGTGAGCCTGATGGCGGAAAAACCGAAGAGATTCCTACTCAGCTATATGCTAGTATGAAAAGAGAGGAATGTTTATCATTTGTAAAAAACAATTTTGGACTGAACCTTTATAATGCTGAGGAACAGTGCAAGATACTTCATGTGGAATAAAGATGATAAAATCGCAATATATACATGATTAGAAAGACGGAGATTTTCCGTCTTTCATGTTGTATAAGTGAAAAAATTGCGTTAGAATCAGTATGCTGCATTTTAGTCAACAAAAAATAAGTATAAATGAAATGGAATTAGTAATGAAAGAAACATTTAAACATGACATGATCCGGATACTGGCTGTTATCCCGGCAGGAATCTTATTTGGAGTTAATACGAAGATGTTTGCCAAAGGAGGCGGACTGTTCCCTGGCGGAGTAGCTGGATTATCTGTTCTGATACAGCAGATATTTATGAAATTTGGTGGGATAAGTGTACCATATACACCTATAAACATCCTTCTCAATGCGGTTCCTGTATATATAGGATTCAGGTTTATAGGTAAAAAATTCACAGCGAGATCGCTTGAAATGATTCTGATAAGTGCCGTCATAACGGATATAATCCCATGGCCACCTATCACTAATGATTTACTTCTACTAAGCGTATTCGGAGGTGTACTGAATGGATCTGCCATTGGACTTGCATTAAAAGCTGATGCTACCAGTGGAGGAACTGACTTCATTGCTATTTTCCTCTCCGAGAGGAAGGGAATAGATGCCTTTAATATAGTTCTTTTTATGAATATAGGTGTACTCTTCACAGCAGGCCTGCTGTTTGGATTCGATAAGGCACTCTATTCTATAATATTCCAGTTCGTATCAACTCAGATATTACATATTGTATATAGAACATATATGAAACAGACACTTCTAATAGTAACGGATAATGCAGATGAAATATGCCAGGCAATATATTCAAATAGCCACCACGGAGCTACTATCATGAACAGTGAGGGCAGCTTTAAGCATGAGAAGAGAAAAATGGTATATTCTGTTATAGCCAGGTCTGAGGTCAAGAAGGTAATCAAGCTGATCAACAATATCGATCCGGCAGCCTTTGTAAATTCACTTCCTACTACAGATTTTAGAGGAAAATTCTTCTATAGAACATACGATTAATGATCAGCAATATTAGCAGTAAATCCTTATAATTTATTTTCGGGATTTGATTTTAACCTGAATAATTTAAAAACCCTGTGATTTTTGTATATCACAGGGTTTTTGCTTTCCGAAACTTTTGATATATAATTTTTAATCAATATTGTTGACACAGTTGCAATAAGCATTATAAAGTAAGATAATAAATATTCACACGGATGATTCTTGTGTAGAAGCAGTAACTATATTTGACTTCTTGTATCTCAAAGAGGAGAAAGAAAAATGAACATTGCAGTATAGTCAATAATTTGGACACGATTTGTAACGAAAAATTTTCTGGGACCAAGTATTACGCCATCTGATCCCAGTATTCTGCTTCATACTCATTTGGTGTTTTATATCCAATTGCTCCATGAGGAAGACGATTGTTATATAATTTCTCAATGTACTCGAAAATATCTAGCCGAAGTTCTTCCTGCGTATGGTAAGTC
>JAKPAB010000359.1 GCA_029779695.1 Bacillota bacterium | reverse complement strand
ACAATATTCTCTTTGCCGATGCGCTCTTTTTTGACCAGAGTATTTCCTGTTCTTCTACACCATGATTCGATGTCTGCAGCAAATCCCATATCAGTTGCCGATACTTTTAGGATTTCCGAATCCTTCATCTCACAGATAGCCTCATGAACCTTCATAATTGGGCCGGGACACTGTAATCCACAGCAATCCAAGATCTTCATTTCCTTTTCTGCAATAGGATCATCTGAACTATTTTCTTTCATTTTCATATTTATACTATCTGATCCACCGCATCCACATGCTTTTTCATCTGTGTCTGAGGAAGAACCACCTGATTTATTCCTATCACCATAATGCATGGACTTGTAAAAAGCAGTTCCTCCTGACAAGACCATGACATTTTCAAATCCGTTCTGCATCAGTATCCTGGCTGCATTATATGAACGAACTCCGATGGCGCAGTATATGATAATAAGCTTATTTTTATCCAATTCAGCCATTCTGCTTCTGAGCTGTCCCACCGGAATATTGTAGGAACACGGAATGGCAAATACCATTCTCTCCATTTCCTCTGTCACATCCAAAACAGTATAATCTGTTTCTTTTTCCTTATTACTAATGAGCTCATCCAGCTCATCCCATTCCATAAAAGAAACCATTTTTCGCAGCACATTCTCTGCGGTGAATCCCAACATATTGACCGGATCCTTGGCAGAAGAAAATGGTGGTGCATAGGAAAGTTCCAACTCCTCTAGATCATATATAGTCCCGCCTAATCTAATGGTCGTAGCAAGCGTATCGATCCTCTTATCTACTCCATCCTGGCCTACGATCTGTCCACCTAATATTCCTCCTTCATTATCAAAAATCAGCTTTAATGTAAGTGTAGTGGCTCCCGGATAATATCCGGCATGGGACTTTTGATTGATAAGAATGGTCTCATAGTCAGTTCCCTTGACCTTGCCCATAGATTTCAATTGCTTTTCATTTAGTCCCGTACTAGCTGCATTTAGATCAAATATTTTTGCAACATTTGTTCCAAGAGAACCATTGTATATTTTATGGTCTCCAGATAAATTATCTGCCAGGATTCTGGCCTGTTTGTTTGCTGGCCCTGCTAACGGTATCATAGTCTTTTCCCTGGTAATGTAGTTATCAACACCTATTACATCTCCCACTGCATATATATCACTCACTGATGTCCTAAGGTTCTCATCTACCACGATTCCCTTTCTGGGATTTAGTTCCAGTCCTGCTTCACTAGCCAGCTCACTATTCGGCTTTACTCCAATGGACAGAATTACCATATCGGCTTCGATATTTTTACCACTGCCAAGGCTGATACTAACCTTATCTCCCTCATTATGGAATTCTTTTACTCCATCACCTAATATCAGTTCTACCTGATTCATTTCCATGTTTTCATGGAGAAGATTGGCCATTTCCCTATCCAGCGGTGCCATTACCTGGTCCTGCATCTCGATTATAGAGACATGGACACCTGCAGCATGTAGATTCTCCGCCATTTCAAGACCTATAAAACCACCACCTATAACTGCAGCACTTTTAGGTCTTTTTTCCTGTAGATATCCCTTGATCTTATCTGTGTCAGGAATAGTCCACAGTGTGAATATATTATCTCCATCGATTCCCGGGATTGGTGGTTTGATGGGCGATGAACCCGTAGCGATAACAAGGTCATCATATGACTCTTCATATGATTCCCCAGTTTTTAGATTCCTTACAACAACTCTTTTGTCATCAGGAAGGATGCGAGTCACCTCATTGGAAACACGAACATCTATATTAAACCTACTCTTCATGAGCTCAGGTGTCTGTAGGATAAGTGCGTCTCTGCTCTTGATTGCATCTCCGATATAATATGGGAGACCACAATTAGCATAGGATATATATTCTCCGCGCTCGAATATGATTATCTGTCTGTTTTCATCTCTTCTTCTTAGCCTTGCTGCTGTAGTCGCACCTCCTGCGACTCCACCGATTATCAATGTCTTTTTTGCCATATCGATACTCCTTTTCGTTGATTTATTAATACCTTTGTTAACATTTTTCTCAAATACATTATGTTGATATTTTTTTAACGATCATTCTGTAATCCATTATAACAATTAAGATTTTTTATCTCTGTGACTAAGTCACATAAATCAGTTCAAAGCTTGAGATAATCTACCATAGGTTTGAACCCCATTTTTTGATAGAGCTTTCTTCCTGCCGGTGATGTCTCTAGGTAGATCTTGACAGACTGTTCTGCCTTCGCTCTTTCTATCAACCAGGATACAGTTGAGCCTCCTACTCCTATCCCTCTGCACTGCCCTCTGGTATATATATTCATAATATAAGCATTCCTGCCTGAGAGATTATCCGGAGAAGGCATTTCCTCCTGCAGACATACTCCTCCGCAACCGATTATCTCATTATCCATGCTGGTAAAACAGGCTATATGGGTATGGGCTTCGATTGCTGACAGATAGTAAATACGATTAGATTCATATATTTCATCTATTTCCTTACCCATCGGCATCTTAAAAACATGCCCCAGCGCTTCCATTCTCCATGACATTAATAGATCAATATCTGAGACCTCAGCTTCACTTATCTCTAGCAGGGCTCCCATCCTTGAAATCACTTTTTCTGATTTCTTCATGATATCCCCCCCTGAAATCACTTTTAATCCTCTTATGCAACCAAACCTTCCTTCATAATTATTGGTAATACTCTCAAATCCACCTTACCGTTTGCATTCATAGGCAGATCCTTCATGCGGATAAAAAATTCCGGTATCATATATGTAGGCAAAAACCTTGCCATTTCTTTTTTAATCGTAGAAAGAGAAGCATTATCTTCATTGGTGACGATGTATGCAACCAGATATGACAGATTCTGCTCATCGGTATATGCCTGTACAACGCCCATTTTTATCTCGGGGCACTTCATCAGAATGCTTTCAACCTCAATAGTTTCCACTCTTTTCCCCATTATCATGACTTGGGTATCTTTTCTATGTAGAAAAGCAATATTGCCGTCAGGAAGTATATATCCCATATCTCCACTTCTATATATAACAGTGCCATCTTCCTGTTTTACAAATGCCATGTTTTCTATCTTTCTGTCACCTATATACCCAGCTGACACTCCATCTCCTATTATAATGAGCTCACCTGTCTCGCCATCAGGCAGTTTATTCATATTTTCATCTACAACCCTTATATCCATGCCACTCACCGGCTTGCCTACAGGATAAGTACCATCAGACAGTGCATATCCCTCGCTGCAATTATAATAAGATGCACATACCGTTGTCTCAGAAGGTCCGTAAGTGTTATAGACCGAGACCTTATCCACCAGATTGTTCACATAGGATTCCCTTATCACGTCACCTCCACTTATCAGTAATCTAATGGAATCGGGAATCGTCTCCAGGTGATTCATCTCCATCAACAGATATGGAAATCCACTGATCTCTGTCACATGATTTTCACTAACATATGACATTAGAGATTCAATATTCTCCTTGTCATCATCTGACGGAATCGCCAGAACAGCACCATTTAGGATCGTGGCAAATACCTCTTCTACAAATATATCAAAAGAACATACCGAGTACTGTAGCATCGTATCTTTTTCATCCGGATGGAATTCATCGGCAAATGCTCTGACATAATGACATACATT
The DNA here is from genome assembly GCA_029779695.1 of Bacillota bacterium. Lineage (GTDB taxonomy): Bacteria > Bacillota > Clostridia > Lachnospirales > Lachnospiraceae > Lachnocurva. The sequence goes on along the minus strand of JAKPAB010000359.1, from coordinate 3,921 downwards.
ACTATTCGTCACCGAAACGCCCTTAGGATTCCCTGTTGATCCAGAAGTATATAAGATGTAAGCGAGATCCTCAGCTGTAGCCGACATTGAAGCAGTGCTATCACTAGCCGAAAGTCCCTTATCAACTATTATAGTTTGTATATCTGTGTCATTTTTATCATTGCCCATAGCTTTTACGTTTATATCTGTATCTTCTATGGTGTATTTCACATTTATCGCTGATATTTTTGATACATATTTAGAATTTGTGATAATGACCCTTGCATCACTATCCCTCATCATGAATCCTATCCTGTCATCTGGGAAGAATGGCTCCACCGGGATATAAGCTGCTCCTGTTTTCAAAACTGCCAAAATAGCTGCTATCATTTCCACACTGTGATCCATAACTATACCTACCCGCTTGGTCCCCCTTGGGATCATCGCTGTAATCGTATCTGCTAATCTTTGGAGTTCTACCCTGGAAAGGCGCCTGTCTGTATCATATACCGAAAGCGCATCAGGATTCTCTCTCACCTTGTTTTCAAACAGCATATTAATCGTATTTATTTGATTCATATTTATCTCCTGACTATCTTCCTTATGACAGAAGTAATTAAATACTATAGGCACTTCACCGATAGGATCTCTCATTAAATCCTCATTCATCCGTTTTATTTCTCTGTATGCTTAATGTACCTTGTTTTAAAACAATACACAAGCAAAATAAAAACCTCATTACCCGTTGCCAGGTAAAGAGGTTATATATCATCTACATTTATATTATTTTCTGTATTCTTCCATTATTCCTCGGAACAATTCTCCCGATGATGGCGGCGTATATACTATTGCATTCGCTCCGGCCGCAATGGTCTCCAATATCGACTCCGGTTCCTTTCCCCCTGTAGCAATAATGGGGATTTTTGGAAACTCTGTCCTAATGCTTCTAATGATTTCCGCTGTTTTGGCTCCTGCTGCAACATTTAAAATGTTAGCTCCGGCCGCTATTCTCCCTGCGATATCAGTGTGGTCATTGGTGATTGATATTACAACCGGAATATCAAGTGCAATTGATACTGCCAATATGTTTTCATTTGATATAGGTGCATTAAGTACTACTCCCATTGCTCCCTGTCCCTCTGCATCACTGGCAAGAGCAACCGACCTGACACCATTGGTAGTGCCGCCGCCTACACCGCAAAATACAGGTATAGATGTGGTCTGAATGATAGCATTACTTATAGACTGTTGTACCGTAAATGGATAAACGGCCAATACCGCATCCGCATCACAATTTTTAATGATCGCAATATCAGTGGAAAATATAAGGCTTTTTATCCTTCTTCCGTTGATTATTATACCTGATGCTTTTCTGATCTCATCTGGGACATACAATATGTTATGTCTAAGTCCGCTGACAATTCTCGGGATCTTATTTTGCGCCAAAAGCTCTGACTCAGACAGCGGTTCCGTTCCAATATCTTTACTATTTTTCTCAAGCAGTGCTTTCTTTCGTCTTGCTACTTCCTTACTGAAAAAATTGAGATCACTCATGTACTGATACTTTTCAATCCTATTCTGTTTTCCTATATCTATTTTCATATAAACGCCTTTGCTCTATCCATTATATTTAAATCAAAATATGGACCTTTTTTTATTTTTATCATATAAAACTTGCGACAAGAATTATATTCTGAATGAAAATATATTGCAATATGTAATGTAAATGTTGTGTATTATATATTTATAGCTATGTAATTCTACATTTCCTTGTCATATTTGCATCGGAAAAAAACAGCATATCCCTGTACGAACAGGTATGCAAAAACCAGAAGCAACACCGTTATCATATCAACTCCCATTAATGCAAATGTCAGCATCAATGCACCATATACAAATGTCATCAGATCATAAGCTTTGGCCTTTGCTCTTTGTGAAATTGTGATGTTTCTTTCATCATTTTTTTGAATTTCAATCTGCTTTTCCAGCTTTGGATCTGTTTGAATCGCCTTCCTGGAAATAATATCTCCCATACCATGACCAAATATCCCGCATCCTAATCCAATACAAACATAAGGCAATGCCCTCATGATTCCATGTGTATCTTGACCACTTTTAATTAAGTATACTCCAAAAACTAACAATAAAATCCCTAATGCTGTAATAATATAATCTGCTTTCGCTTTTTTCATGACTCTTCTTCCTCGTAGATAAAAATCTCTTCAATGCTTGTTCCAAAAAATCTTGCAATCTTGAAGGCTAGAATAATCGATGGATTATACCTGCCGTTTTCGAGAGAACCTATTGTCTGTCTCGAAACTTCAAGTGCCTCCGCCAATTCTTCCTGATTGATTCCCTTTGCTTTCCGTATCTCTTCCAACCTGTTTTTCAAAAAATCCAACCCTTCTAATGGAAAGTTTACTTTACATTGATAATATACCACGCCTGCAGAGAAATGTAAAGTGTGCTTTCCATTATTTTTATCAAATCTTGCATTGATGAATTTATAAATGACACAACTGAAACGATTGCCTTTGAACCTTCGTTTTAAGTCTTCTCGATGGCAAAATATATCATATGTTTATCATGATAACGAAATCTCTTCGCCTAACATAATACACTTACACATCTTATCATGCCCAATCTCTTTCGTTACTGCTACCGGAATATCCCCGGCAATTTTGAGCACTTCTTTTTCTAGAGCATTTCTCTGCCCAGCTTCATCTAACTGCGTAAATGTCCCTAGAATAATTCCTTTCAAGTCTTTAAATCCCGGCATCTGAGCGATTTGTGCCAATCCAGTTATGGACTGTGGCAGCAATCCTCCCCAAGATTCAAGCACTAAGACTTTACCCTTTAGATCCGGAAAACACTCCGTTCCGGCAAGTTTTAGAAAGCATCTGATATTGCCTCCAACAGCTGTGCCTGACATAGTTCTTCCCTGTATGAACTCAAATTCTATATCTGTTTTTCCATCCCATCCCTCAAACCAGGACTTTTTAACGCCTGTTTCATCCCAGACCAATGTCTTGACCTGGAACAATCCTGTTGCAATTCCAGACTTAGTATAAATTGCATTGCAGACAGTGGATAAGTCACTGTACCCGTAAAATAGCTTGGGATGTTTTTTTATAACTTTAAAATCGAGATAAGGCAGTATTTCATTTCCAAGGTCTCCACCCGAAATATCAAAAATAGCATTGATTGAATCATCCTCAAAAAAATCCATTAAAACTTTGGCCCTATTTTCACCTGTTGTATTTCTCTTTGTATCCAAATCTTTAGATACCGTTTCCGCGTAAATATATGGTGAACACACAGTCTCTGTTCCAATGTCGTTTAAATATTCTATTAGTGCATCAACTGAACGATGCTCATCTGATTGCAAGCCATTCGAGCATGCCACCAAGGCAACCTTATGGTAATTCATAATCTTTTCCTCTAATGCGTGATCACTTTCATATCATGCATGGTTCTTTTCATATCATGTGTAATCCTTTTTTCCATGTTTTGAATTTTACAATACGAGCCTTTTTATCTCTTCTTCAATCAGTGTAAATACTCTTGCTACCGAATATCCATCGGCAACAGCATGATTTAGTCGCACTGATACCGGCATCTTTACAACGCCATTTTCATAGAAGATGTGATAATCCTCTTCATATTCTGTATAGGCCACTGTAATAGTTTCTGTATCCTCGTGGAACACATATTGCGTAGGATTGATCTTGTCACAACAGATCAAACGGTCAGTTCTATCTGATTGTTTTCTACGAAACTTACACAGCTTTCATAATATCCATCTCCCGTCACTCTCGGCCCACTGATCACTTTATATCCATCTGCTTTCAATCTGGCTGTAAGCTCATCAACAGCTTCCCTGCTTCCAAGGCTAAACGCTGTATGAGCATATCCGGTACGATTCAAAGGTTTTTCTAAGTC
>JAKPAB010000357.1 GCA_029779695.1 Bacillota bacterium | reverse complement strand
TCGGATTCGGAAAAAATGTTAAAGCAAAATGTTAATCCGGAGCTTATTACCGAGCTTCTACTGATAAAAATGAAGGAGATTATAAATGGCTGAGTTAGTTGGCGTACATTTTAGAAATGCTGGCAAGGTTTATTATCTTGCTCCAGGCGATATGCAAATACATATGAACGATAAGGTTATATGTATGACACAGAGAGGAATCGAATACGGAATTGTTCGTTCTTCTTCACTTGATAAAGGATTTAGAATTACTGATGAAATAGAAAATGACCAAAAGGTTATCAGAATCGCAACTCCAGAAGATATAAAAAAAGAGAGAGAGAATCGAAAAGCTGAAGATGAAGCTTACAAGGTATGTAAGCAGAAAATATTAGAGCATCAGTTGGATATGAAACTGGTTGAAGCTCAATATACATTTGACAGAAAAAAATTAACATTTTACTTTCTTGCAGATGGAAGAGTAGATTTCCGAGCTCTGGTAAAAGATCTTGCGGCCTCTTTTCATACGAGAATCGAACTTAGACAGATCGGTGTAAGAGACGAGACAAAAATCGTAGGTGGAATTGGAGTATGTGGGAGAGAATTATGCTGTGCCACATTTTTAAATACATTTTCTCCGGTTTCAATAAAGATGGCAAAAGAACAGAATCTGTCACTCAACCCTACAAAAATCTCAGGAGTCTGCGGAAGATTGATGTGCTGCCTCAAAAATGAAGAGGAAGCATATGAAGAATTAAATAAAAAACTTCCAAGACGTGGTGATGAAGTAGCTACCAAGGAAGGTAAAAAGGGAGAAGTACACAGCGTAGATGTGCTTCGAGAAAAAATAAGAGTGTTTTTTGAAGAAGATGACAATAGAGAAGTAAAAGAGTTCAGCATAGATGAACTAGTATTTGACCCTTCTGTTCATAAGAAAAGTAGAAGAAGGAGACAGGAACAGGATACAGCTCAGGCACAAAATGTTGAAGCAAATAATAAAAAACAGTCCCCATCAAAAAATGAAGACAAAGAAAATGTAAATATCGACAGTAAAAATGATGATTCGGACAAGCCAAAAGACCGGAGAGACAAGAGAGACAGCAGGGATAATAGAGAAAGAAAATTCTCAAAAGACGATAAGAGACCAATTAATAATAAAAATAATAAGCCTAAAAAGGACAATAAGAATGTAGCCGTGCCAAAAGATAATAAGAACTTTAAAAAGAATAATGCTAAAGATAACAGAAAACCAAATAAGAATAATAAAAATTTTTATCAGAAAAACAAGGATAATAAACATCAGAATTTCAATAATGAAGAATATTGATAACGAAAATGGAAATATAATTCTTACCGAAGAACAGAAAAAGCTTGTGAATCAAGGAGAGAGAGTCGATACTCTAGAGCGGAACGGACTTGTACTTTTACAGAATCCCAAGAAATTCTGTTTTGGTATGGATGCTGTTCTTCTTTCAGGATTTGCATGCATTAAACCGGAAGAAAAAGTGCTGGATATGGGAACCGGAAATGGAATAATTCCGATATTGCTATCAGCTAAAACTAAGGCAAAAGAGATATATGGTCTAGAGATTCAGGAAGAAGTGCGGGATATGGCTGACAGATCTGTCAGGATAAACAGCCTAGAAGATCGAGTGCATATAATTTCTGGTGATATTAAGGATGCCTCGAAGAGATTCGGAGCATCTTCTTTTGATGTAATAACGTCTAATCCACCATATATGATAGATCAGCATGGTATCAGAAATAAGGAAGATGCAAAATATATAGCAAGGCATGAAGCACTTTGCACTTTGAAAGATATTATGGGTGAAGCGGGCAAGGTACTTAAGCCGAAGGGCAGGTGCTACTTTGTATATCGACCTTTTCGATTGGCAGAACTATTTATGGAAATGAAAGCAGTAGGTATAGAGCCAAAGAAAATGCGGTTGGTATATCCATTTATAGATAAAGAACCAAATATGGTATTAGTCGAAGGAATAAGAGGCGCTAATCCAAGACTTACGGTTGAAAAGCCATTGATCGTATATGAGTCAGAAAGAAAATACACAAAAGAGATTTTGGACATTTATGGATTTTAGTATATAGATATTATTTAGATTCAATAGCTATTATTGATGATTAAGTATTAGAAAATGAGGAAAAATTGAAAGGAACACTGTATCTTGTAGCAACGCCTATAGGTAATCTCGAAGATATGACATTCAGAGCAATCCGAATATTGAAAGAAGCGGACCTGATTGCGGCGGAGGATACCAGAAATTCGATAAAATTATTGAATCATTTTGATATTCATACCGAGATGACCAGCTATCATGAATTTAATAAAATTGAAAAAGGTGAATACCTGACAAACTGCCTAAGAGATGGGAAAAATATAGCGCTTATTACCGATGCAGGTACACCAGGTATATCAGATCCAGGTGAAGAACTGGTAAAAATGTGTATATCAGAGAGCATTACAGTTACATCCATCCCAGGCCCGGCGGCATTTGTCAATGCAGCAGTAATGTCAGGGCTTCCCTGCAGGAGGTTGGCATTTGAGGCCTTTCTTCCTAAGGATAAAAAAGAAAGAGAACGAGTACTGACAGAGCTTGAAAATGAAACGAGGACATCAATAATATATGAGTCTCCACATCATTTGAAGAAAACCCTTAGGGAATTATATATTAGGATTGGTGACAGAAATACTGCAATCATAAGAGAGCTTACAAAAGTTCATGAAGAGAGAATTTCAGGTACTCTTTCATACCTTAATGACTATTACAATGAAAAGGATCCTAGAGGTGAATATGTTATTGTAATTGAAGGTAGAAATAAGTCTGATATGGAAAAAGAAGCCAGAGAAAAATGGCAAGACATGTCAATAGATGAACACATGAAGATATATCTCGACCAGGGAATGGATAAAAAGGAAGCTATGAAAATTGTAGCCAAAGACAGAGGCGTATCCAAAAGAGACATCTACAATTCACTGTTATAAATAAAATGTTTAAAAATTTTATCAACGTTAAGGAGGGAAAGTATGTCGAAAGAATTCGATAACAAGATACAGAAACTTCAAAAAATGATTGATGAATCAGGAAAAATAGTTTTTTTTGGAGGAGCCGGGGTATCAACTGAGAGCGGAGTCCCAGATTTTAGAAGTGCAGATGGACTTTACAATCAGAAGTATAAGTTTCCACCGGAGACAATTCTTAGCCATAGCTTCTATATGAGTAAGAAAAAAGATTTTTATGATTACTATTTTGACAAACTTTTGGTTACAGGAATAAAACCCAACAAGGCACATTTTAAGCTGGCTGAAATGGAAACCGCAGGTAAACTTACAGCAATTTTAACACAGAATATAGATGGGTTGCATCAAATGGCAGGTAGCAAAAATGTCATGGAATTGCACGGTAGTGTACATAGAAATTACTGTGAGAAGTGCCATACCTTTTATGATAGTAAATATATGCTAGATCATAAATTTGAAGGCGTGCCAAAGTGCGAAAAATGTGGTGGGGATATTAAACCGGAAGTGGTTTTATACGAAGAAGGCCTAAATCAGAGCACAATTGAAAAGTCAGTCAGATATATAAGTGATGCAGATATGCTCATAATAGGAGGAACTTCATTGGCAGTTTATCCTGCTGCGGGTCTGATAGATTATTTTAGGGGAAAATATCTGGTCCTTATCAATAAATCCGCTACGGCAAGAGATGCAGGTGCAGATCTGATAATAAATGAGTCGATAGGTGAAACGCTAGATATGATTAATGTATAAAAATGCGTGATTATAATATGACTACTAATAAGAAGTTGTTCTTGCTTTTACAGCCACAGCATGGTATAGTCTTTAATCGTGGTATATGATAATCCTTACTCTTTTGAATGTAACAAAAGGGTCAGAGACCAAAAGGAGGTAAATCGCATGAACAAGTATGAATTAGCACTCGTTGTGAATGCCAAGATCGAAGACGATGCCAGAGCTGCCGTAGTTGAAAAAGCAAAAGGTTATATTGCTCGTTACAACGGCACTGTTACGGACGTTCAAGAGGCTGGCAAGAAGAGACTTGCTTACGAGATCAAGAAGATGAATGAAGGATATTATTATTTCATTCATTTTGATGCAGAGTCAGATGCTCCGCGTCAGATCGAAGAAAATGTTCGTATTATGGACAATGTTCTTCGTTTCTTATGTGTTCGCGCCGACGAGGCATAAGATAGCAGGAAGGAAACATATTTATGAATAAAGTCATCATGATGGGCAGACTTACCCGTGATCCGGAAGTACGTTATGGCGGAGCTAATAATAATGCTATTGCAAGATTTTCAATAGCAGTAGATAGAAGATTTAAGCGTGAGGGAGAACCTGATGCTGATTTCTTTAATTGTGTCGCATTCGGACGTACCGGAGAATTTGTAGAAAAGTATCTGAAAAAAGGTACAAAGATTGTTATAGACGGCGAACTCAGAAACAATAACTATACCAATAAAGATGGACAGAAGGTCTATGGAATGGATATCGTTGCCAACACGTTAGAATTCGCTGAGTCTAAAACATCTGCTCAAAATTATCAGGAAAATGCGTCGAGCGCAGCAGGAAGCCAGAGCGCACCTGCACCGACAGCAGACGCCGGAGATGGTTTTATGAATATCCCGGACGGCATAGAGGATGAACTGCCGTTCAATTAATGAACAGGAGGTAAAGTTCATGGCACAGACTAATGAAGAGCATGCAGCTGACAGATCCAGGAGACGTCCCATGAGACGTAGAAGAAAGGTCTGCACATTCTGTGGAAAAGAAGCAGCAGTTATAGGCTATAAAGAGGTAAACACTCTTAAGAAGTATGTTTCTGAGAGAGGAAAGATCCTTCCCAGAAGAATTACTGGAACATGCGCAAAGCATCAGAGAGCAATTACATCTGCAATCAAGAGATCACGTCATATGGCTCTTATGCCTTATGTAGCTGACTAAAGTCAATATGTATTTTATATTAGATCCGGAATCTTATGATTCCGGATTTTTTTGTGTGGAAAATGATACAAGTCTGCTACCGAAAGCATGTATAAAGGCGAATGTTATTGTTAAGTAACAAGCATTAAAGTACATTGGAATGTAATTAATCTATAATTAAAGCAACCAAATAACGCCTTGATATTTTTGTAAGACCATCATATAATCGAAAAAGCCAAAAATGTTAATAAAAGGGGTAGAAGATGGCAAAAACGAAGAAAAAACTTCAATTTAGGTATTATACAATACCAACCGGAGATTATATCCTTGCCAAGATAGGTAAAGAATGGGAACAGAAATATGGACTTGGATATGGTGAAATGTTGCATTTTCATAATTATCTTGAAATAGGTTATTGTTATTCTGGAAAAGGAAGATTGATCATAGAAAGTAAGACTTATAGATACGGAAATGGATATTTTACGATAATTCCGGCAAATATTCCGCATACAACAATAAGTGATCCAGGAAACATATGTAAATGGGAATTTCTATTTATAGATCTTGAAGAATTTATAAAAAATGAAATGAAAACAACAAAAATCCCTATTGATGATATGATAAGAATAATAAATAAGCATGGTACCATGAAAACGATGAAGCATCATGCGGCAGTAGGAGAGATAATTCTAAAAATCATTAAAGAATGCAGAGAAGAGGGATTGTATTATAGGGAATCACTTAAAGGATATCTGGAAGTTCTAGTGATCGAAATACTTAGATTAGATGAAGAACGTGAACAGGTCCACAAGGGAAACAAACAAAATCAGTATATCAAAAATGCAATTGATTACTTTAATGTGCATTACAGCCAAGATATAAAAATTGCAGAAATGGCAGAGAAGTGTGGTTTGAGTGAATCTCACTTTAGAAAAGTATTTGAAGATGCTATGAATATGAAACCTAATGATTTTATAAATTTTGTTAGGATTAGAAAAGCCTGCGACCTTATGAAACGGGCAGATATGTCTATGGATGAAATCGGGATACGAGTAGGATATCAAACGGCATCAACTTTTAATAGAAATTTTAGGAAAATAACCGGAAATACGCCATATCAATGGAAAAAGGAAGAAAGATATTCGTATCATTTCAGGGAGTTGAAAGGCCATGGCTCTTTGGCTGAATGGTGAATATGTCGGATATAGGGAAGATAGTTTTACACCATCAGAGTTTGAGCTCACACCTTTTATTAAAGAGGGTGAAAATAAACTCTCTGTTCGAGTATTTAAATGGTGCGCAGGAAGCTGGTGTGAAGACCAGGATTTCTTTAGATTTTCCGGAATATTTAGGGATGTATATCTATATACTATTCCGGATGTTCATCTCTATGACTTAAGAATAAGAACAATACTTAAGGATAATTATACAAACGCTGATCTGAATGTAGGCATGAAACTTACCGGAAAGGGATCTTATACTATAAAACTCACAGATATGGAAGGTGAGGAGAGTATAACCGGAGAAGGTTCGTTTGATAAAAAACTGGATATATCTATACCTGTTATGCAGCCTGAACTCTGGAGCGCTGAGAAGCCTAATCTATATACACTTAAGATAATAATTTTCGATGAGTCCGGTGTTCTGCAGGAAGTTATAGAAGAAGAGGTCGGATTTAGAAGCTTTGAGATGATAGACAATATTATGTGTCTAAATGGGAAACGAATAGTTTTTCGTGGAGTCGACAGGCATGAATTCAGCTCAAAATCTGGAAGAGCGACTACGATTGAAGATATAGAAAAAGATATAATCGTAATGAAGCAGAATAATATTAATGCGATCAGAACCAGTCATTATCCAAATAGAACGGAATTATATCGTCTCTGTGATGAATATGGAATGTATATAATCGATGAAGCCAATCTAGAGACTCATGGTACATGGGATGTGGTTGCGTCAGGAGCAGAGGGTGATGATTTTGCAGTTCCTGGAGATCGCAAAGAATACCAGGAGTTAATTCTTGATCGTGCAAGAAACATGTACGAAAGAGATAAAAATCATGCATGTATCCTAATATGGTCCTGTGGAAATGAATCATATGGTGGAAAAGACATTTTTGAGATGTCTAAGGCATTTAGAAAATGGGACCCTACAAGATTGGTGCATTATGAGGGAGTAGCTCATGATCCCAGATATCTAGAGACAACAGATATGGTCAGCACTATGTATGTCTCGGCTGACAAGATTAGAGAATATCTCAAGGAAAACAGGAATAAGCCTTATATATGTTGTGAATATATCCATTCTATGGGTAATTCAACAGGAGCTATGTATAAATATACCGAGCTTACCAGAGAAGAGCCTTTATATCAGGGCGGATTTATATGGGATTATATAGATCAGTCTCTTGATAAGACAGATAGATATGGCAGAAAATTCCAGGGATATGGAGGAGACTCCGGAGAAAGACCAACAGACTATAGCTTTAGTGGTAATGGCATTGTCTATGGTGATACGAGAGAACCGTCACCTAAAATGCAGGAAGTAAAATATGATTACCAACCCATAGTTATAGACGTAAGGGAGAAAGAATTCACTGTTAAAAATGAATTATTATTTACCAGTACAAGCGACTATGATTGTAAAGTAAAGCTTGAAAAAAATGGCAGCTTCATAGAAGAATATACTATGGAAGTACCTGTTGGACCTGGCAAGGAAAAAACTTTTGAACTTCCGATCGAGATACCGGAAGAAGATGGAGAATATGTAACAACGGTGTCTTTTGAACTAAAGGAAGATACAGAGTGGGCTAAAACAGGGCACGAAATTGCATACGGTCAAAAAATTGTTGATAAGTCTGCCAAGAAAAGTATTCATTATGGAAAAATAAGGGTCACAGAAGGATACCATAACATAGGAATAAAGGGAGATGGTTTTGAAATCCTCTTTTCCAAAGTTCATGGCGGATTATCTTCCTACAAATTCTGTGGAACGGAATATATTCAAGGCATACCAAAACCGAATTTCTGGCGTGCAACAACGGATAATGACAGAGGAAATCTACAGTCATTCAGGAGTGTGCAGTGGAGAAATGCAGGCCTGTTCGCATCTATATATTATGGACACGGATATCAGAAAAGTGATTATGAATATGATATTAAGGAAGATAAGGTAATTGTAAAATATACATACCATCTTCCAGTTGTTCCTGCTAAAGACTGCATAGTAACATACACTGTTTATCCGGATGGTGAAGTTAATGTAAAGATGAATATTGATGAATCCAGAGAAGTAGGCGAACTGCCAGAGTTTTCGATGATGTTCAAGCTACCATATGAACTCACAAATCTAGAATGGTATGGTCCGGGACCAGAAGAAACCTATGTTGATCGACCGGCAGGCAAAATTGCAATTCACAAGAATACAGTCAAAGACAATGTGGCAAAGTACTTAGTTCCACAGGAATCAGGTTTTAAGATTAATGTGAGATATGCACGCTTAACAGACTCAATTGGAAAAGGATTAGAGTTCCATTGCAATAAAATGGGATTTTCCGCTCTTCCGAATTCTCCGGAAGAAATTGAGGCTGCACAGCACCAGAACGAACTTCCGCTGCAGATGTATACTTATGTGAGAGTTGGAGAGCAGATGGGAATAGGCGGAGATGATAGCTGGGGAGCGTTGGTTCATCCGGAGTATCTCTTACCTAATGATAAGCCGATGGAAATTGAATTTTCATTCAAAGGTATTTTGTAATTAAAGGGCAAGTAAGGCTGGTTTTAATGTAAAACCAGCCTTATTTTATTGAATAAAAAAACCATAAATAGTAAACTATAACAAGTAGACTTTGGTTATTAACAATGATTAGAAGACAAGAAGCTACTGTTATATATAGTTGCTTTTTTGTTTAGAGGTGAAGCGATGCTACAGGATGTTTTTGTTGAACATACAGTTAAAAGAAGAGAAATAATTACATTGAAGCCGTTATACTACATCAGTATGGTCTTTTTGGTAATCTGTTTTTTGCTTGGAATAATTTTTCCACTTTTTTTTGCTCCAGGTGTTATGTTTTTATTTATGATGCTGTGGATTAGATCTCTTATGGACCTTGAGTTTGACTATACTTACACAAATGGTGAATTAGAAATCGCTAAGGTTAAGGGTAGCGTCAAGAGAAAAGAACTGGTAAACATTGCTTCGAGTGAGATTGTTGTTATGGCTCCTAGTCATACGGCTCCTGTTAAATCATATATAGGACGCAGGATGAAGACTTATGATTGCACATCACATGATGCAGGTATGAAATATTATGTATTGATCTTTAAGAAAAATGGAAGAGAGATGAAGCTTATCTTTCAGCCAAATGAAGAGATCATAGATAGAATGAAAAGAGCGAATACACGTATCGTATACAGAGATGGAGAAGTATAAAAAGTATTATGACAAATGAGAACATCGGTAAATTAATAGATGTGCTTTATGAGGCTACAGGGATTCATTTTTCATTAGATGAATCCGTTCCTTTTGATACAAACGAATCAACAGAAGAAAAAATTAAAAATACTATTTTAAAGCTTGGAAAGAAACTTTCAAAGGCATCAATACTTGAAAAATACTTGTCTGGTGAGCTTACATCTCTTGAAGCAAAAGATATCATGAGTGCTTCTCATTATAATTATGAAGAACAGTATGATATGTACTATATTACATTTAATACGGAATGCGATAATCTGGTTTTATCAATTCTTAGAAGCATAACTAATTCATCATCATGGGAAATTTTAAAATTGTCATCAAGAACTATCATTATGATGAATGATGTTAAAAAAGTGACAGCGCAGGATGAACTGAAGCATTTTGCATATTCTCTGTATGATACCATTTCAACAGAGGCAATGGTAAGTGCACGAGTTGCTTATGACAGGACATCATATAGTTTTGAAGAACTTCCGGAGATATATCGGAATCTTGCATCTGCAATAATGATAGGTGAGGTATTTTATTCAGGGCATCACATATATGGATATCATGAATTGGGTCTAGGCAAACTTATATATAGTCTTTCAAGGGATGCGGCAGAATCATTCCTAAAGGATTCTTTGCCGGGAGTGGATTTTGAACAATTAGACAATGAAACTATAAACACGATAAATACGTTTTTTGACTGTGGGTTAAATATATCAGAAACAGGAAGAGTTCTATATCTTCATAGAAATACACTTGTATATAGATTAGATAAATTCTCAAGAAGTACAGGACTTGATATTAGGAACTTTGATGATGCGGTCAAGTGTCGTGTCGGGATGATGATATCCGCATATCTAAGAAATCAGCCTTTACAAAATGAAAATTCGGATATATAATCACACTAATCGAATATTAAATCGTTGAAGAGAAGAGTAAATTGGACAAGGATCAAGAGAGAGATTCACGTTGCTGTGAGTGAGTCGTTCACTATCTGATTGAAGACCACCTCTGAGAGGCCCTAATCAGGCACGGTGATTCCGTTATAATCAAAATTGAGTGGCCATTTGTATGGCAAGCAGGGTGGAACCGCGTAAATATGATTTTGCGTCCCTTACATTACATTATTGTATTGTAAGGGATTTTTTTATTCAAAAATAATGTTATGGTTATGCCAAATATTATCTACGTGAATAAATAAAGTCCCTTACCGAAAGGAGTCCAACCATGGAAAGAGAAGAATTTTTGGAAGTATACCGTCACTCTCTATCCCACATCCTCGCAAAGGCTGTGATAGAGATCTTCGGTAAAGAAAATGTGCAGTATGCAATAGGACCTCAGATTGCTGATGGTTTCTATTATGATTTCATGCTTCCGAGAACAGTAACAAATGATGATTTCAAAGCAATTGAAGACAAGATGCACGAAATCATTAAGCGTCGTGAGGACTGGGTCAGAAAAGAAGTAAGCCGTGAAGAAGCACTTTCAATTTTTAAGAGTCAGAAGTTCAAAACAGAACTTATCAATGACCTTCCGGAAGATGAGCTTATTACGATCTATTATACTGGAGATGATTATGTGGATCTCTGTAGAGGACCTCATATCGACAACTCTCAGCTTCTGATGAACGCTGCTTTTCAGATCAAGTCTGTATCAGGTTCATATTGGAGAGGTGATGAGAATAGAGAACAGCTTCAGAGAATATATTTGTATGCTTTTCCTGATAAAAAAGCGCTTAAAGAACATCTTAATCTCGTAAAAGAGGCAATGGAACGTGATCATAAGAAAATAGGACCGGAAATGGAACTATTTATGTTTGATCCTTCAGCACCGGGAATGCCTTATTGGCTGCCAAGGGGTTGGAAAATGTATAACGCTCTGATCGATTATTGGAGATCCATACATGAGATGCATGGTTATCAGGAGATCTCGGCTCCAGTAATTAATAACAAACAGATATGGGAGACTTCTGGACATTGGGGACATTATAAGGAAAATATGTTCCTGGTTCCTACAGCCAAGGAATTCAGTGCTGATTCAGAGGTATCCGAGGTTCATATGAATGATGAGCATATGTATGCAGTCAAGCCCATGAACTGTCCTAACGCAGTTAAGGTATATCAGAGCAAACAAAGGAGCTATAAGGATCTTCCTATAAGGATCAATACATTAGATGTTATACATAGAAGAGAAAAATCAGGAGAACTGAATGGACTGCTAAGAGTCCAGCAATTCCGTCAGGATGATTCACATAACCTTATAATGCAGGAGCAGATAGAGGAAGAAATCGGCGATATAATGGAAATTGCCGGTGAGATATATGGAACATTTGGTCTTACATATATTGCGGAGTTATCAACACGCCCTGACGATTATATGGGTGATATTAACGATTGGAATGTAGCAGAAGCTTCATTAAAGAGTATACTTGATAAAAAATACGGTGAGGGAAATTATGAGATCAATGAAGGTGATGGTGCTTTCTATGGTCCCAAGATCGATCTCAAGATGAAGGATTGTATAGGTCGTGAATGGCAGATGGGAACGATACAGCTTGATTATCAGCTTCCGCTTAATTTTGATATGAAATATGTTGCTGCTGATGGATCAATGAAGCGGCCAGTAATGGTTCATAGAGCTATTTTCGGCTCAATAGAGAGATTTATCGGAATTTTGATCGAGAACTTCAAGGGATCATTCCCTTTCTGGCTCAGCCCTGTTCAGGTAGGAATTGTTCCTATTCGTGTAGAAAATAATGCTTATGCAGCAGAGGTTGCAGAACTTTGCAGGAAGAATCATATTCGTTTTGAAGTAGATTATACGGATAAAAATATGAAGGAAAAGATCAAGACATATCGTGGATACCGTGATCCGTACGTATTAGTACTCGGAAATAATGAAGCTGAGAATCGTACGGTTTCAATAAATATTCGAGGAAATAAGCAGATGAAGGATGTTCCACTAGATAAGTTTATAGAGATCTGCAATGGAATGAACGAAGAGCATTCACTTGAATTGGTTGATTCCGCAGAATAAATAAGAATCAAGGCTTTGGATAAGATTATATTTAAAATTATAATAATCGGAAAAAGTAATATTGCTATATAAAAGGATGTTTATAAAAAGGAGAATTCGAGATTTTGAATTCTCCTTTTTGATGCATTTGTTGTATATCCAGCGACATAGAAAAAAAGACCGCTACCAGAGGCAGCGGTCTAAAAAAGGTGAAATTAATCAAATTTAGATGGTGATAGTCATTTCAGAATCTTTGTCAAAGAAATGAGTCTGATTCATATCAAGTGAGAAAGTGAAGTTATCACCGGCCTTAGCCTGAGTTCTAGGATCAACACGAGCGGTCATCTGAGTTCCTGCATAATCGAAATACAGAAATACTTCTGCACCGAGAAGCTCATAGACACGAATCTGAGATGATATCTGATTTCTTGTATCAAGACCTTCAACAGTTGCAAGCTTAGAATCATGAATATTCTCAGGACGGATTCCCATGATAACAGTTTTATCTAAATATCCCTTTTCTTCAAGAACCTTAGCCTTATCGGCAGGGACAATAACATTCGTTTCACCAAGAGTAGCAATAACTTCATTGCCTGATTTAGATATCTTGGCATCAACGAAGTTCATCTGAGGTGAGCCAATGAATCCAGCAACGAAAAGATTGCAAGGTTTATTATAAAGGTTCTGAGGAGTGTCTATCTGCTGAACAACACCATCCTTCATAACTACGATTCTTGTTCCAAGTGTCATAGCCTCAGTCTGATCATGTGTTACATAGATCATAGTGGCACCAAGTTTATCATGAAGCTTTGAGATCTCAATACGCATCTGAACACGAAGCTTGGCATCAAGGTTTGAAAGAGGTTCATCCATAAGGAATACTTTAGGATTACGAACAATCGCACGACCCATGGCAACTCTCTGTCTCTGTCCACCTGAAAGAGCCTTGGGCTTACGATCAAGATAAGGCTCAAGTCCAAGAATCTCTGCAGCTTCATGAACTTTTTTGCTGATATCTTCCTTTGAAACCTTACGAAGCTTAAGACCAAAAGCCATATTGTCAAATACTGTCATATGAGGATAAAGAGCATAATTCTGGAAGACCATGGCGATATCTCTATCCTTAGGTTCAACATTGTTCATGACTTGTCCGTCGATTTTAAGAGTTCCAGCTGAAATATCCTCAAGACCTGCGATCATACGAAGTGTTGTAGATTTACCGCATCCTGAAGGACCAACAAAAATAATAAATTCCTGATCTTTTACATCAAGGTTGAAATCACTAACGGCCTTAACGCCATTGGGATAAACCTTGTCAATGTGTTCAAGAGTTATGCTTGACATATTAGTACTTCCCTTCTAAAAGTAATTATCTTATGTAAGTTATTCTATTTATATCGGGTAAAATCCACAATGTCAAAAAAGCCGAAAAAAAATAGCCTTATTCGGCAAAATGCCAAATCAATAAAAAAGTTGTTATTTATAGATATGCATAAGGATATAAATGAAGGGATTAATATGTATGCATGAATAGATAAACAAAGGTATAAATCAAATTTGCTAGAAATAGTGTATGTGATATAATATAGCGAAGGTTTAGACAAAAGGAGAAATATGGACTCACTTAAGTATACAGGAAAATTAAAGCAGTATTTTTTTGCTCCGTTATACCTAGTTTTTGTACTGGTAGCTATAGACGCAGGCCTATATTTTTATGATATAAAGGCTGGCGCGGTATTTTCAACTATTATAATAATTTATTCATTATGTCTTGGGGTGTTCTACAGCATTTTTCGGAAGAAACTAGCTATAGAGCTTATTAATTTTGGCACGAGATATGGAACGATCCAAAAAGAAATATTGAATAAGTTTCATATACCTTATGCGATCTTAGATCTATCAGGAAATATTGTATGGCAAAACGAAAAATTCAAAGAGCTTTCGGAACTTGATGCAAACTTTCATGGACATATATCCAATCTGTTTCCTGAAGCAGATAAAATGAACTTTTCTGCGGAGGAAGAAAGTATAGAATTAAAGATAGACTTTAAAGATAAGCTCTATCAGGCAGAACTTCAAAAAATAGAAATCCCGACGGAATCCGGTAATCAGCTGATTACAGTTGATAAAAAGAATAATGCACTGGTTTCTTTGATGCTTTTCGACATTACAGAACTTACAGCATTAAAAAAAGAGAACCAGAATATAAAGATGGTACCGGCTGTTGTTTATATTGATAATTATGAAGAAACGGTAGAACATATTGAGATTGTAAAAAGATCTCTTCTCGCAGCAGTAATCGATCGAAAAATAACACAATATTTTCAGAATGTCGGCGGAATAGTTGAGAAAATAGAAAAAGATAGATACTTTGTTATTTTCGAACATAGATACCTTGAAAAGCTTACAGAGGCCAAGTTCAGTATCCTAGAAGAAGTAAAGGGAATAAAAGTAGGAAATGATGTAGAAGTTACTCTTAGTATCGGTGTAGGGTCAGGCGGTAAGTCATATCTTGAGTCTGTTGAATTTGCCAATGCGGCAATAAATATTGCACTAGGTCGTGGTGGTTCACAGGCAGTTGTTAAGGATTCAGGAAAAGTATCCTATTATGGAACTCATGGGAAAGAAATAGAAAGAACTACAAGAGTCAAGGCCAGAGTCAAAGCTCAGGCACTTCATGAAATGATGGAAACTCATGATAATGTAATTGTTATGGGGCACACTATCAGTGATATAGATGCATTAGGTGCTGGAATAGGTGTATATGCAGCTGCAAGAGTTTTAGGAAAAAAGACCCAGATAGTTCTCAATACGATAACATCTTCTCTTAGACCATTGGTGGATAATATAACCGATATGGAAGAATCAGCAGAAGATATGATAGTAAATAGTGAAGGCGCACTTAAGGCCGTTAACAGCAATACGCTTCTAGTAGTAGTGGACACAAATAAGGCCAACTATACGGAATGTCCGGAACTATTGAAGAAATGTAGCAGTATAGTTGTATTTGATCATCATAGACAAGGGGATGGTCAAATAGAAAATCCAACCATTAGTTATATAGAACCATATGCATCAAGTGCTTGTGAAATGATAGCTGAAATGCTTCA
>JAKPAB010000365.1 GCA_029779695.1 Bacillota bacterium | reverse complement strand
AATCTTACCCTCTTCCACCCCTCTGGTAACTTTTCCATCTCTTCAGTCTTAATCATAGTAACCCCTCAATCTCCCCCAAACTAATTCATAATTCACCATTCAAAATTCCTAATCCCTATTCTCTAATTCACAATTCCTAATTTTATATGCCCAATAAATGTCTAATATTTGTCCAATATGTCCAACAATCGTCTATTATCGCAATTCATACCTTCTACCCTTTTTGTCTCCAACCTCGTGAAGAATTTCCTTCTTGACCAACCCTTGTAAATCTCTATAAAGTGTTTTTTTAGAAACATCCGGAGATATTTCTTTATAATCGGCAATGGCAATCTTCCCTTTTTCTTTCACATACATAACTGCTTTAACTTGTCTCTCATTCAGCCCCATCTTTCTTAAATTTTCTTCTGTATAAATATCTTTATAAAAGATTACTGCAAACCCCGCTCCTTCTTCCCTAAACTCTGGCTCTAGAAGCTCTTGAGCACGGCACAGGTCTATCATTCGCTTCGTTCCACTCCCCCATCGCTCTATTAGCCCCGCAAAGTAGAAAATCATTGCCAGAAGCTTATTTCTCGGTCGTGATTCGTGGTCAGTTCTTAACATATCAATAGTTATTCCTTCTGGAAGCAGCCCGGGATTCCAGAATCGTATTTTGTCATCATAAACTCGTATCTGAATATCTGCATTGTCAAGATAGTCTCTGTGTATCAGAGCATTAATAATGGCTTCCCTTACAGCGTCAAGAGGATAATCCCATAAATCTTCTCTTTCAAGCTGTCCTTTTATCACGTATTTGACATTAAGATGTTTTTTGACAGCATCAAAAAGAATATCAAGCTGTTTAAAGAGATTGCCTTTTGCTATAACCGTATCCAATATATCAATATCCGATTTAAACTTACCTACACGAGCCTCAGATATCATAAGGTGTTTTTGGGGGTTCTTGCCAAAGAGCAGAACACCTGCATTTCTCAGTTTGCCATTCTCAATAAGGTCAAGATTAGAGAGAACTTTCTCTACAGAGTCAGCTTCTGATATGTCGGGGAGCCTCTTTGTTGCCAGTGTTTTAAATCTCTCAACGGTCTCTGTGTCAATCTCTTCCACTCCTGCTTTAGATGGTAAAGCATCCCAGCTTAGGTTTTGCCTCTTTAGTATAAACTGGATAAGCTCATTACCCTTGAGTTCCTGAACTGTG
>JAKPAB010000312.1 GCA_029779695.1 Bacillota bacterium | reverse complement strand
CATGTAAATGAAAAGAGATGTCCTGGCGGTACTTGCCAATCTCTATTAGAATATTTTATTACTGAGGACTGTATTGGATGTACAAAATGTGCTAGAAATTGTCCTGTTTCTTGTATTAGTGGTAAGGTGAAAGAGAGGCATGTAATAGATACGGAAAAATGTATCAAATGTGGAACCTGTATGGAAGTGTGCCCAACAGGTGCAGTAATTAAAAAATAGGAGGTATACCATGAACAATGTAACTCTTACTATAGATGGGCAAAAGGTAACAGTGCCTAGAGATTACAATATTATTCAGGCAGCTAAGAGGATAGGTATAGAAATACCAGCCCTATGCTATGATCCAAATTTAGAAATAGTAGGGGCTTGTAGATTATGTGTAGTGGAAATCGAAGGCAGTAGAAAAGTACAAACAGCATGTTCTACCAAGGTAAAGGAAGGCATGGTAGTTCATACTGAATCGGAAAGAGTAGTAAACTTAAGAAGGGAGATACTGCAGCTTTTGCTAGACAATCATCCTAACGATTGTTTAACTTGTCAAAAAGCTGGTGAGTGCCTATTACAAAAATATGCCTATAGATATGATGTGAAGTTTAGAGAACACGATGGTGCTAGAAGGGCAAATTTTGTAGATACTTCAAGTCCTTATATATTAAAGGATGATAGTAAATGCATATTATGTGGTAAATGTGTTAGGACTTGTGCTCAAGTCTATGATAGAAAAGTTCTTTCTTTTGCAGGGAGAGGATTTAATACTAGAATTGTTGCAGATGCAGACTATTCTTTAGAGGAATCTACTTGTGTATCTTGTAATAGATGCGTTACCGTATGCCCTGTTGGAGCCCTTATAGATAGAAGGCTTTTGGGTAAAACTAGAGTATGGGATGGAGAGATTAAGGGGGTTAAATGTAAAGCTTGTGACTATGGTTGTAATTTTGAAGTACTGTCTAAAAATGGCAAGAACGTGGCAGTTAGAGCTAAATCTCCAATAGAAGGTAGGCCCTTGTGTTTAAAGGGAAGATTGACTACAGAGTTGTTGTATTTAGACAAACCCGAAACTCCATATAAGAAAGAAGATGGGGAATTTAAAGAAACCACTTGGAAGGAAGCCTTGGGACTGGAAGATATTTTTGAAAAGATAGCATCAACGGAAGATAAAAAGTAAGTGGGAGTTGAAAACCATGGTAGAAATCACGATAAATGGTAGAAAACACCAAGTACCAAAAGATGTTACGGTACTTGAGGTCTGTAAAGACTTAGGGATAGACATTCCTACCCTATGTTATGATGATAGATTAGAACCTCATGCTGCATGCAGGTTGTGCATAGTAGAGGTCAGAGGAAAAGATAATCTTCAAGCTTCTTGCTCTCTTAAGGTAAGAGAAGGAATGGATATACAAACCCATAGTGAAAAGGTGATTAAGGCGAGAAGGGATATACTAGATCTTCTATTTTCCAATCATCCAGAAGATTGTCTTAGCTGTGA
>JAKPAB010000311.1 GCA_029779695.1 Bacillota bacterium | reverse complement strand
TAAGGTTGAAATTCATCTGTTAAATATACTGTCTGACTGCTTTTCCAGAGCTCCGTATATTTATCATCAACAACATTTTTCATTATCCTAAAAACATAACTGCCATTTCCCATATTTATAGGATACACTGTTTCTTTTCCATCAATAGGCAGGTCATAGTTATATGTCATCTGTCCATTCATTATCTGAAATTTTAGCCTTGAATCACTTTTTACAGATGCTACAACATACCCATCACTCAAATGACTCAAGTCCACATTTCCTCCGGTTACTGATTCTGCACTTTCAGAATTGTAATCTGACATTTTAATGTCCGGTGCGCTATAGGTACCTGTTTTATTTGTGTTTACTGTGGTTTTTTTCTGTGAATCCTTGCTATCAGAATAATTGTCAGAATTAGTTGTATTGCTTTTATTACTATTATTGGAATCTTTGTCCTTGCTGCATCCTGTTAATGACCATATGGTAAAGGTAAGAGCAACTGCCAGAATCAGGGACATAAATCTATTCAATTTTTTTCGTCCCTGAGGCATGTGCCTCCTCCTTTCATAGTGCATTCTTCTGCGTTAATTTTACCCCATTATTGTAGATGATTCCACTTAATTAAAAGACCAGGGCATAACCCTGGCTCTGTTTATTTATCTATATATCATATTCTACTATAAAATTCTCATTTACCTTGCGATCATGTATCCGTTCCATCTCTATTCATTCTCTCATGAATCTCATTAGACACTTCCTTGATACTATAATTGATATTAAGACTTGTATTAGTATTCAGTTCATTAAATCGATTGATTATTCGGTTTACTATCATTTTGGTGGATTCAAATGAGCAGGCCGCCAGAAGGATTATGTATTGATAATCGCTGTACCTCGAGACCACATCACCTACTCTAAGCGAAACTCTGAACACATTTTCAAGCAGCTTCATTCCCTTGTCCATCCTAAACTTTTCCAGATCAGAAGGTGTCTCTGTATGAATTTCATTGTTAAGAGTAAAAAGAGCTACATATTCGGCTTCTCTCAAACGGGATATTTTTCTTGCTTCCAATCGATATATCTCTCTGAATACCGGATATCCACAGAAAAATACTCCATCTACATTCCCTTCTTCAATGTTATCGCCCACTTCTAGTATGGTATCTGTTTTACTACCATTGGCCATCTTGAGGATCTTTTCATGCTTTTCTGAAAGGTCCTTGGAATTTCTGATCCCTAATTCTTCGTATATGATTGAACTGGCATGATCGTACGTTTCCTCTGCCATAGCGCGATTTCCCGTAGCCACAAGAGCATCTATCATATTGCAGTACAATCCCTCATTTAATGGATCAAATACTACTGCCTTATTGATCAGGTTGATGATCTTATCATATTTCTTCTGATTGCTATATAGATTGATAAGCTCGTCCACCACTCTCAGATATCTATTTTTATAATACGCAGAAATACTGGTGACCCAAAGCATGTCAGATATCTTGGGCACAAAAGCACCCTTATATATATCTACAACTTTTTCGCACCAAATAATCCTGTCATCAGGAAAAAGCGTCTGATCAAGAGCCATAGCATAGCATCTGTCAAACTCCTCCGTATCCAAATGGACAGGAATGTCCTGATTCCATATATAACCGCCTATTGCATCGCTCAGTATCATGGAATCATCATTAAAATTTTTTTTCAGGAAATTTCTAACTCTGTATGTCAGGTTTTTTAATGTACCTGCAGGATTATCCACTTCACCATAAAACCATAGATTTTCAATTAACTCATCCTTGGTATTGATATGGTCTCTGTGGATCAAAATATAAACCAGAAATCTGATCATAACACCAGATCTAATATCCTCTTCTGTGCTTATTTTACCATCTGCTCCAATTAGCTTAAACTCCCCAAAAGTCTCAATCTCTATTGGATCATTCCCCATTGTAACCTTTCCCATCACAACGAAAATCTTTAGAAAATCAAGTAAAAGTAAAAGCACTAACGTATAAATAGTATATATACACTGTCAATATAGTATTATTTTTTTATAAAATCAAGTATTCTTATAGGTATCAATGCACACTCCATGTACTACAAATCTGTGTACATGATCTGAAGTACATGTGGACAATGTCACTATCCTATATTCGCTTTTCATATCAATGGGACTTGTTATATCTGAATTTTTAATTATTTTATCAATAAACTCCTGGTAATCTTTTCCAGGTTGTAATCCTGTAGTAAATATAAAGCTGTCCGGCTGAACTGACTGATATGCAAATATCTTGTATCTGAAGCTTCTCTCAGGTGTATAGATAGTAAAGTACTGATGGGTATTATAGTAGCCCTTGTCACTGAATTTTTTTAATGATCCAAACATGGCATTGTTCCGCATATTATGACCATACACTATATTATGATAATCCATAAAATCCGGACTGTTAGATGTCTCTAGAAATATAGATCCGGAAATAGAATGATGTCCATATATATTGGTCCTAAGGTATGTATCATTATTTTTCCCTTGTAAAATAGGATATGACAACTCATCAACTCCATCCATGGTTATCCATCCTGCCACATCCGGGTTGGTCTCTTTTAATCCCCTAAAGTCTACATCAATATCATCATACCATTGTATCTTGGGAGCTTTTTCAGAATCATCATTTTCGATCTTTCTGACTTTGGTGTACTCTTCTCTAAGCGCAGAATTATCCTTTTTATCACTGTGGATCTCCCACAGATAATAGCTCACAATAATTATTCCTGAAGCTACCAAAATAATGCCAATAATGCCTATAAGAAATGAAATCGATAATCTTATCTTCATTTTTCCCCTTATCAATTTAGTTTAGTGTCCATGATACCATCGGATACAGCTCTAATCGACATAAGACAATAGCAAGCAGGTAACTTGCCCGCTTGCTATCATCTTACTTCATATTATCAAATAATGCCACCAAATCAATATCTCCCTGGAAACTCCCTACCAGACCGTGATCGATGTTTAGAACCACGCCTTGCCAGCTGGAATCTCTCCTGGAATCTACTCTGATGTCGTATGTCCCTATCTTTCACTTAAAGTGTCTTACTTCCCTACTGTTAAGTACCGGATATCTGGTATCATAGCTTTTCATTCCTGTGATTTCTGTCGTTCCCGTCATTCCTGCCTTTCCTTGTCATAACAAATGCTACCGATGTAGCTAAAAGAACTAATATCGCTATTATTACACTCATAACAAAAAGTGCAGTATTGCTCATAATGCCTTTATCTGCAAGCGGTGTCTTCTCGTCCTTTATCTTCTCGGTATCGGTGGACGATTTGTTTTTATCCTCAATTACAGAAGCATCATTGCCATTATTGGCAAGAGGCGTTTCGGCATCGGGAACAACCACTTCATTATTACCTGCCGCATTGGCATTTGTTGTCTGTGTTGCAGCCCCTGCTGTTCTGGTTGCAGCTCCTGCTGTTTGAACTACTCTATTGACAACATTATTATAAACTGTATCTCCCTGTGTATATATAACCTCTGTTTCATATACAGTACGCTCATCTATTGAATACTTGAATCTTATCTCTGCAGTAGATCCGCTTTTTAATGTAACTGTAGATGCATCTGCTACTATATGATATCCCTTGATAGTAAGTGGAGATCTGGTTATTTTTTCTCCATCCTCTCCGATCCCGTATACTGGAGCAGCGACATCGGCTCCAGTATCTCCTCGCACATACTCTATAACATACTTGGCAGGATCAACTATACGTGAATATGTCAGGATAACATCCTTATTATTTTCGATTTTTTCATCAACAGATATTGTATCTGTTTTTAATACTTCATTTTCAGCAGCCTTGACTAATCTAAGGACCTTATAATAACCACCCTTGGCTTTTTCTGTCTTAAGAACGGCCTGATTACTCAAGAAATCATTAAGTGCATCATCTGTTCCAAATATACCAGGGTAAGTATCCTTGAGGGTCATACCTCTTTCGATCTCCAGCTTGATATAATTCCTAGAAACCTTGGCTCCCGGAATCATGGCAGATACTACCGATGTGTCGAACTTACCGGCATTACCAGAGCGAAAAGCTACAGTATATGTCTTGCCCTGAGCTTTGACTGTTGCAGGGATCATAATCAGAACCAAAATAAACGCCAGGAGTGTACCTGCAAATAAATGCATTAACTTCTTCATTCTTTTTCTCCTGCCTTTCTAATCCTAGTCTTATTATTTTTTGCTCCTATCGCTATCAGCATCACTCCAAGTGCCAGTATCCCAACTCCTGCCCATATTACATTGCTGTCACTTGTCTGTACCGGAACTATCTCATCTGTGGCTCCCTGTACTACAACAGGCGGAAGCTTCTGTTGAACCGGAGTCTTTACCGTAATGATCTTGCCCGAGTCATCTACATAGCTGGCCATGAACTTAAAATCCATAATACCTTTTGTGGACTGATATGAATTGTTGGTACCCTCTCCCTCCAGTGTTAATTTGAGATAGACCCTTGTGCTATTTCCCTTTTCAACACGGGAGATCATCGTATAATCTTTTAACTCATCTATATCTTTTAGTCCCTTATTGTCTGTGGATCCTGCGCCTCCGGTAATATTTTCCATAAGGGAAACTTCCTTACCGTTTTGATCTCTGTATGAAAGATCGTATTCATATGCTCCGCCACTGGCCTTGGAGTCATCCTCCAGTGCCTTGATCGTCTCCTGGGAGATGAGAAAATCAGCGGCATGACTGCTGTCATTTTTTAATTCTATGATAGCTGTTCTTTCCTCACTCGGAGCTATTCCATTAAATGCATCTGACAGACCGTCTGCCTTATCATATGTCAGTTCCTCTTTGGATGTGTATGATACGGTTAGATCTGCAGAATCTGCCGCCATAGCTGTCATTCCACAGTTTAAGGTTAAACATAAGGCCGCAGCGAGAAGCCATGCTTTTCTCTTCATAATACTCTCCTCTTAAACTTACCATCTGTATACGAAAACCATAGCCAGCCTATTTATTACCAATCTTCACTGACTGCAGTAATATTTCCATCTTTATCAAAGGTAGGCATAATACCAAATGCTGATGCAATAGCATCCTTGCCTCCAAACTCCTGAACTGATGTTACCTCAAACCTGACATCATAAGATGAATCAGCGTAATCATTGTTCAGCTTGTCGCTAAAAGAAGTGCCATCTATAAATGGGGATGTGATCTCACCTACAGACAATGGCCTTGTATAATAGAGAACTATCTGCTCATCGTCAATGTGGCCTACCAGCCAACCATTTAGGGCGTCTCCCTCTTTGATATTGTTCCATGCCATCTTTTTATTATCCACAGTAACAAAGGCCTCATCCTCCATCATTTCTGTCTTGGATGTGTCCACATACTGACCCTGGGGATCAACCCAGCCCTTATATATCACTGCCTTGATATAGGAATTATAGTCACCTTCGGTCCCGATATTTCTAACACGACGTGAAATAACATAATCGCCACCAGGAATGACCGTCAGACCCTTTTTCTGATCAAATACATTATCAGTGCCCTTGACATCAATGACATCTGATAGTTTATTGACGGAGATATTGGCTAATGCTACTTTTGAAGTCTCTGCATTATTAGCAGCCATCGTTCCGCCGATAAGTGCTACAGATATGATCATTGCTCCAACACCTGCATATACTACACTACGCTTCACGGCTATCTCCTCCATATTTTTCATCTTCGGAGGATACCGCAGAGTCCATGAGCCTTAACAGCTCAAGGGCACTGCGAAAATTCTCCTTCTTATCTCCTTCCACCCATGAAAGTGTTCCCTGCCATGAATGGTTCTCGGTTCTCACAATGGAAACAACAAAATTATGCTTCCAATTATTCTGCTGTTTCATCATATTGATACAACTCTCTGATAAATCAGATTTTAACTTGTTACATTAGATAGTTTATTAGATCGTTAGTTCTTGTTTTCTCTGATAGGATCACATGTTACGGAGTTGCTGGTACATAACTCTCAACTGTAATAGAACCCCATGTGCCATCTGCTTCAGGTGTGAAGTTATCTGCTTGGATTGCTTCTGCAGAAATATCGATCTCAAATCCTTGTTCTGCTGCCTCATTGCCCCATGCTGTAGGGATCGTGAACATGCCACCTGCAAAAATAGAGGTAGCCTTAGACTCATCAACATCAAGTGTTGTTATATCATCTGCTGTCAGAATAGGTGAATAATAGTAATAACCATCAACAGGATTGTATGACCAACCCGGGCCAAGATTTGCTCTTACATTGGTCTGAAGCTGAGCTATATCAGCAATATAATCTGGCGCTTCAATATTATTTGTGACAATTTTGTCACCTACTTTGAAGTTAACCTTAGCTCGTATATAACAATCAGCTGAGTCATCAGTCTTGTTAATGATAACATCCTTGGACACTCTATCTCCCGGCATAACCGCATTATAGACATAACCGGTTTTGTCATCGTTTTCAGCCCCCACTACTATCCTCTGATCCGGGATGGGATGGCTCGTCTCATTAATTTCGATATTTACATGTCCAAATGTTACAATGTTACTCTTCTCATCTGTCTTATCTGTAAAATAAGCCAGTGTAGCTCCGATTCCTACAACTCCTACAAGGGAAACTGCAGCAGCTGTAGCTATTAAGCTCTTTTTTTTCATAATAAAATCCCTTCGAAAATATTTGTTAGCTACTGAGTCCGACCATCACATCAACAATATTACTTAGCGAAT
>JAKPAB010000310.1 GCA_029779695.1 Bacillota bacterium | reverse complement strand
GATTATTATTTAATCTTTGAGCCTTTTCAGTCCTGCTCTTTTTCTTGCTACTTCAAATGTAAGATCAGGATTATTGGTCTTTTCTGATTCTATCGTCTCACTAGAGCATGCCATTCCAAATACAACACTGTCTCTTAAGTTATAACCTGCAGTGATAGCCGTTGCTACTCCAGCGATAAGTGCATCTCCAGCACCTGTTGTGTTTATTGGATTATTCTCAAGTGCAGGTATAAGGCCTTTTCCATTTCTATCAGCGTAATATGCGCCATCCTTACCAAGAGTAATGATTACCTTCTTTGCTCCCTTTTTCATCAAAATATTGGAAGCTCTTGCAAGGGATCTCTCGCTGTTTGGATTCACACTGACTCCTGAAAGTGCCTCTGCCTCTATAATATTTGGCGTTATGCAGTATATACCCTTCAGACAATCCTGAAATTTCATGGCCTTAGTTGTCGAAACTGTTTCTGCGAAAACCTTGACCTTGGCATTTTTCACAATATACTCAATGGTTTCCTGTGGAATATTGGCATCCACAATAACTGCCTCTGAATGATTGATTATTCCCATTCTTGTTTCCATGAATTCGGGAGTCATATCGTCATAGATCTTCATGTCTGCAATTGCCAACTGCATATCTCCTGTTTCGTCTGCTACATACAGATAAACTGAAGTACTGTTAGTGTTCTTAAAGAGACTATCATGAATGTCTATACCATTCTCATTGCAGTTTTCCTTGATCTGTTTTGCATACGGATCGTCTCCAAGAGCTGATATGAATTTTACGCTTTTGCCAAGCAATGCTAGGTCATGTGCAATATTTCGTCCTACTCCTCCGGGTGTCATATTGACTGTTCCGGGATTAGAATCTCTGGCCACAAGAGTCTCAAACGGTGTTCCTCCAATGTCCATGTTGACACCGCCTACCACAGTGATATATTCCTGTTTGCTGATAACATAACCTCTTCCCAGCACTACTCCCTTTTTCATCATATTGGAAATATGTACTGCCACTGAGGCGCGGTTGATGCCAATCTTTTTTGCAAGTTCCTCTTGAGTGATCATTGGATCTTCCGCAAGTAACTTATAGATCTCTTGCTCTTTCCCAGTCATAGGATCCCCCTTTCATGTTCTGTTCCAGTAATTAGTTTCCTTTATATATTTCATCTCTTATGTCGGTTCTTTACATATATAAGTCCGTCTTTATGAAAGTAAGTTTACGACTATTATTTCGTCCTGTCAATATATATTCAGAAAAAAAAAATAGTTTTCCTTCCTAAAAATGTATTGAAAGGTATAAAAAACAGGAGCCAATGAATTACCTTGACTCCTGACTATTTAAAATCTAACCATCAAAAAATTACTTTTCTGACTCATCCTCGACAACTCTTATATGCAATTCTTCAAGCTGTGCATCTGTTACATGGCCGGGTGCATCCATCATAACATCTTGAGCATTTTTATTCATTGGGAACGGAATTATCTCACGGATAGATTCCTCTCCTGCTAGCAACATAACCATTCTGTCTACTCCTGGAGCGATTCCTGCGTGAGGAGGTGCTCCATAGCAAAATGCATTATACATAGCCGGGAACTTGGCTTTGACATCATCCTCCCCTAAGCGAACCATCTCAAATGCCTTGACCATGATCTCAGGATCATGATTTCTCACTGCTCCTGATGATAACTCAACTCCGTTACATACCAGATCATACTGATCTGCCATGATTGAAAGTGGATCTATCTCTCCTCTTTCAGCTGAAATAAGTGTATCTAATCCTCCCTTAGGCATAGAGAACGGATTATGGCAAAATTCCAGATCTCCTGATTCTTCTCCGATCTCGTACATCGGGAAATCTACGATCCAGCAGAATGCATACTGTTCCTTGTCCATATGTGAGGGAACCTTGGCTCCAAATGTCTTGATGATAACTCCTGCTGTCTTCTGAGCCTGGTTTTTGGTTCCTGCTGACAGGAGAACAAGGGTATCCGGCGTTAAGCCAAGAGCGTTTATCACCTGATCCTTGATAGGCTGGATAAACTTGGCGATCCCGCCGACGATTTCTCCATTTTCATCTACTCTGAACCAATAGCCTGGATTACCTGCCTGAACTGCTACTTCTTCAAGAGTCTTATCGATGACCTTTCTGCTATCATGGAAATCAGAAACCGCTACTGCCTTGATAACATTATTATCAAAAGGTCCAAATCCGATTTTTCCGAGAAGCTCGGTAACATCCTGTGACACCAGATCGATCCTAAGATCTGGCTTGTCAGTTCCATATTTTTCAAGAGACTCCAGATAAGGTATTCTGACAAATGGAGCAGCTGATGCTCTGTCATAAGTACCAAACTTTGCAAAAATAGGAGGTAAAACATCCTCTAATATTTCAAAAACATCTTCCTGAGATGCAAATGCCATTTCCATATCCAGCTGATAGAACTCACCTGGAGATCTGTCTCCTCTTGCATCCTCATCTCTAAAGCAAGGAGCTATCTGGAAGTATCTATCTATACCTGATACCATCAGAAGCTGTTTAAACTGCTGAGGTGCCTGGGGAAGTGCATAGAATTTGCCGGGATGTTTTCTGGCAGGTACCAGGTAATCTCTGGCTCCCTCAGGTGATGATGCTGTGAGGATCGGTGTTGTTATTTCCATGAATCCATGCTCTGTCATAGACTGACGAAGTGCAGCTACGACCTGAGATCTGAGAATAATGTTCTTCTTGACATCAGGATTACGAAGATCCAAATATCTGTATTTAAGTCTTGTAAGCTCATCTGCCTCACGACTATGATTGATCTCGAAGGGAAGCTCGTTATAACGGCACTTGCCTAGAACTTCTACTTCCTCCGGAACTATTTCTATCTCTCCGGTAGGAAGCTTGTCATTTTTGGAGCTTCTCTCCCGAACTGTTCCTGTAACTGCAATTGTGGATTCCTTGGTAATAGACTTGAAGGTTTTTACCAATTCCTCTGTATTTGCTGTTATCTGTGTAGTTCCATAAAAATCACGAACTACTATAAATGCGAGGTTACTTCCAACCTCTCTCATATTTTCCAGCCATCCGGCCAGACGAACATGCTTTCCTGCATCAGTGATACGAAGCTCACCGCATGTATGAGTTCTAGACTGCATAATAATCTGCCTTTCTTATTTTTATTATGTGTTTTGACACACCGTACTGTTATAACACAAAAATGATAAAATTAGAAGTAATATATCTATTTTGGCTATCTGTCCAATCTGTTTTTTATCTCTTTTCTGACTTTACCTGCATTATATAATGATCCGAGAGATATAATCATTTCATTCTCTCTGCACCCTGCTATAGCATCATCTATGGCAGATCCAATCGTATAAAAAGGAGTTGCTTTTCCTCCTATTTTTGTTATCTCGCTACATAGATCATCAGCTGAAATTGTCCTAGGTGAATCCACTGGTACTGTTCTAAAATCTATTGCAGTATCCATTAATAATCCCAGAATATCACGTTGCTTTTTGTCCCTTAGGATTCCTACAATATAGTGAACCTTCCTGTTATTAAAATATTCTCTTACACTCTTCAGAAGAGTTCTTACTCCGATAATATCATGCGCACTATCACATATGAATAAGGGTTTATTTGACAAAATCTCAAATCTCGCCGGCCATCTGGCGTCATACAGCCCTGTCTTAATGGCATCCATTGTAACATTGTATCCGAAATTATTAAGTGAAACTGCAGTGATCGCAGAGACTGTAGCATTCTCAGCCTGAAATATTCCTAGCATCCTGGTATCTATAACTGACGCAAAAAGGGCCTGTGCCAATTTCTTCTGCTTATCCCAATTTTCTGTCATCTCTGCATATTCAATAGTTCCGGGCTTATTTACATCTATATGATTCTCATTAGAAAAAATCGTATCCTGATACAATCTCTCTCGATACTTTTTTCTGGCATCTGTATCGTATGATCTAAATTTCTCTTCTAATACTGTATTTCTCATTATCCTAAAGGATTGAACCATTTTTTCATCATCAAAAAATATATGTCCCGGATGAGGTGCCGTAAAATAATGCGCCGAATTCTCATGCGCTTTTTTTCGAAGAATGTTTTCGACCTCTATTGGCTGACCTGCTGATATAACAGTCGTTCCTTTTTTGATTATACAGGCCTTTTCTGTGATCATCTCTGAAAGTGTATCACCGAATTCATCTACATGATCGATACCAATAGGCACAAAAATCGTCATCATTGGTGCAGGTATTACATTGGTCGCATCTTGGTATCCGCCTGATCCTTCCTCTAGTATGACAATCTCTGCATCAGATTCTTTAAAATACATAAGAGCTGCACCCAACATCAGTTCAAACTCTGATGGTGGCTGTAACCCACTTGATTTCATTTTTTCACCTATATTTATGATATCGGTCATGGCTACTGCATATTCTTCTCTTGAGATTTCTTTCCCGCAAAAAGAAATAGTCTCAGTATATTCTATTATTTGTGATGTTCTAAAACATCCGCATCTTATCTTGCTGTGATTTAAAATACTATCTAGAAAAGCAATCGTCGAACCCTTGCCATTGTTTCCTGCCACATGTATGAATTTCAAACATTGTTCCGGGTTGCCTGCCATATCCAGAAGATTTTTTATTGATTCAAGATCATATGGATTTTTACCAGACATTACCTTTTCAGGAATGAATTTCGGCAAATTTTTCAAGTAATCCTTTACTTCTATATAATTCAAATTCAAATTGATCCTCCGAATGTTTTTTGCTTTTAGTTAGAACTTTTACCGAGGTGATATCCCCAAAATACCTTTTTTATAAGTATATTCTAAGGCCAAAAAAAGTCCATTATTTTTTGATAGGATAGACAGCCAGTACAGAAAAAGTGTATTATTTTACAGAGGTGAAAACATGACAGATGCAATTATAGTTTCCGGTGGTTCGGGAAGTACCGATCTACTGAAACATTTTATAGATTCCAATAGTGATCATTTGATACTGATAGCCGCAGATCGTGGTCTATCATACTTGACTGATATGGGAATTATACCTGATTATATCGTTGGGGATTTTGATTCTGCCGGCGAAGATCTATTGAAATATGCTATTAAGCTAGAATCTGATGGCTTATCAAGGCTTACCCGGTTAAATCCCATAAAGGATGATACCGATACAGAGTCTGCTCTAAATATCGCATTTCGGGAATGTGATGGTGATATCTATATTTTGTTTGGAACCGGTAACCGATTAGATCATGTGATCTCCAATATCCAGATTCTAAAGCAAGGTCTCATTCATAACCGTAGCGTTTACCTGATCGACTCAAACAACAAGGTCAGGATCATTGATCCTAAACATCCTATTACCATTGAGAAGTCAAAGCAATATGGCGATTTTGTATCTGTTTTCCCATTATCCGGAAAAGTAACCGGATTGAATTTGGATGGTTTTAGCTATCCTCTTAAAAATACAGTTTTAGAATCAGGCGTTTCCCTTGGACAGAGTAATGAGATTTCTGCTGAGCAAGGTTCTATTTCTGTTTCATCCGGGGAATTAATCGTAGTAGAAGCAAGAGATTAAATGGCGTTGCCTTAATTAGTAATTATTAATTAACAATTAAATATATTAACCATCTAAAAATAGGATGCAAAAATAATTATTATTTTTTACATCCTATTTTTTATCTTTTTAATATTTCTTTTTAATATTTCTTTTTTATATAGTTTTTATATACTTTTTTCACATACGTTCCACAAATGCCTTGACGTTTTCTTCTATATCTCCGTTAAACACCGCACTTCCGGCTACGATGATATTGGCACCTGCATCTATGATATCTGAAACATTAGATAGCTTGATCCCACCATCCACTTCAACATCTGTTTTTAGGTGCTTCTCATTTATCAAACGAGTGAGATCTGCCAGTTTATCAAAAGTATATGGGATAAAACTCTGTCCGCCATATCCGGGATTAACGCTCATGATAAGGACCATGTCCAGTTCCGGCAATATATATCTGAGAGTATCAACTGATGTGGCAGGATTAAGTGCAACTCCGGCCATAACATTCTGTTCCTTGATCATATTGATCACACGGTCTAGATGAGTACATGCTTCAGCATGAACAGTTATGATATCCGCTCCCGCATCCGCAAATGATTTTATCATTGTCTCTGGGTTTTCCACCATAAGATGAACATCTAGAACCTTATCAGTGACATTCCTAACTGCCTTCAGCACATCAGCTCCAACCGTGATGGGTGGCACAAAATGTCCGTCCATTACATCAAAATGAATATACTCAGCGCCTGCCTCATCAGCAATTTTTACATCTCTGGCCAGATTGCCGAAGTCTGCTGATAAAATAGATGGAGCCAAACACAACATGTTGTTATCCCCCTTGTTAGTATTATTATTCATTAACTTCCTTACCCTATTAAAAATAATTTCCTTATAATCTGTCAATTATCATAAAGTACTGATCTAAGTTACAGCACTACCACTTACGGCGGTTTTTAAGCTCTTGATAAAATGTAACATAATCATCATACCTGGACTTATTAATATCCCCCGCCTCCAGTGCATCCTTAACCGCACAATCAGGCTCATTGATATGGGAACAACCTGTAAATCTACATTTTCCAAAATACTTTTTGATCTCAGGAAAATATAACTCCAGATTTTCTTTTTCGATATTTGGTATATCGCAGGCCCCGAATCCAGGGGTATCCAGTATAAATGAATCATCCCCAAGAGATAAAAGCTCACTATGTCTGGTAGTGTTTTTACCACGCTTTATTTTTTCACTGATGACACCGGTCTCCATTGCATCTCTTCCGAGAAGAAGATTGATAAGGCTGGACTTGCCAACACCGGACGGTCCTGCAAGAGTGGTCACGCGTCCCTTTAGTGTATCTCTGACTGCATCTATTCCTATCCTATCCCGAACACTAGTAATCAGAAACTTATAACCACAACCCTGATATATATTCCGGAACTCATCATTATGTAGCAGATCTTCCTTATTCATACAGATAACTGCAGGAATATCAGAAGATTCCATGGAAATCAAAAATCTATTTAACAAATGGATATCCGGTGCAGGTTCTGTGGAGGCAAATACAACAAGTGCCTGGTCCACGTTAGCGACTTCCGGTCTGGATAAACAACTATGTCTAGGTAACAATTTAATAATATTACCTTTTTCAACCTGATTCTCCAGCACGTCGAATTCAACTAAGTCACCAACAAGGGGCTTTTCTGACCTGTTTCTAAAAATTCCCTTTGCCTTACATTCATATGTAATGCCTTCTGATTCTACATAGTAAAATCCAGCTATACCCTTGATGATTCTGCCCTGCATCAAATCTCCCGTTTATAATGATTATCTGTTATTCAATGTGCACGATTTATGGGTTAACGACAGGTGCAGATGCACTGAATTTGTAAATCGTGTAATTAACTGCAGTTCCCTTAGCAACCGATCCTGTATCCTGACTTGCAATTGTTCCATCCTTGTTCTGATCCGTAGTATTCGTTGTAGATGTAGCAGTTCCAAGCTTAAGTCCAGCACCTTCAAGTGTTGATTTAGCAGAGCTCTCTGTCATTCCTATGATCGTAGGAATTGTTACCTTGCTAGATCCCGTAGATACTGTTATTGAAACTGTACTATTCGGTTTAACGTAAGAGCCTGCTTCTGTAGCCTGACTGATAACCTTTCCAGCCTCAAACTCATCGCTGGCAGCCGTCTGAATATCTGCACTCAGTCCTACTGCTGCTAATGTGGAAATTGCTGTATTCTGATCCAATCCCTTAACTGATGGAACCTGAACCTGATCCTGTCCCTGACTTACAATGATCTTAACCGTTGATCCGTCAGCAACCTCTGAGTTAGCCTTCGGTGTCTGGTCTATTACCTTACCCTGCTCAACAGAATCACTGTGCGTATACTCTACAGATGCTTTAAGTCCTGCCTTATCCAATTCATTTTTGGCCTCGACCTCTGACATACCACCGACTTTAGGAACTGTAATAGTATCTTCTATCTTGGATGCTCCACCGGACATTGCGACCTTGACCGTAGTGCCCTTAACAACTTTTCTTCCTGCCTTGACACTCTGAGTCGCAATTGTATCCTTGTCATATTTATTGCTCGCTACTGTTCCGTCCTTGACTGACAGCTTGAGTCCGAGCTTCTCAAGCTTAGCTTCTGCCTGATCCTTGGACAGACCTAGCAGACTGGGGACTTCGATATTACCAGCTTCTTTTTCAGTCTTGGTAGCTTCCTTATTGCTCTTAGAAGATTTGGAACCATTCATCCATCCAAAATAATTAGCTATAAGAAACAGAAATAATAGAGCAATGATAGCAGCTGCTGCAATTACCATAATGGTAACTGCTTTTTCCATTTTAGGATTTAGCTTACTGTCATCCTCTGTGTCATCATCCTCTTCGCCGGTATAATCAGACAGATCAGGATCACTGTTTTCTCTGATCTTATCCAGGTCATCCTGGGTGATGATCTTTGTCTTGTCATTATCATTAGTATCAGGAATGACTACAAAGTCTTCATTAGGCGTTACAAGTGCTTTCTTCAGATCAATTAGAAGTTC
Organism: Bacillota bacterium; assembly: GCA_029779695.1. Lineage (GTDB taxonomy): Bacteria > Bacillota > Clostridia > Lachnospirales > Lachnospiraceae > Lachnocurva. Next base: position 26,464 of record JAKPAB010000310.1, on the reverse strand, counting down.
ATCGATATCAGCATAACGTCTCTCAGGACTCTTCATCGTAGCCCTGATAATGATCCTCTCTAGGCTGATAGGGATGTCACTTACTAACTGGCTAGGTGCTGTCATCTCACCCTGCAGATGCTTAAGTGCAACAGCAACAGCGGTGTCTCCGTCGAAGGGAACACGGCCTGTGGCCATTTCATACATAACTATTCCGAGACTATAGATATCACTCTGTGCAGTCACATAACCATTTCTGGCCTGTTCAGGAGAGATATAATGAACAGAACCCATAACGTCTGCACTAACAGTATTGCCTGATGCAGCACGAGCGATTCCAAAATCTGTTACTTTTACTTTACCCTCTTTGGAGATGATAATATTCTGGGGTTTAATGTCTCTGTGGATTATCTTGTTATTATGTGCAGCCTCGATACCACGACCCACCTGAATTGCAATAGAAATAACTTCCTTATAATTCAAATGACCTTTTTTCTCTATATAGGTCTTTAATGTGATTCCATCCACATATTCCATGATTATGAAATATAGACCATCTTCACTACCTACATCATAGATATTGACAATATTGGGATGCTCAAGCTTAGCAGCATTAGATGCTTCCGAGCGAAACTTCGTGACAAAGTTATCATCTTCGGCAAATTCCGCTTTCAGTACCTTGATCGCTACATCTCTCTGTAGCACCTGATCTACGGCACGATATACATCAGACATTCCGCCTGTTCCTATTTTTTCAATTATTTCATATCTATCCGCTAAAAATGAGCCTGTTTCTAACATTTTTCTACCTCATGGTCTAATCTATATTTCAGGTTCAACAATAACAACTGTAATGTTATCATTTCCGCCATTATCATCTGCCAATTTAACGAGATACATCGCCTGTTCCTCTATGGGAGCATCGGATCTAAGTACTCTCTGTATCTCTTCATCGGACACCATATTGGTAAGTCCGTCCGAGCATAAAATTATTCTGTCTGAGCTATCTAGCTCAACATCGAAGAAATCAATTTCTATCTTCTTTTCAGCACCAACCGCTCTTGTAATATAGTGCCTCTTTGGATGGTTCTTGGCCTCTGTTTCTGTGACCTTGCCATACCTTACCAATTCATCAACAAAAGAATGATCCTTGGTTATCTGTTGCAATCCGTCAACAGCAGAAACATATAGTCTACTGTCTCCCACATTGGAAACTATCATATGGGAATCTTTTAAAAAGGCGGATACAAACGTAGTTCCCATACCTTTCTTTTCTTCGGATTCCAAGGCTTCTGTATAAATTGTCAAGTTCGCATATTCAATTGCTTCTTTTAATGCTTTTATGGGTTCTTTTCCGGAACTCATTTCCAGCACACCTCTTATCAGAGATGATGCTGTCTTGGAAGCATATTGTCCTGCCTTCTCACCACCCATTCCGTCTGCGACGAAAAAGAAATTTGGTAAGGCTCCGATCGGTTCAGCCGACGCAAAACACACATCCTGGTTTTGCTGCCTGATGATTCCCCGGTCTGTAATCGAGAAAAATTTCATTAATAAGTCCCTTCACATGCTGAAAAAACAGCCTGCCTTCGTTTCTGTCTATTAAACTACAGATTCGTTAGCAATTATACTAAAAAAATATAATTAGAGCAAATTACTGCTTTTTTTCATACGAAGCTGCCCACAAGCCCCGTCAATATCAGAGCCCAGCTCACGTCTGATTGTAGCATTAAGTCCGTGGTCTTCAAGCTTTTTTTGAAAAGCATACACATCCTTTTTATCAGGACGTATAAAAGATCTCTCTCTCACTGGATTCACAGGTATAAGATTAATAAGGCAATTCATATTTCTCAATAGTCTGTATAATCCTTCGGCATCTTCGGCACTATCATTTTCACCATGGATAAGGCTATATTCAAAGGTTACTCTTCTGCCTGTAGCCTTGGCATAATGTCTCATAGCCATAACCGTTTCTTCTATATCATATGCATTGGCAACAGGCATAAGCTCTTTCCTCTTCTCCTGTGTCGTTGCATGAAGTGAAAGTGCCAGTGTTATGGCAAGTTTCTTATCTGCAAGCTCATTGATCTTTGGTATGATCCCTGATGTAGATACCGTGATATTCCTCTGGCTGATATTCAATCCATTCTCATCAGTGATCAATCCAATGAATTTGATCAGGTTATCAAAATTATCCAGAGGCTCCCCAGTCCCCATGATCACCACATTTGATACCCTTTCACCGGTTTCTCTTTGAATTGTGTAGATCTGGTCTAGCATCTCGCCGACAGTAAGTGATCTTACCAGTCCACCTATTGTAGAAGCACAAAACACGCAGCCCATCCTGCATCCCACCTGCGATGATATGCAAACAGAATTACCATGTTTGTATCTCATCAGAACAGCCTCTATCATATTGCCATCCTGGAGTTTAAACAGATATTTTCTAGTTCCGTCTATCTCAGATATCTGTAGTTCTTCCTGTTCCAGTGAATATAACGGAGCCTCAATAGCCAGCCTGCTTCTGATAGAGGCTGGGATATTTCCCATTTCCTCATAATCTTTTACCAGGTTTACGTGAAGCCACCTATAGACCTGACTGGCACGAAATTTCTTTTCTCCAAGAGATTCCATGTATTCCGTGAGTTCACTTAGGCTCATTCCTCTAATGTCTGTTACCATATATTTCCTTAATTTTCTGATTGATCTTCTCTTTGGAAAAGCGATATATAGAATCCATCACTTTCATATTCAAAGGGTAATATCTGTTTATCGTATCCTAATCTGTAATAGGGATATTTATGTATTATATAATCCCTATTGTCCTGATTCTCGCCCTTATTAATGGTACATGTGGAATAAACCAGTATTCCGCCGGGCTTGGTATACTCTACTGATGCATCGATTATCTGTCTCTGCAATTTCTGCAGTTCTTTTAAATCATCTGGTCTGACTCTATATCGCATATCTGATTTTCTTCCTATGACTCCAAGACCAGAACAAGGAAGATCACAGATGACAACATCATACTTGCCTTTGTCATCTTCGCCTGTTATCGTAGCATCCCTGACCTGAACATCTACATTGTCATAACCAGCTTTATTAACATTATTTCTGATAAGCTCTGCTTTTTTCTCATCCCTGTCACGAGATATGACATTCCCGGAGTCTCCGGTCAGTTCTGCGGCTATAAGAGTCTTACCACCGGGCGCAGCGCATACATCCAGAACCTTCATTCCCGGCTTGATCCCCGCCAGAAATATCGGGAGCATAGAGCTTAGATCCTGAATGTAAAAATATCCTTCATTAAAGCTCTTAAGCGATGAGAGTGAATCTATGCCTGAGATCCTATATACCGGTGGATCAATATTTTCAGGCCATGGATAATCTACTTCAGTAACAGTCAATCCCTCTGACTTAAGTATATTTACAATTTCCTCTTTCGAACCTTTCTTCAGATTCAATCTGACCGTCAGATGTGATAGTTTGGAAAAAGCCTCCAACGTCCTATGGGTATCATCCTCTCCAATATCAGATATAAACAGATCTATTATCCACTGTGGCATTGAATACCTGATCTCGTCAGTATCAGGAACAAGATCATCCTGCTGCCTGATATAATTTCTCAGAACTCCATTTATAAATCCCTTGAATCCAGGATATCCATGCTTACCAGCCAGCTTTACAGACTCATTGACCGCAGCATGCTCCTTGACACTGTCCATAAAATGGATCTGGTATATACCCATTCTAAGTATGGTCCTGACTTCCTTTTTCATCTTTCTCACCGGAGTCTTGGATATTTTATTCAGATAAAAGTCAATCTCAGGGAGTTTCTCTACAGTTCCCTTCACGATCCTCATCAGAAAGTGTCTGTCGCCTTCTTCTAAATAATCATACTTTAATAGTGTTCCATCCATGACTTCATTTAAAAATGAGCCTTCTTCAAGCACCATATACAGGCATTTATACGCTATCTCTCTTGTATTTGTCATTTAAATCTTTCGCTTTTAGCTTATTATTTTTATCGTTTTTATGCTTTGCTTTATATATCAGTTGCTTCTTCTGTTAGCCAGCAAAAGCAATCTGAGCAGCTGTAAAATAGCGCTGAGTGCGCTGGCTACATATGTAAGAGCTGCAGCACCAAGAACTTTTCTAACACCTTTAAGTTCACTGTCTTCTAGTACTGAATTATTTTCCAGAATGGCAAGTGCCCTATGAGAAGCATTAAACTCCACAGGAAGAGTCACGATCTGGAAAAGTACTGCCAGTGAGAAAAGAACCACACCGGCCATAATTATGTAATAGCTCATACTGCTGTTAAAAAAAAGACCGATCAAAATAAGAGGCCATGCCAGTTTAGAACTGAAATTCACTGCCGGAACCATGGCTCCTCTGATATCAAGAGGTGCATAATTAACCTGATCCTGAACTGCATGTCCACATTCATGAGCAGCAACACCAATAGCTGCAACACTCTGAGAATTGTAAACTGAATCTGAGAGTCTAAGCACCTTACCCCTTGGATCATAGTGATCTGTCAGATTACCTGCTATATGCTCGACCCTCACATCATAGATACCATTGATCTGAAGTATCTTCTCTGCAACCTCTCGTCCGGTCATACCTGATACACTTCTGACCTTACTGTACCTTTTAAATGTGCTGTTTACATTAATTGATGCTATCGCACATATGATTACTCCTATGATCACCAGTATATATGTAGGATCAAAATAATATCCATAATATCCCATAACATACCTCTTTCTATCCTTTTACCTTATTTTCATTCTCTGGAAAATACATCCCCTACCTGGAGCTTGTGTCCTCTTAAGAATTCCGAAACATCCATTCTCTTCTTCCCTGCGACCTGTAGTTCTTTTACCGATAGGTAGCCGCTTCCGGTCTTGACCAGAAGTTCGTCTTTGGATACCTTGGATATAGTTCCTATTACTGCGGTCTTATCTATCTCAATATTGGCCTCTGTAGCTGAGATTGCCTCACCCTTCCAGATTTTTATCATAATTCCATTATACATAGTATATGCACTTGGCCAGGGATTCAGTCCTCTTATATGATTTACGATCCTCTCTGCATCCCATGAGAAGTCAATATTGCCATATTCTTTTTTTATCATTCCTACATGAGTCACCAGGTTTTCATCCTGCTTTATGGGATGGAGTTCACCTTTTTCTGCTGCCTCAAGAGTAACCGTTATTAGATCTCCACCTGCCAGTGACATTTTTTCAAAAAGTGTTCCACCTGTATCTTCCTTAGAAATAGGAACCTCTTTTTGCATAAGTATATCACCATCATCGAGTCCTACACCCATCTGCATCGTGGTGATACCTGTTATCTTATCACCATTCAAAATAGACCACTGAATAGGCGCTGCACCTCTATACTTGGGCAAAAGTGACGCATGGATATTGATGCACCCCAGACGAGGCATATCTAATATCTCTTTTGACAATATCTGACCATAGGCAGCCACAACAGCAACATCAGCCTGATATTTATGTAATTCTTCCACAACCTCAGGACGTTTGATCTTCTCAGGCTGAAAAACAGTCTTGCCATGAGACAAGGCCCATTCTTTTACCGGTGATGCTACAAGTTCTGCCTTTCTTCCCTTAGGACGATCCGGCTGTGTAACTACAAGAACTATATCATGTCCTGCTCTATCGATAGCGTCAATAACCGGAACAGCGAAGTCCGGTGTTCCCATAAAAATCACTCTCATAAATATTATCCCTCAAAATCATCTTTAAAATCATCCTCAAGATCATTATCTCCGCCTACTTCGAAGAGTTCTCCCTCAACCTTTTCGACATAGAGATGACCATCTAGATGATCAAGTTCGTGACATATTGCTCTGGCAAAAAAATCCTCAGCTTCGATCTCAATATTCTTCATATCTCTATCTTGATATTTTACCTTAATATGCTGAGGACGCGTAACTATTCCTGCCTTATCCGGTATGCTTAAGCATCCTTCCTGCCCTGTCTGTTCACCGTCAGATTCTGTGATCTCAGGATTAACCATGATGACAGGACCTTCTCCAACATCGACCACAACTATTCTTCTGAGTACGCCTACCTGAGGTGCCGCCAGTCCTACACCACTGTTTTCATACATAGTATCAAGCATATCATCAACAAGGATCTGAAGTCTGTCTTTCATTTCTGTTACAGGATGTGCCACCTTATTCAGTATAGGGTCTCCCTCAATTCTAATATTTCTAAGTGCCATTTTTTCCTCTCTTCTATTTATATCTATTTATATCTATTTATTTCTATTTACTTTATTACTATCCTACAATGGGTCGTAATCAAACCATATAGTAACTCCTGAGAGCTTCCTATTTTCACGTAGCTCTCTGGATATCATCTTTTTTGCCTTGATTAGTTTATCATAATCTTTGTTTTTTATATATATTGTCTTTTTATATACATCATTAACCTTTGCCGGGAAATCATCCTCCGGCCCTAATACCGAGCTTTCCTTATCACCATCTTGTGGAAGTTTTTCCCTTAGGTATCCTGCCAGATGATCACAAGCCATTTTTAGATCCTTGATGTCTTTTTCTTCCAACAATATTTTGAGCATATGACCAAAGGGTGGGTAATTACCCAGTCTTCTAAACAGCACTTCATTTTTGTAAAATGCCTCATAATCTTGGGCTGCCGATGCTATAATGCTGTAATTATCAGTCTGGTATGTCTGGATCAGAACCGTTCCCGGAGTATCCCCACGTCCTGCTCTACCAGCAGCCTGAACCAGTAGATCAAAGGTTCTCTCTCCCGCTCTGAAATCAGAAATATTAAGAGACATATCTGCGGCCAATATTCCCATAAGGGTAACCTCTGGAAAATCATGGCCTTTGACGATCATCTGAGTTCCGATCAAAATATCCGCTTCATTGTTTGAAAAGGATGCCAGTATCTTCTCGTGACCATCCTTACCCTTAGTGGTATCTGCATCCATCCTCAGAATCCTTGCCTCTGGGAAAATCTTATGTACCGATTCTTCCACCTGTTCTGTTCCTGCTCTCATTGTTCCTATATATTTAGAATGACATTCAGGACATTCCACCGGCCTCGGCATTTTATGGCCACAGTAGTGACAGTGAAGCATTCCATCCTTGTGAAGTGTCATAGATACATCGCAGTGAGGACATTTCATTACTGTTCCACAAGCTCTGCACGATACCGATCCCATCATCCCTCGTCTGTTTAGAAAAAGCATGATCTGCTGGCCTTTTTCCAGTCTATCGGCCATTAGTTCCCTTAATCTCCTACTGATAACAGAGCGATTGCCTGATTTTAATTCCTCTCTTAGATCAATGATCTCTGCCTTTGGTAGATTTCTGTCCTCCACTCTACTATTAAGAGTCAGCAGTCCGTACTCATTATTCTTGGCCTTTTGAAATGTCTCTACCGATGGAGTGGCGCTTCCCAGTATCACCGGACAATTACAGAGTCTTCCTCTTTCAACCGCTACAGGTACTGCATGATACCTTGGCGCAGTCTCACTCTTATAGGATGTTTCATGCTCTTCATCAACGATTATAATACCAAGATTTGAAAAAGGTGTGAACAGTGCAGATCTGGGTCCTACTATAATCTTGCAGCTTCCGTTTTTGACCCGGTCTATCTGATCTGACCTCTCTCCTTCACTCATTCTGGAATTAATAATAGATACTAATTCTCCGAATCTGTGATAGAAACGCATAACTGTCTGATATGTTAGGGAGATCTCAGGTATCAGCATAATGGCTTCCTTACCTGCAGATAAAGTATCCTCTATAAGATCCATATACACTTCTGTTTTGCCGCTTCCTGTAACTCCATACAATAAATATGGCCTATTGATCCCTCTTTCAATGTCTTCCCGTACGGTTTCAACACATCTATTTTGTTCAGCATTTAGCTCAATAACTTTTTTGCCTTCGCCTTTATCTATATTTTTATTGTCGATTGGATTTCTGAATTCTCTATAAGAATCTACTCTGACAATGCCGGACTTTTCAAGTGCCCTGATATTATCAGATGTTATATGTAGCTTACAGGTTATGATGTCCCAAGGGATCTCAGGTTCTGCCATCAACTCCTTGATAAGTCTCTCTTTTGATACGGAATATTTCTTTTTAGATCTGAGATTAGATAAGAAATTGGCTGTTTCATCCCTTGAAGCTCTTAGTGACACCATTTTCTTTTCCTTGGGTGATGTTTTCTTTCGAAGGGGAATCACAGTTTTAAGTGCCTGATTCATGGTAGATCCAAAGTGCTCACTTAAAAAGTAAGAAAGTGCTACCAACTCCCTTTCTGATTTTTCCTGTGAGTAAAGAATACCCTTTATAGGTTTGATCCGCTTGGGATCAAGCTTCGGTTCCTCGGAGATCTCCACAACTACGCCGTTTATATCCCTTTTTCCGTTGCCAAAGGGCACAATGACACGAATCCCGACAGTAACTTCTGGCTGAAGTTCCTCCGGGATCATGTACTGAAAAGTATGATTTAATTTTTCTAATGTGATATCAACTATTATATCTGCATATTTCATATATTAATTATCTTCTATTGGATGCATAATTGCAAATCGTAATATTGTCAGCATATGCAGAAATTGCAGAATAGATTTAGCAAAAGCATATCCAGACACCAGTTAGAGCTCTCACCATTATAAGGTCTACCATAGCTCTGGCCTCTTGTCTCATACCAATTATTTTGTTGGCCCATGCTCATTCCCATATCTATCTGTCTCTGGAGCTGTCTAAACTGGAAATTACCTGGTTCTATAGCTACAGCCTGATTGATATAGTTCTTTGCTGAATCTCTTTCGCCTCTTCCCATAGCACAAACTGCTGACAGATAGTACCAAGTTCCGTTTCTCATTCCGGTTTCTATACTGTTAAGAGCATTTTCTGCTTCTCTGTAATACCCTGAACGTATATAGTTAGCTGCTGCTCTTAACTCTACATCTACAGCACTGTCACCTTCCGGTGCTCCAGATGCTCTGTTTGAATAGGAATATCCATACCCATTGGACTTATTCTGTCGCTGGTTCATTATGATGTTATATGCTTCCTGAACCTGCTTGAACTTTTCTTCGGCCTGAGCCTTGTTAGGATTATTAATATTGGCATCCGGATGATATTTTCTGCTCAGCATCCTATATGCTTTTTTTATGTCATCGTCTGTTGCATCATAAGTGACGCCAAGAATTCGGTATGGGTCCATTCAGTAGTACTCCTGATTGTTTTCTATTTATATTTTGGCCAACGCTGGCTATCTGTTACAGTATAGCACTGCCTGCCAGTATTAATCTTTTTATTATATTACTGCTTGTCAGGCTTTGATGCCTTTATCTTTTTATTATATTACTGCTTGTCAGGCTTTGATGCCTTTATCTTTTTATTCTTATTGCAGTCTACCTTTTTTGCCTGACAGATATCATACTTCATCCAAACTCCTGAATAAAGTATATTCCTTATTAAATCAGAATTTTTTAATATAGGCATATGTTCAAAGCGCGAAGTACACTCTGCCATCTGAGTCGTCAGTAGCTGTCTCATGTATGTCTCAAAACACTTACAGTCCTTATCTCGTATATCTTTCAGAGGATTAAAATTATTTTTTTTGATATCATCATCCAGATCACAAAAAGCATCCATAATATACACGAACTTGCCCAGATAATATCCCATCTGCCTTAGATCATCCTTCCACACATCATTTTCGTCGTAGACGAAGATCTCTCCCAGCATATGTCCGCAGTAGTCAGAAATTATCGACAGATTCTCTTCTTTTCTGTGTTCTGCTTCATCGATGAGCTTAAGCGCTTCCGCTACAGCCTTGGTCTGACGTGGATACCTGGTCCTTATCCGGTCAAGGGAAGGTAAGATATAATCCGCCAACTTCTTATGATTCTTCTTGCCTTCGTCAAAATAATCATCCATAAGATTATAATAACTAAGCAAAATATCCATGTCTGCACAGTATGTAGTGATCTCGCTCTCCGTAGCCGTTCTTTTCTTGGTTGGATGAACCGGACAGGTAAAAAGTGATTTTTCCTCTTGAGGTTCATATAACCCTGCCAGAAGCATGGACAAAAATGTAATATCATAATTAAGGAGAAGCTGAGCCTTCTGACCCCCTCGCTTTTTTAACATCTGGCATAATCCACAGTAATATCCCTTATAGGTATCTATCTGTTGATCTGACATCTCCGTTTTATTTGCCGTCACATATCCAAACATTTATCTATCGCTCCATTTATCAATAAATCAATTCCTTCTTTTCAACTATTTCTACAAATCATACATGTAATCTATAAACCATCAGGTTCTCTTTATAAAACTGTTTCCGCACCTGGGACAAGTAATCTCTATTCTTCCTTTATGCTTTGGCACTCTTGTTTTCTGTCCGCAGGACGGGCACTTGTATATCCTATAAAATGGATCAGCCTTTGTTCTATTCCAGAAACTATTGCTCCGGGTACTCCCCGAAGCGCCTCTATTATATCCTTTATATCCTTTATATCCGGACTTCATGTCCACGGTACTTCTATTATTCCCGCTGAAAAATCCCTTTATCTTGCCTATAAAATCGAGATATTTCTGATTCTCGTAGTATCTCTTCTGGATATTTTTTGACATGACTCTAAAATATGCATATCCTAGTACAACTATAGCTGCCAGATATAATATTCCTGATCTCGTAAAAGATGAAACAACAAGCAATATCAGTGATGCTATAAGTGAGAACTTGCCAAGAGCATCCTGTCCGTTTCTTCCCTGCATAAACCTATATAAACTCTGTTTAAATCCCATTTGTAACTCCTACTATCTGCAATATACGCTGTCATACCACTATTGACACATAAAAATTGACACGAAGCTTCGTGATAACTGAAATTAAGATTAATCATACGAAAGCGTCATGTCAATAAATCAGACTCATGTTTAATAAAACTTTTAGAATCTACTATTTTTTATTATTATTTTAACCAAAAAAGGAAAAGCAAGCCTGTAAGCCGGGTTATGTCTTGGACGATCATCTATCTAGGACGACCGTTGCCAGTCGTCTCAAGCGACTAACCTGGAACTGGCGGGCCACGTCATCGTTCCGTTCTAGTCTTGCTTCGGATGGGGTTTACATGGCTATCCATGTTACCACGGATACGGTAGTCTCTTACACTGCCTTTTCACCCTTGCCGGGAAAACCCGGCGGTATATTTCTGTTGCACTATCCTGGGAGTCACCTCCACCGGCCGTTAGCCGGCATCCCTGCCCTATGAAGCCCGGACTTTCCTCGTTTCGAAATCGAACCGCGATCGTCTAGCCTGCTTTTCCGAGGTATTATTGTACCTCAAAGTCAACTACATTAACAAGTGTAATTTATAAATTGTACGACCAACAGCATCTAAACCCTATACGTTCAATATACTTCCTCCGATAAATTCCCGGAGAAGTGAAGTATTATTGACTGCATCAGGCGAAAGCGTAATAAAATAATCCAACAGTTTCTTTAGTCGCTTTGCTTCCGCATACTGTGGACTATCCGGCTTGATAGCCATGAGAAGCGGGTACGCATACAATTTCAATACGGACATCTCATATATAAGTGCCGAGTTGAACATTGTATCGCAGCCATCCTGGAAAGGAAAAATATTATTTTCCTCACCACGTCTGACGCTATCCCACATTCCAAGTGTCTCTTCTGCATCACTGCCTCTGGTTCTAGCATCACGAACGATTCTCCTGATCAATCTACCATCTGTAGTAGAAAGAGGATTATGCTCATCAATTGCCAGCTGAGTAAGTGCACTTATATATATTTTATACTTATTCTCATTAGGTATCAGGTAGCTCATTTTCTCATTGAGTCCATGTATTCCTTCGATCACAAGTACATCATCCGATCCCAGTTTCATAGTCTTGCCACGATATTCCCGCTTACCTGTCTTAAAATTAAACGAAGGCATATCCACTGTCTCGCCCTTTAATAATCTGGTCATATCCGCATTAAACTGATCCACATCTATTCCCTTGATACTTTCAAGATCCACTGTACCATCCGGTTCCGTAGGTATCTTGTCCCTATCAATATAATAATCATCGATCGAAAGAGGATGAGGCTTGAGTCCACAGGCCATCAACTGTGTAGACAGTCTATATGAGAATGTGGTCTTGCCGGAGGATGATGGTCCAGCGATCATTACGAACTTGGTGTCTCTTCTCTTGGCAATAGTCTGAGCAAGTGCCCCGATCTTCTGCTCCATAAGAGCTTCCTGCATCAGTATCAGATTGGTTCCCTCACCGCTACAGACCAGATCATTAAGAGCTCCTACAGTACTGACTTTCATAAGTGAGCTCCAGGCATTTGCATTTTTCTGAACCTGGAACAATTTATGTGAAGGCTTGAATTCTGCTACCTTTTTCGTATCTTCATAAGGAAAAAGAAGCATAAATCCTTCATCATATTTCTTCAGATCAAAATATTTTAAATATCCTGTTGACGAAACCATATATCCGTAAAAATAGTCCTTGAAACCATCCAGATCATAAATATGGGTAGAGGAACAGGAGCGGTATCTCATCAACCTCTCCTTATCTGTCAGTCCCTCTTCGTGAAAGATCTTCTTGGCTTCGCTTGTTGGCACTGAATATTTTTCCAATGGCAGATCAAGTTCACATAGCCTAAGCATCTCATCTTTTAATTTATTTAGGAATTCATCTGAGACCACTACTATAGAAGCTTTTAACAGGCAGTAATATCCCTGAGCAAGAGAATGCTGGACTATTATATCGGAATTATCATGTGGCAAAAGGTTCACAAGTGCCTTCTGCATCAGAAGAACCACACTCCTCCTATAAGTCCGTCTTCCGTTACTCTGTCTGGTGGTGATAAATGTTATCTCACCATCACAAGGGATTTTCTTGTTAAGTTCATAGAGCCTGTTTCTATGCATCGCAAGAACAATATCATCAACATAATAGCTCTGATATTTCCTTGCCAATTCCAGAAAAGTAGTTCCAGCAGGTATTATTGCTTCTTCTATTGATCCTTCTTTTATCCCTTTTACTGTTAGTTTAATATCGCTCATAATATTTCCCCCTTTTAACTAACCTTAGGAAAATCTAAAATTTCTGAAGCACTTCGTTGATAATAGACAGATAATCCTCTGCTTCCTGTAATCGATCTAGGTTTCTGTCATTTTTTTCCGCATATTTCAAACTGTCTATAATCTTCTCAGTAATTCTTTTTTCTTTATCCAAATAAGAATAGAGCACCTTATCATGTTGGCTTATCAGGTATGGGCCAAAAATAGCCTGTGTCCTAGATAACTTTCTAACACCAGAATATGAAACATTCTCGCATAACATGGCAAAATAATATTTGCCATCTTCTAAAACTGCCATTTCGCGAGTTATCTGAAATCCTTTTTCGCCAACTAATTGACGGACCACCTCAATATCCGATTGTGGCTGCAGTACCATAAATCTAAGATCAGACACCACATCAGATCTGGCATTCAGTATTCCCTGAATATTCAGCCCTCCCATACCGGATATAGATACACAGTCTGCCTCTCCAGGAGAAATCTCCATCAGACCATCTGATAGTCTTACATCGATTTTATCTGATAGACCATACTCCTTTGTATGGGCTGATGCTCTTTCAAGAGGGCCAGATCTAAGATCCATTGCGATTGCACTGGGGATATGTCCCTCCAGTACCAGCTTGATAGGTAGAAAACCATGGTCAGTCCCCACATCACACAGCCTAACGCCGGATGGTATAAGTGAAGCCACCGCCATTAGGCGGCGACGTAGTTTTATATTATTCATAATATTTTTATTATTTATTCCAGATAATCCTTGAGTTTACGGCTTCTACTTGGATGTCTAAGCTTTCTAAGTGCCTTGGCCTCGATCTGTCTTATACGCTCACGGGTTACGTTAAATTCTTTGCCTACTTCTTCAAGCGTACGACCTCTTCCATCCTCTAGACCAAATCTAAGGATAAGGACCTTCTGTTCTCTCTCTGTCAGCGTTCCAAGGACCTCATCCAACTGTTCTCTAAGCATTGTAAATGTCGCAGCATCAGCAGGTACCGGAGCATTTTCATCCTGGATAAAATCTCCCAAATGGCTATCTTCCTCTTCACCAATAGGTGTCTCAAGAGAAACAGGTTCCTGAGATATCTTCATTATCTCTCTTACTCTGTCAACAGTAATGTCCATTTTCTCAGCGATCTCCTCCGGAGTCGGTTCACGACCTAGCTCCTGAAGAAGCTGTCTAGATATTCTGATCTGCTTGTTAATTGTCTCTACCATATGAACAGGAATTCTGATCGTACGGGCCTGATCTGCAATTGCTCTGGTAATTGCCTGACGGATCCACCATGTAGCGTATGTTGAGAACTTGTAACCCTTCTGATAATCGAACTTCTCAACTGCCTTGATCAGACCCAGGTTACCTTCCTGGATCAGATCCAAGAACTGCATTCCACGGCCTACATATCTCTTGGCAATGCTGACAACAAGACGAAGATTGGCCTCTGCGAGACGTTTCTTGGCCTCATCATCGCCGTTTTCCATTCTCTGTGCAAGATCTATTTCCTCTTCTGCCGTGAGGAGGTTGACCTTACCGATTTCCTTCAGATACATTCTGACAGGATCTTCTACACTTATTCCTTCCGGAACAGACAGGTCGATGGCGCTTGTATCTATTTCATCCTCTTCATCCGGGATAAAATCATCATCGATTTCATCAAGGGTATCAAGAGTATCCAGTGAACCATCTGTCCCCTTAGTCATTTCAATATTATTTTTCTCTAAGAATTCCAGGATATAATCAAACTGTTCATCCTTCATATCAATGCCCTTAAAAGCATTATTGATCTCAACATATGAGAGCACATTGCCATTCTTATTGGCAATAGGTAAAAGATTATTAAGCCTCTTCTCGAATTCATCCACAGACTTGTCGCTGTTGGCATCTACTACTGCTTCACTCTGTGACTTCTTATCTACAGTATCTTTGGAACTGCCTTTCTTGGATGCAGTGGCATTTTTATCTGTCGTTTTTTTATCCACATCCTTTTTGGCGGGTGTTTTCTTGGCCTTTACAGTATTCTTGGTCTCTTCCAAAACCTTATCCTCCATTATGTCTTTTGCTTTCTTGTCTGCCATCGGGCTCCTCCTTAACTTCACACACCGAATTTGAAATCGGTCTTTTCAAGCTTTTCCAAAAACTTTCTATCATCGAGCCTTTTTTTAAATGAATCGGCTCCGGAACTATCCATTGTCTTGTTTTCACGCTCAATGGAAGACTTTTTGACTCTTATAAGAGCTTCTTTTATAGCCTTGCTCTTTTCGGCTTCAACCTTTAACTCTTCCTCCGAATGATATATCCTGGCGATTTCCTGACGATCACTCTCATCTGAATATCTGTCCATAAGAGCTGCCGGATCAGGCGGTTTACCCTCAGACATGTCAATTGCCATCTGACTGGCCACATCCCTATGTACCCCTTCGGAAAAATCTTCCTCTGTGAGGTACTCTTTCAATGTTTCATATACATTGCTGTAGTATGTCATCCATGTAAGTAGGAGTCTCTCAGATTGCTGTAATCCTGTATCTCTTGTCATGGTTTTCTTTTTTCCGGTAGGTATAGGTTTCCGATACGTATCAGAATTCTGATCATAATCGGCATCGGGAATACTTACCATATCAGTTCCCGGGTTTTTACCGTTAGCAATTCCCTTGGCTGCCTCATGGGCTACTAATTTTCTAAAATCATCAATACCCATATTGTACTTCTCACAAAGAACTCCGATGTAATTATTTCTCTCGATCTCCTCTGCAAATTCCAGTACCCGGTCGGCCATATATCTCTGAAAAGCTGTTTTTGATTCCGGATCTCTCAGATCATAATCCGGTTCCGCCATTCTAATGGTAAACAGAAAACTGTTCTCGGCCTGTTGTATTCTCTTCTCATACTCTTCTGTTCCCAGAGCCTTGATGAATTCGTCCGGATCCTTATGAGGTCTCATATTAATAACCTTACAGGTCACTCCGATCTTCCTAAAAATCGCAATCGCTCTGAGTGCGGCCTTGACTCCGGCGCCATCACTATCATAGCTTAGATATACATCCCTTCTAAACCGTTTAAGCGCCATGGCATTTTTTTCCGTAAGGGCGGTTCCAAGAGAGGCTACAGCATTATCAAATCCAGCCTGATGAAGGGAAATGACATCCATATATCCCTCACAGAGTATCATCACATCACGCCGGCTCTTTCTGGCCAGATGAGCTCCATAAAGTATACGCCCCTTGTCAAATATCTCTGTCTCCGGTGAATTCAGGTATTTGGGTTCGCCATCGCCCATTACACGACCGCCGAAACCAACAACCCTCTGGGATGTATCCATGATCGGAAACATGACACGGTTCCAGAACTTATCTCTGAATCCCTTGCCCTCAGTATAAGTAACCAGTCCGCTGGCTCTTATCAGATCATTGGAATAACCCTTATTTTTCAAGTATCCATATACGCCGCCCCTGACATCAGAATACCCCAGTCCGAATTTCTTTATAGTGTCTTCTGTGAGCTCTCTGGATATAAAATATTTCATACCAGTTTCACCGGTTTTGGAGCGAAGCAACCCATAGTAATACATGGCTGCATCCTTCTGAATCGCGAAAAGCACAGCTTTTCTCTTATCACGTTCCATGTCTTCCCTGGTCATTTCCTCCTTGGGAAGAGACATTCCTATCCTGTCTGCCAGTTCATTTACCGCTTCAGGGAAAGTCAGGTTCTCATAATTCATCAGAAATGAATAGACATTGCCGCCAGCTCCGCAACCGAAGCAATAGTACATCTGCTTATCTCTGGAAACAGAGAAAGAAGGAGATTTTTCATTATGAAAAGGGCACAGCCCAAAATAAGAGCCGCCTTTCTTTTTCAGTTGAACATAATTTTGAATAACATCTACGATGTCGTTTCTTGAACGAACTTCCTCGATGATCTCATCCGAATATCTTGGCATTATAATTAATTCCTTCTGTCCACAATTGATGTGCTTAACTTCTATAAAAAATCAGTTAGATGATTTAATAGATAGAAGTACATTACCTATTTTTAAAAAACTGTCGTCAATGATTCAACGATCAATAACCATCTACTTCCCAAGCCTTGGGCATAAAATACTCATTAAACTTGGTAACTGCATACTGATCTGTCATTCCCGATATATAGTCCGCAATGACTCTATCCATCGGAGTTCCCTCTGCATTCATCTCTTGGAATCTTTCCGGCATATCCTCCGGATGGAAAGTATAATATTCAAACAATTCCTTTATCATCCTCCTAGCCTTAACCTCTTCACCCTTGGCAACAGGATTAGTATAAACTGACTTGAACATAAATGCTCGAAGTTCAGACATCGCCTGAAAAATCTCATCTGACATATGTATATCATATGTATCTTTACTATTAGTGATCACATCATGGATCAATGTATTAAGTCTGGCTCTTGTAGAAAAACCCAGAGTATTCCTGATATCCAATGGGATATCATCCTCTGTAAGTATCTCTGCTCTGATTGCATCATCAATGTCGGCATTTACATATGCGATCTTGTCACTGAGTCGTACCACTTTTCCCTCTGGGGTCGCAGGTGTGAGACTGGTCTGATGATTTTTTATGCCGTCTCTGACCTCCCATGTGAGATTCAGTCCCTGTCCATCTTTTTCCAGTAGCTCCACTATTCTGACACTCTGTTCATTATGCCTGAACCCATCAGAAACAAGCTGATTCAATATTTTCTCTCCGGCATGTCCGAATGGGGTGTGCCCCAGATCATGTCCAAGAGCAATTGCCTCTGTCAGATCTTCATTTAATCTGAGTGCCTTGGAAATCGTTCTTGCATTCTGAGACACTTCTAGGGTATGGGACAACCTCGTCCTATAATGATCGCCTAATGGTGTCAGAAACACCTGTGTCTTATTTTTCAATCTTCTAAAAGCCTTACAATGCAGTATTCTGTCTCTATCTCTTTGAAAAATCGGCCTAATGTCACACTGTGGTTCGTCCACATCTCTTCCTCTTGATGCAGTACTAAGTGTTGCATAAGAGCTAAGAGTCTTCGCTTCCATATCTTCCATTTGTTCACGAATAGTCACATCCAGCCTCCTCTTTTGGCAAAAGTATAACTAGTAACAAATCCTACATAGAATAATTACGGATTAAAAGGAAATTTCCTTTTTACTTTTTATATATTTTTTTATATTTAATTTTTTTACATAAAAAAATCCGGAACATCCATATTGGAAGTCCTGGAAATAAATATAAATATAAGTCATGAATTTATTAATTCTATATTATATAAAAGCAATTCGCCTTAAATAATAAGGGTTTTACTTATTCTTCTGGTTTTCATCTATCTCATTAAGATAAAGTTCCATAAGTGCAGAAGATATATCACATAGCCTAATCCCTTCTGCATCCCCGTTTCTTTCATATCTTGCTCTTCTATCTTCTAATTTCTTTCTTGCTTCTATAATTGATGTTTTATCGTATTCAACATCATTATTGCAATATATTGTTCCGGTAGAAGGATTAAATCTTTTTACTTTATTTCCCTCATTGCCTCTCCCTTCTATACAACGCAACGGCTATTTAGCACACTTTCTTTGCTAATAATGTTCTCGTTTAAAATGTTATATTATCTGCCCTTAAAGCTTTTCTTGGCATGCTCTATAAATGTTTTTTTGATCCTATCAGCTTCCTGCGCATCTGATTCATCACTATGATAGCGATTTCTGTCCCTAACGATCAACGCAATAAGTACAGTAACCAGTACCAGAAAAATCAATGCGGTCACATACTCCGGCTTGATTACTATCATGAAAAGTCCCCGGGTTATTATAGGTCTTATAGTCATAGAAATCATTTTCAACTCTCGCTTACATCAAATAATACATTTTATCATTATTGCCAATGTATTGTAGCACAGTATTTTATATATTTGAATTCTCAAAAATCCAAATTTGTTCAACAAAAAAAATATGACCAGGTTATATAAAAAGTCATTATCTCCAGAATCATTATTATCGGAATCCCTATGGCGAATTTGGGTTTTCTCACCTTGTGATGAAAAATCATCATTCCGAAAATCGCACCAAATACCCCAAATACCGCCGTTACAATAAGTGTCTTTTCCGGAACACGCCACTGATTTTTTTTTGCCTTTATTTTATCCAATCCATATAACAAAAACACAGATATATTAACAGCAACATATATTAAAATAATTATTTTCAGCATATTTATTGATCGTTTTACCAGTTTTAAACCATGCTTTTCAAAAAGCTATCTTATATTACCTTATCTTATATTATAAAATAAACTATTGTTTCTGAATCTTCTCTGCCTTATCTTCCAGGTACACATACCTTTCCATGAGGCGATCCAGTTCTTTTTCGCACTCCTCTTTCTCTTTCGACATCTCTGCCAATTTCAGAAAATCTGTGGCATTATCTATAATGTCCTTTTCAAGCTGAGATATGCGATCCTCTGTGGAGCTGATGTCATCTTCTATGGTTTCATATTCTCTTTTTTCCTTATACGAAAACTTCAAAGTACGTGGACCTTTGTCCCATGCAGACTGATCATCGGAATTGTCCGAAAGCTTCTCACCCTGGGCGGTTGCGCCGGTTTTACCGTTATCTTTTCCTGAGATTGATACGGTTTTATCACTTTCTTTTCCCATATTAGACTCAGAATTTCTTGTAAGACTTCCATCGATCCCTTCCTGATATTCTTTAAAAAAATCAGTATATGAACCATTATATAAATGAACTCCACCATTTCCATCAAAGGTAAGCATATGTCTACTGGTCCTATCCAGGAAATATCTATCATGAGAAACTGCAATTACAATTCCAGGAAAAGAATCCAAATAGTCTTCCAATATCTGTAGCGTAGAAATATCCAGATCATTTGTCGGTTCATCCAATATCAGTACATTCGGTGCCTCCATCAGGACCTTGCATAAATATAATCTACGCTTCTCCCCACCGGATAATTTCCCGATAGGCTGATATTGCATACTGCCCTCGAACAGAAAATTCTCGCACATCTGAGAGGCCGTCACCATACCGTCATCTGTTCTGATATATTCTGCGGTATCCTTGATATAATCAATAACCAGCTCGTCATCCCGCATACTCTCAGCTTCCTGAGCATAATAACCAAGTACTACTGTTTCTCCAATTTCGATTTTGCCGGAATCCGGCTGGTCCATACCTGCGATCATCTTCATAAGTGTAGTCTTACCACATCCGTTTGGTCCGAGTATTCCGATACGGTCATCTCTCTTGAATGTATAGGTAAAATTCTTGATAAGCGTCCGACTTCCATAGGCCTTCGTAATATTATCAATAACAATTGTTTTTTTACCCAAGCGTGAAGAAATGGCACTTATCTCCACATCAGAATCCAGCTTGACCTTATCCTCATCACGAAGAGCCTCATATCTCTGGATATGAGCTTTCTGCTTGGTAGAACGAGCCCTTGCTCCACGTCTCATCCATTCAATTTCTTTTCGAAGAATATTGGCGTGTTTATCCTGAGTTGAAAGAGCCATATCAAGTCTTTCAGCCTTTTTCTGGAGAAATCCTTCATAATTGGTATCATAGGTATAGAGATTACCTTTATCTACCTCAGCGATCCTATTACAAACCAGATCCAAAAAATATCTATCATGAGTCACCATAACCAAGGCGCCTCTATATTCTTCGAGAAAGGTCTGCAACCACTCAGTCATAGCATTGTCCAAATGGTTTGTTGGCTCATCTAACAACAAGATATCGGAACCATTTAGCAGACACGCTGCAAGTGCTGCTTTTTTCTTTTGTCCTCCGGAAAAATTAGATATTTCCGCAGTAATATCATTAAATCCCAATTTATTAAGGATCTTTTTGGCCTCACCTTCCAGCTCCGCCTCAATTGCCTTCGCTTCGAAATCGTCTGCTGGGCAACGTCTCTTCACATTTTCTGAAACCACATATTCATAAAGGGTATATTCTCTGTCAAATACAGGTGTCTGTGGCAAATAAGATACAACAATATTTTTAGCTTTGATTATATTTCCGGAATCAGTTTCTTCTATCCCGGCTATGAGCTTAAGCAATGTAGATTTGCCCATGCCATTGATCCCGATGACTCCGATCCTATCCCCTGTATTGATACCAAATGACACATCTTCTAACAGGATTTTCTCCGTATATGCCTTAGATACACCATTCATTGACAAAATATTCATTAATTCCTCATATTCCATGCTCTAAATGAGCTTATGACTATTTTACATATAAAAAATAGTCCATACCTATTCTGCAGATAATTAAAATAGCTAATGCCTATTCTGCAGATAATAGCTGGATATGGAAGTTAAGTTCTTTTCCTGCCAACTTATGATTTGCATCGAGAACTATTGATGTATCGGTCTTGTCCGTAACTACAACCGGGAATGGTCTTCCATCATCCGCCTGAAGATACAATTCATCACCTATATTTAAGTCCTCGCTTCCCGGAATATCTCTTATCTCACTCTTAATAACTGCGTTTGGATCAGGGTTGCCATAAGCTTCCTCCGGCATAATATGAACATCGATTTCATCACCGATCTCCATATCTACAACAGCCTTGTCAAAACCTTCTATCATCATTCCTACTCCGCATAGGAATTCCAATGGCTGATCTCTATCAAGTGATGAATCAAACTTGGTTCCATCCTCAAATGTTCCTGTGTAATGAACTCGACATGTCTTGCCGGCGTTCTTTCCTTCGTATATTATCTCCATCTCACGATGTCCGCCACATCCACCGCAACAGCCTCCGCAATCCTCATCATCACCGCAACAACAGTCATCATCATCGGCACAATTGCATTCTTCATCGCAACTGTCTGAATTATGTCCTCCACAACAGCCTTCGCTGCTACTATCAGAATCATGTCCACCACAGTGTGATCCACAACCCTCATTGCTTCCAGCCTCTTCATGGTTTCCACAACCACCATTCTCACCATGATGTCCATCGTGATGATCACAGTTCACTCCTCCGGAAACCAATGTTCCCTGAAGATATGACATTACTGCATCATCAGTATCGCCCTCTGCTCCTGAGAATACTTCGATTCCTGCCTCTGCCAGTGCAGCCTGAGCTCCACCTCCAAGTCCTCCACATATTACTGTCTCTACGCCATTATCTGCTAAGAGTCCAGCCAACGCCTCATGACCTGTGTCTCCGCAGGACATAACCTCTGAAGAAATAATTCTTCCTTCTTCTACATCATAGATCTTAAAATTTTCCGTCTTACCAAAGTGCTGAAATACATTTCCATTATCATAAGCAACTGCTATACGCATTTTATTCTCCTATCTAATTGTTTAATAAGTACAAACATAGATTATAATAACATAGGATAGTACATTTTAACAAGCTTACTTGTTTGAAATTGTTTTGCCAGAAATATCAGATATAAGTCTGCAATTAATAGCATCTGTCCGTCAGAGATCCTGGATATTTGAGTATACTTGTCAACCTATAATTTATAGATTACTTAAAAAAATGGATATGAGAAGATTTCTGTATCTTCTCATATCCACTCATTTCATAGCTTTATCTCATGAACATTGATATTTTCCATATCCTTGAATTTCTTCATATTCTTATTTAGAAATGCAATAGCCATTTCTTCTGTCCAATCGTCAGGATTGAACTCAATTATCATATCCCATCCGACCGGAGTTATGTTGATGCCATCCTCATCAGAGAACACTCTTGCCTCTCCGTAATTCAGTTCGATCAAACGTGGTTCACTAAAAAGTGACCTATCTACACCTAATGACTCTGCAAATTTCCAATCATCCTCAGACATAGTGTTTTTTGCCCAGAATTCTTCAAAAATGTGCAAATCACGATCTAATGGAGCCATTTCTGCAAGATCGGAATAATCTTTAATATTATTATTATAATATTGTTTTAATGACATAATCCCCCCTGTATTTAGCATCCTTTTTGACCCATGACATGATTTTCTATCGAGCAAAATGACTTGCCATCGTACTCTGTCAGACCTGCATCAGCTGGATCAAGCGAAATTTTCCCATCCTCAAACACAAAACAAGGTATTCCGATGTCCCCAATTTCCTTGGAATGATCAAATTCTGATCTATTATCACGAAGGTCAATAAACTCATGCATATATCTGACATCACTTCCTATATCAATATACCTGAATTCATCTTCCTTGTTTATAATCTGGGGCTGTAAAAAATCACAATAAGGACATGTATGCAAACCATAGATTTTAACCATCTTATACCTCCTAACGGATACTCCGCCAATAAAAAAATATTTCTGTTGTCCTATATTTAAATAAAAATATAGAAAATTTCAGACTTTGATTATGCCCAAAGCATTCATTATAAGTGCTACCGGAGCCCATACAGGAATCATGATCATCACCATGAGGCATGTTCCACCACAACAGCCATTATTGTTATTTCGTCTTGAACCATTACTGCCTTTATCCATCTCATCTAGCATATGCATATCCATAAGATTATCCATCAGATCATTCTTTGATCCATTACCGTTCCAATCAAGAAAAGACATACTCCCCCCTATTTTAGCGCCACAACATCTATAAACTCTTGGATAAGTGTATCCATATCCGGTTGTTTGCCCTTGGCCGGCTCTACCAAGCGCATTGTCTTGACAAATGCGGTTCCAGCCAACTCCGACATACTGGCAAATGCTTTATCTGCCTCGCCTCCGGCGCAACATACAAATGCAGCAGCTTTCTTATCCTTAAGAGAATGTTCTTTTAGAAATGTCCTCATAGGCGGTGTCACCATACCTGCCCAGATTGGCATTCCCAAGATCACCATATCATATTTATCAATATCTACCTGATATGGCTTAAGTTCCGGAGTTTCTGCCTTGATAGCACTTCTCCCTCCCTTTAAGAATTTGGAAAATTTTCCTACAGGATATGGCACTACAGTCTCTAGTTCTAACAGATCTGCATCCATTTTCGAAGCCAGTTCCTTTGCCACCAACCTGGTATTACCCTCTAGTGAATAAAATACTATCAAGCTCTTCATATGTTACCTCCGCTAAATTTATTTTATAAACTCTTCTATTGTATAAACTCTTCTATCTGCTTCTTCATTATTGTATTTATTGCATTAGAATCGCCATTATCAAGATATACTCTCGACCATTCCACTGTTTTTTCAATTGCTTCATCGATATGCCATGTCGGTTTCCATCCAAAGGTTGATTTTACAAGTGATGTATCTAGCTTCAAGAAATTAGCCTCATGAGGCGCATTCGCGTCATGATTGATTTCCGAACGGAATTTGGTTTTTACGGCATTGCCGGTTTCGCTACAAACACTTGCATTATTGTAATATTTTTCAAAAAGCTCTACTAATTCCCCGGTTGTAACACAATCGCAATCATCCGGTCCAACATTGTAGTACCCGGCCTTTTTATGATCAATGCTTTGCTCCGCAGCAACTGTCAGATATGTAAAAAGCGGTTCCAATACATGCTGATAAGGACGGGTAGAATTTGGATTACGGATAATTATCGGATCATCATTTTCCACTGCCCTTACACAGTCCGGAATGATACGATCTGCTGCGAAATCACCGCCTCCAATGACATTTCCTGCGCGAGCCGTAGAAACTGCTATTGGTGCATCGATACCATTTCCTCCAAAAAAAGAATTAATATATGAATGCGTCACCAATTCCGAGCATGACTTCGAATTAGAATACGGATCAAACCCATCTAATGGTTCGTTCTCGCGATAACCCCAGATCCATTCATTGTTTTTGTAGACTTTATCAGTAGTAACATTTAAGAAACTTCTCACCACGCCATTTTCAGGGTGTTCCGGATCTGCCATGTGTGTCCTCACACATTCACATATATTAACGGTTCCCATTACATTGGTCTCATACGTATATCTCGGCAGGTCATAACTGGTTCTGACAATAGGCTGTGCAGCAAGATGAAGTACGATTTCCGGTTTAGACACATCAAACAACTGATTCAGTTTGTCATAGTCTCTGATATCTCCTACGACATGCTCTATACCATCTGACAGCCCTGCCAGATTAAAAAGTGATGGATCCGTTGGCGGTTCCAATGAATACCCAACCACTTCGGCTCCTGCCATTTTCAGAATCTTCACCAGCCAAGATCCCTTGAAACCGGTGTGACCTGTAACTAATACTTTTTTACCTCTATAGAATTTTAAGACTTCTTGTTTTGTCATTATATATGCTCCATTTGTGCTCCAACACTTTAGAAGTACCACGCTTTTAGGCGTTTACACTTTTAGCCTAATAGAATGCTGAAATTTATGCGTTTAATCCCTGTGCCTTGATCACATCGATAAGCTGATCTACATATTTCTCACAGATTTCATCTGTCCCAGCCTCAACCATTACTCTGATCTTTGGCTCTGTT
This sequence comes from Bacillota bacterium, assembly GCA_029779695.1. Lineage (GTDB taxonomy): Bacteria > Bacillota > Clostridia > Lachnospirales > Lachnospiraceae > Lachnocurva. The sequence continues at coordinate 915 of JAKPAB010000310.1, read as the reverse complement.
CCTGATGCTCTTAATAATAGGCGTCCATCACCATCCAGCTCTTTATTGACCTTATCTACAGCCTCGAGAACTGCCTGATTTTCCTGTGCTTCTATTTTGTCCTTGACCACCACATTCTTCAAGCACTGTGGATATTTTTTCATCTCAGATGCAAGCATTGAAAGCGGAAGCTTCTTGTCTAACATTGTCATCATTACCATAAGTGATGTTAGTATTCCATCACCTGTAGTTGAATATTTTCCAAAAATAATATGGCCTGACTGCTCTCCGCCTAATGAAAAATGATTCTTCATCATATTCTCGGCCACAAATTTGTCACCTACATCTGTTTTTTCGGTACGTATACCTACTGCTTCACATGATTTGTATAGTCCCATATTAGACATAATTGTAGTTACAAGTGTGTTGCCATCAAGCGCACCCTGCTCTTCCAAATATTTTGCACATAGAAACATGATCTGATCACCATCTATTTCATTGCCCTGTTCATCAACAGCCAAGCAACGATCTGCATCACCATCGTAAGCAAATCCTGCATCTAAGTTATGCTCTTTTACATATTTCTGAAGGTTATCTATATGAGTAGATCCACAATTATCGTTGATATTCACGCCATTAGGTGTGTTATTTATGACATATACTTTTGCACCAAGGGCTTCATAAACTGCTCTTGCAATATTCCATGATGCTCCGTTGGCACAGTCAAGTCCGATTGTCATGCCATTAAATCCTCTTGTAGGGATAGACATCAGATAACCGATATAACGGTTTCTTCCTGATGCATAATCAACAACGTCTCCCATTTTTTCTCTCTCTGCCAAGGGGATTTCATCGACCTCTCCGTCGATATAGCTTTCGATCTTTTCTTCGATCTCAGGTTCGATCTTCTGGCCATTAGCCCTCATTATTTTGATA
>JAKPAB010000293.1 GCA_029779695.1 Bacillota bacterium | reverse complement strand
ATCCAAGTATGGATTGTACTTGGTGAAATCTCATATCTACGGGCTACCAAAGCTACATTATTAGTTTCTTGAGCCTCTTTAATTACTTGTTCTATAAATTCTACACTGTATTGTTTTTTAGCCATTTTATTACCCCCTATTTCTATTATTTATGCTAACATATTCGCATTTTTTCTCCAAACCTATTAGGGGGCTAAATAGCCTGGCCACGAAGCATTTTTTCAATCTCACGTACCCTTGAAAGGGTATCTTTCCGCTTGAACTCCGCCTGGGTAAAAGACGAACGCTGTTGCCTAAGTTCATCCATCTCGTTGGTTATCCTGGCATATCCCCATATGCAATTTTTTGAAAACCATTGTCGAAACAACGTTATTTATATTCTTTCCTCTACCCTAACCCCACTTTTCAACTCAAAAACAAAATGCGTTGGTGAGACGACCTCTATCTTTTCAACCAACGCATTGAATATTCCTTCATCAAACTCTTCTAGGGCTTCCTGCCTGCCCTTTATAATCTCAATAATCTCATCTACTCTTCCCTTCAGGCTATCCTTCAATATACTGTCCTTATCAACCTCTGCCCTCTTTTCTCTCAATTCCTCCAGTTCATCTGAAATCCTCTTGTACTCTTCCCTGTAAACCTCATCGTCCATACCGTTATTGGTCTGAAACCGTATCAATCTTTTCAATTCAGTTTTCAGTTCTTCAATCTTATTTTCCAGTGCTTCAATTTCTCTATCACTCGGCTTATGAAGAAGCACCTTCTCTATATTTTCAATCAGCGTCTTTATGAAATCTTCACGATTCTCATATAATTGGTTGAACACCCTGACAAAGGCATCTTTCAGAACACTTTCATCCACTGCTTTGGCTGCGCATGCCTTTTTTCCATTCATTATATAGGTTTTACACTGCCATACGAATTTCCTGGATGGGTTATTGCTGTTCCACTGCCTTCTTCTGTATATATTATCGCAGTTCCCACAGAAGACCTTGCCGCTGAAAGGGTACTTATTAGAATATTTCTGCCTGTCGCCTTCAATATTGTTATATTTTGCAGCCCTTCTTGCCTTTTCAGCCTGTACCCTGTCAAATATCTCCTTTGATATAATCGGAGGATGATTTCCTTCTATTATGTATTGTTCTGCCTGTCCTTTATTATCCACCCTTTTGTGCCTGAGAAAATCAATTGTGATTGTTTTCTGAAGCAGGGCATCACCATAATACTTTTCATTTTCCAGTATGCCGCTGATGGTGGAATCCCACCATTTTGGATTGCCGGTTACCGTCTTTATTCCGTCCTTCATCAACCCTTTGGCAATTGCGTTGTAGCTTTTGCCTTCAAGGTATTCTCTGAATATCCTGCGGACGATTTTAGCTTCTTCTTCATTTATAATAAGCTCTCCTGCTTCATTTTTGTCATATCCAAGGAATCTTGTGGTATTCACCAACACCCTGCCTTTTTCAAACTGCCGCACAATTCCCCATCGGGTATTTTCAGATATATTACGGCTCTCATCCTGCGCAAGGCTGCTTAGAATTGAAAGTAAAACCTCTCCCTTGCTGTCCAGTGTGTTGATGTTTTCTTTTTCGAAGAAAACTGCTATTCCTTTTTCCTTAAGCCTTCTAACATAATCAAGGCAGTCAAGCGTATTCCTCGCAAACCTTGAAATAGACTTGGTGATAATCATATCAATCTTGCCGTCCATGCAGTCCTGAATCATCCTTTTAAAATCTTCCCTTTTTGCCGTACTCGTTCCCGATATCCCGTCATCGGCATAAATATCGACCAGAGTCCAGTCACTTCTGCTGTTTATATAGTTCGTATAGTAGAAAACCTGCGATTCATAACTTGATTCCTGTTCCTTGTTGTCGGTGCTTACCCTGCAATAGGCGCAAACCCTTGTCTTTGCGTTTTCAGGCAATCCCTTAATTACCTGAACCGGCTTTGCTTCAATTTTTCTTATCTTTTTTACTGCTGTATTTGCTGCCATAAAATCCTCCCTTTCGAATATATTCTTTTTGTGGTCACATGATATAATCGCTTGGGGCATTAATCAAGTCAAAACTTGATATTCCAATGCTTTGAAGGATTTTTTGTTTTCTAAATCTATGGCTTCAAATTCCTCTTGTGTTATAAGGTTGTTTTTCTTTAATGTATTTAATATATGTAAACTCAATCTATAATTGATATTCGCTTCATTTATCATATAATCTCTTGTCCCCCTTCATTAAACCCATATATGAAAGGGGCTTGCCGGAAGGTAAGCCCCTGTTAAAACAAACTTTTTATCTGAATATTGAATTCCTTAAATACTGTAGAATCATCCGATAACGTGGCTGTCAAGACCACATATTTATTCAGGTAGGCAGAGCTGCTTGCTGCCTTTACGGTTGCGCTGTTCCCTGTTGACGCTGTGATGGAAGCATATAGCGTTGAAGTCCCGTCCTGATTGCGGATAGACCATGCAACGGATTTGTCAAACACTTCATTTCCATTATCATATATGTGCGCCACATAGGATTGGCTCTGTCCCAGTTTCACCGTACTGCTTCCCGTTATGGTGATTGAATAGTTGTGTGCTAAGGTTTCTACTGTAGTTATTGTAATGGAATCTGCAACCGTATCGTGATATGTAAGCTTTGCTGTAATTACAGCCTGTCCCAGTGCGATTCCCATAACCTTTCCCGTATTATCCACGCTTACACAGTTAGGATCACTGGATGTAAAGGTTACCGTAGGATTGGTTACGGCAGTTCCGTTATCCGTAACGGTTACATTCAACTGTATGATATCATTTATAAGGACATTGGCCGCATCCCCGTTATTGATGGTCAGTGTGTATGCATGCAATGTTTCATATTTCCAGCGGTCGGCAATATTGTTCTCAACATCGTCATATGTTGTGCTTATTGCATCCAGTGTACAGTTTAATTTTATAAGCCCTTCCTGGGATTTGTCTATTCCAGTAACCTTAAATGGCTGATTGGTTACGTAAAATCTCTGGTTTAATGCGATATTTCTTGTATCAGGGTTATATTGCACCGTTACGTATATATTCCCTGAAGCTACCGATATATAATTCCCTGAAGTGATATCGAATACCTTGCTCTCTTCAATGCAGTCAAACCACTTAATATTGCCCGACCAGTTAAAAGCTATCCTGCAGCTGCATTTTCTCATCCTTGCCCTGTATGAGTTTTCTTCCCTGTCAATCTGGCTGATAATCATATATTTCAAGTTGTTATATTCCACTATATCCCCTGTCCTGATCTGGCACTTGCACCGAATTATTTTATCATCGTAATAAGTGAGTTTGTCGGCAGCATCTACGATCAGGGCAGCCTCATCTGTCCCGTTTATTTTAATGCTTTCCCCCTTTTCATAAAGGAAAAAGTCTATCATGTCGTCAATTTTGTTCATATGTTTACACCTGCCTTTTCAACTTGTACAGGTAAACTTCCATGTAGCTGTCCCACTTCTTGATATCCATCACCTTGTATTTTTCATTTTCAATTTCCATATAGCTATGTATACTAATGGAGTTTTCAATATCACAGAAAACCCTCCTGGTTATGTTTATTTCAAAACCATCTTCAAACATTATGCTTTTTAAATAAGGCTGAACATCGGCATAAATGGATTTTATATAGGAATTGGGGTCAGATTTTGAATATATTTTTATCAAGGTATTATAAAACATATCAGCCTACCACCCTTATCCTTGGAGGCGGAAGCGCAAGCCTTATGGATTCGGGAATGGCATTTATGATTGTGAGGCTTTTCTCCCCTTCGGTTTTCTTTGTTATCCCTTCTAAATCCCTGTTGTTATAGAGGAAAACTGCAAGGTCGGCAGCCACATCATGATACTGTTCGGGCAGCGCATCTATATTGCAGTAGCCTAAGATAATATCTGTGGCTTTCTTAATGAAATGGTTGAGCAGGTTGTCTTTCGATGTGTCTGAAATATCCATGCCAAGCAGCATTTTTACGATTTCAAGCACAGGTTATCCCTCCGTTTTCCTTATTTTATCTTCTTTTTTGTCCAAATCATATAATGCCTGAATTAGCTGTTCCTTTTTATACCCGATTCCGTTAAACCCACGCTCTTTTGCATAATCCGTTAATTCCTTATAGGTCATGTCCTCATAATTTTTTATTTCTTTTATCTCTTCTACGGTATAGCCATTCTCTATAAACCATGAAACAAGGTAAGGGTCATCAGTAACCCCTACCCCGTTTACAAAGTTTACGCCGGCGGATATACCGTTGTATTGCTTATTTTTCGAATATATCCTTGCCATAGCCAATACCTCCGTTATGCTACTTTAATGTTCCTGAATACTCCTGCCGCCTTGGTAGCTTTTAATGCAACAGCCGCCACCATTTCCACTTCTCCGTTCTTTACGGCTCCGGCTGTAGAAAAGTCAGGAAGCCATATCTTCACCAAGTCCTGATTTGCGAGGGATACGGCATGGAATCCATCAAGAGCCAACCTTGCTGCATAAAGGTCGGTAAGGCCTGTCACTACATCAGTGCCATTTGGTTTCCTTGTATTAACAATAGATACAACAGGGTCATTGCTTCCTGCTTTTGCTCCAAGGTCAACCAGTACAATTCCGTCATAGGCATCTACCTTCCTGCCGAATGCATCCTCGCTCTGAGTGAGGTATCCCGCCCTTCTTGCCACTGCTTTGATTTTAGTGATGAGTTTTGAATTCCCCCCAAGGAATGTCGGCTTCCCGTCAAGATTGGAGAGGAACTCATCCAGCAGGTCAAGGAACTGCTTATAGTTAGTATCTACTGCCGAGGATGTTGACAGGTCTATATATGCTCCTGTGTTAAACTCTGTGCTGGAGCCTGTGATTGCTTTATTGAGCCCGTCAAAGGCATTGGCATCTACAGCAGAATCCCCGTTGATGATGGTGTCATGGAATAACGCCCTTGCAGCTTTAACCTTCTGCTGAACCTGAAGGTTTACTTCATCTACCAGTCCACCTGTGCTTGCGATAACCCTGTCAATCTGGAAGGAGCCTCCGAAGGGCTTTAACTCAACCGTATACCTCTGCTTTTCAACTTCCTGCGGGGTATATTCGCTGTTGATGGCCCTGAAAGCCGCTGTCGGCTGTGTGATCAGCCTTGTGTACCCGTATGTGAGTGTTGCGCCATTTGTCCCAGGGGTAACAGCGTCATCAAAGGGCATGTTGTCCAGTATGAATGAACTTTTTCTGAATTCATCTATAACCCCTGCCTGAATATCATCCTGTGTGTTTAATTTTGCTTGTGCCAATGTAATCATAAAATCAATCTCCTTTCAAATTTTACTTGTTTTGGTTGGAATAATACTGTTTTAACGCTTCATTAAGGCTTTTAGGCTTGTTGTTCTGATTGCTGTTATTCTGCGGCGGATTATATCCATTACTTTTGAGCCTTTCCTCCACAGCAGCCTGAACCGAGGTGTTGAATATCTCCTCAAACCTGCTAATATTAGCAACTGTAGCTTCCTCATCCTCCGCAATGAACAAGTCAGCTATCTTATTGATTGGAAGCTTCTTTTCGGAAGCGATAGTGAGGGCTTTATTCTTTAATATCTCCCTCTGTTTTTCAAGCTCCATCCTTTCAATCTTGGCTGTCAATTCCCGAAGCTGCTTCTTTTCCTCGGATTCTTCCGGATAAAGCT
>JAKPAB010000285.1 GCA_029779695.1 Bacillota bacterium | reverse complement strand
TGCTTTCAGAGAGACTCCGTCTGGCGACGCCGCTGTATCAGTTGGATTGTCAGTCATCCCGGCGAATATATCCGTCAGATGCCTTATAAGATACTCAAAACTTATGTATCCGACAATGTAAACCTGTGCGCAATGATGAAAGATAAGAACAAGTCTTATATGTATGGAGAAATAAGCATGTTATCCCTCAAAAAGGATTTTCCAAATTACTCATACATACAAACTTTCACAGTTATCAACTTATTATACTATTACATACTCATCATATTATTTATAATAAGTAGTACTTATATGATATATAATAAGAATAAGCATATTTATCTGTCGCTGCTCATCATCATATTAGGAACGGCATCCATCGCTCTTGTAGCCCATGGCGAAACCCGGTTCCACAATCCCTATATGCCATTCATTATCATGACGGCAGCCTGTTATATCTACAAAAGAATATCAGAACCAAGATCAACTTAGTTCCAACATCTTCTGAATAGGTTTCAACGCCTCTTTTCTGATATTCTCTTCCACCTCTACGGCAGGCCATTCATATCTGAGTGCATTATATATCTTTTCGAGCGTATTCATTTTCATATATTCACAGTCATTGCAACTGCATCCTACACCACCTTCAGATATCTCAGGAGGAACAGGATAAAACTTCTTATCAGGACAGTTACGTTGCATCTCATGCAGAATACCTGCCTCTGTGGCTACGATAAATTCGTTTTCAGCGCTTTTGATGGAATAATCGAGTAATACTGCCGTCGAACCTACAACATCGGCTACAGCGAGCACAGGACCCTTACATTCAGGATGTGCCAGAACCTTGGCTTGAGGATACTGCTTTTTCAGTTTTACTATTTCATCCACAGAGAATCTTTCATGTACATGGCAGCCACCGTTCCACAACAACATCTGTCTACCGGTGATTGTATTGATATAACTACCCAGATTATAATCCGGACCGAATATCAGTTTCTCATCCTTGTCAAACGAATCCACTATCTTCTTGGCATTGCCCGATGTAACCACAATATCTGTCAGTGCCTTCACGGCAGCAGTAGTGTTTACATAACTTACAACCTTATATCCCGGATGTTCCTCTTTATATTTCTTCAGATCATCAGCCTTACAACTGTCAGCCAACGAACAACCGGCATTCAGATCAGGAGCCAGTACCAGTTTTTCAGGACTCAGTATCTTACAAGTTTCAGCCATAAAGTGGACACCGCACATCACAATGATTTTAGCATCCGTATTGGCAGCCTTACGGGCCAGAGCCAGTGAGTCGCCTATAAAGTCGGCTATATCCTGTATTTCACCTTGTGTATAATAGTGAGCCAGGATGATAGCATTCTTCTCTTTACACATCTTTCGTATCTCATTCTTTATATCAAGAGATTTTTCTACAGGTTCATCTATATAACCTTTTTCCATCCATTCTTTTTTAATCATAACAATATAATCATATTTATTTAATTCTTTAATTTAATAATAGAATGTAAAACTATGATGTACTGTTGATACGTTGATAACTTTTGGTCTAAAATCTTGTATAAGAAGATATAAACATCAGATATCTGTTTATCAACATAAGCATTTCATTATTACTCATTGATAATGAGAAAGTAATCATACTTATCAACAATTCTGCAATTCGGTGCAAAAATAATAAGTTTATATCTTTTTTCATTCAAAAATTGTGGAAAACTGATAAAAAACTTATTAATAACCCTGTGGATATCCCCCATTTTAAGGTCCACCTTCCTTTTCTGTTGATTATTCACAAGTTATGATCGAGTTATTAGTATGGTTTTCCACATAGTTATCAACAGGTTTTGTGGATAAAATTAAAAGCCTTGCATTATTCCGTTCGGCAAATTGGTGAAATTGGAATTCTCGCAACACTGGTGCGAGTTTTAAGTTATCAAGTATAAAATCTCTTATTTTGGTGCAATCTGACCTGTCATAACATCTAGATTATAGTCTTATCTACATTTTTTTAATACTAATTTTCTGTAGAAACATCAGCTATTACAAACCTGCAAGTTTGTAACTATAAAGTTTGTAAAAAATATAATCGGTATGCCGACCAGCAATTTCTTCTGTAAGGGAGAGGAGGTAGGTATTCTTGCTTTAGAGATGCAAATAACTAATCTCAAACTGTCCTTTTTTGCAAAAACTCTGCTAAATACTATTTATTTTTATTAATTGTTCGTATACTCTTAGAAGTTTCTAAATATGGTTTAGAGGTATTCCTAAAGTTAGTATTCTCTAACAGCTCATGTATTAATGGAAGTTGGTTGCCTAATTTAACAGCAATATATGAACTGCCATGCGGTTCAAAGCCTAAATCCCTTAAATATTCTTCATCTACATATATAGGAGAACTAACAACAGGGAAAAGCCATTTCATCTTTCCTTCGTGAAGAAGTACATGTGTAATACCGTCTTTGAATGCATCCATCTGCATCGCTCCAAATCTTTGGTCGGCTCTTATGTAATAAAGATGCTTCTCAAATATTAGACTACGTTGCTGCCCGGAACGGACAGAGCCGACAAGAACAATATCTTTGTGATTGTGAACAGTTCTTTTGTTTTTTTCCTGTCCGAAAGCATTGATTATTGATTGAGCAATTGCTTTTCCAAGCCTGGGCGGTACAGCATTCCCTACCATTTTATATCCTACACGCATGTCTCTATATACGAATTTAAAACTATCAGGGAACGTCTGTATCCTTGCACACTCCCTAACGCTCAAACGCCTATATCCATTTTTCTGAATCAGTTCTAAACGCTGTTTAGATGATATTCCTGCCATATTGACAACTGAAGGATGGAGCAGTACATTCGATGCTGTAGCAGGAATTGTATATGAAACATCATTCCAACCTCGTACTCTGTTTCTTGAGAGGAATCTCGGCGTCCATTCTCCAATATAACTATCATGGTTATTTATAGTAAGGAAATCCGTCTTATTGATAGTATTTGCTTTTCCCGGTAAATCTCCTATAGCTTGGCGAAGAGTAATTTTGACGTTGTATGTAGCCTCCGGGAAATTATAATTCACATCAATATCTTCCCTGATTCCCACAAATATTACACGATACCTATCTTGGGGTACACCGTAATTTGTTGAATCCAGTAACTTGATATAAAGTCTATAGCCATTTCCTTTAAGAGCATCTGTAATTCGTTTTAGTTCACAGGCGTGTTCTTCTTCCAGTATTCCTCTCACGTTTTCGATGACAAAAAACTTAGGTTTTTTTATGCCAATAAGATTTACATAGTTGAGAAAAACCATACCTCTCTCGTCATCAAGTCCCCTTCCCTTACCTGCTTCGCTCCAGGATTGGCATGGAGGACCACCTATAAACCCATCACAATCAGGAATATCGCCAATGTTTATATTCCTGATGTCCTCAGTATTAAGTATGGTATTTGGGTGATTTTTTCTATATGTATCATGAATTGTCTTATCAAATTCATTTGCCCAAATAATTTTGAATCCGGCTTGTTCGAATCCTAAATCAAGACCTCCACAACCAGCAAAGAAGGATACTACATCCATTTTAGTCTTCGATATTGATACCGTGAAGTGCAAACGCTCTGCGAATACTCATCGCCACATGATAAGCGAGATTGACAGGAACAGCATTTCCAATCATCTTATAACCCATATTGACCTCATCATATACAAATCGGAAATCATCAGGGAAACTCTGAACTCTAGCGACCTCTCTGACGGTCATCCGACGATATAAATGTTCTTGTCCTTCAACAAACTTTTGCAAATTTTTTTCCACCTTGATCATCTTCGGTGCTTGAGGGTGTAACTGGCACTGACGACCACTGGCTTGAACTGTAAACCCTGGTTCATCCCAACCTCGCACACGATTTCTGGACATGAATATGGGTGAATATGCTCCTGTAAAATACTCATTGTTAGGCACAGTACAATCGTCACCATTTGTATGATTTCTATCTCTTGCCGGTATTGCCGTCTCCTGCAGATCCCAAATCGTTTCACGCAGGGTCGGTTTATGCTCCAAAGGGGTGGGATATTCAAAATCGTGAATATTCAAATCATTGCGGAATCCGATGTAAAACACACGATCTCTGTCCTCGGGCACGTCAAAATCATTTGCATTAAGCATCTTGAGGTTCACGTCGTAGCCCGCTTCATCAAACATGCGCATAAATCCCCTTACAGCCTCGGAATGACGTTTAGCAAGCATTCCTGAAACATTCTCTGCAACAAAGAACATCGGCTGCTTATCACGCAGAATGCGGATATATTCATAGAACAACTGCCCACGGGCATCTTGTATACCTTTCAAAGAACCTGCTTCACTCCATGATTGACACGGAGGACCTCCGATAATTCCCGTGATATTATCAGGGAACATATTTGAAGGGATATTACGAATATCACCTTCAATGAGATTCACATCTGGGAAATTCGCTCTAAATGTCGGACATATTTTTGAATCAAACTCATTTGCGGCAACCGTTATGAATCCTGCATGATGGAAACCGAGGTCTAAACCTCCTGCACCTGAAAAAAGACTTATTAATCGCATCGTTTTACCATTTACAAATATACTTAACGTTTACATCCGCAGGCATACCCTCAATTTGGATGTCAAATTTCAAAGATGTTTCAACTTCATCTTTTGCATTATGGATTCTAAATGAGAACTGCCAACCATGATCAAAACACATGATAACAGTAGTTTTGCTTTGAGGCTTAAATCCGATACTGATCAATGTCGTAGGCAATTTAATATCACGGACCTTTAATTTTGGTTCTTTCACTCTACTTGCCAGATTCAGCGTGCCGAACATATTAAACGACTGAATTGTTGTAATTCGCTGGCTGTCTAAACTGATAACTTTATAGAAATCATATTTGCTAAGCAGATATTCAACCAATTTTCTCGGAATAGAAGAATCGTTGCCAACCTGCGTCTTCACTTCATCGACAAAAGCATTCAGCAAAGGAACATAAACATCATCTTCCTTTGAAGGTAAATCTCTGAAATACGTGTGTTTGTCTTTTTCTATTTTGAGATAATCAAAGACGGGTCTAATGGCATTCCAATATGGCTCAGAACATTTCACATCATACCATTGTTCTCCGAAGTCAAGGGACTTGGCAATTCTACTATGCTTTACAGCCATGTGGTTATGTTTAATGCTGAGACCAATTTCCCAAATCATATCCTTGCGTTCAATAATAATGTCACGCACATCAGCCACTTCACCACGTTGATCTTTCTGGATATAGAGACTCAATGTATCCACATCCTTCTCAACAATGTTTGGCTCCAAAGCAAAAATAGTCTCTATTGTTGACTTTGCGCTTGATATATAAAGATTACGAGTACTGTCCGATAAAGTATTCCATGCGTTTTTTGCCGCATCGAAACTGCTGTTTTGTATTATTTGGGCTGGTCGTATCGTTTTTATTGCATCATACAATGACAATAAGCAAATATATTCATAAGCCCGACCTTGATTGTTACTTGCGCTAGGCATATTTATATTGATTTAGAATAATCACTTTTACAGTGGTGATTAATTATTTAACATGCAAATATACACATTTCTTTTTGGAATTGGAAATCTTTCGACCTACTTTTAGAAAAAGTTTGCTTATATCCCAATCATTCCGTATCTTTGCGGAAGAATAAGAAAGAGGACGAATGGATATCTTCGACCGACAAACACGCCACCGCTGTATGTCTCATATCCGCAGCAAGGATACGAAACCGGAGATGATTGTGCGCCGTTATCTCTTCGCTCGAGGGTACCGGTACCGCAAGAACTGCCGCCGACTGCCGGGTACGCCCGACATCGTGATGCGCAAGTACGGCATCGTCATCTTCGTCCATGGCTGCTTCTGGCACGGGCATGGGGACTCTCATCTCCCCAAGACGAACACGGAGTTCTGGCGCAGAAAGATAGAGCACAATAAGGTACGCGACGAGGAAAATCGCGAAGCTCTCAAGGCGATGGGATGGAGCGTGATGACGATATGGGAGTGCCAATTGAAGCCTGCTGTAAGGCAACAGACACTCGCGGAAATGGATTACCTTATTAATAAGCATTATTTGGAACGGATGGGAGCAAAACCTGTTTGCCTTTCAGTAGAGTAAAAACAGCAGACAGAAATGGATGAAATGGATGGAAAAAGGAAAGGTGTAAAATTAAAAAACTTATAGCCTTTTCTTTCGTATCTGAAGATTATTAACTACCTTTGCATCTAGAAATATTACTGGCTCATCCCTTTTGTCCCTATTCCTTTTGAATGAGCTTTAATATGATTATGAGTAGGCTCACATCCTGACAAGGCGGTCCTCAATTTGAGTCGCAAGGGATGAAAATCCTTACTCAGAATAGAAAAAAAGAATAATAAAACGTCCCAACGTCATAGGATTTCCTAAACTATTGACAACCAATATATTAATGATCAGTAACAACGGTTGTAAACGTATCAAAACAACACACAAACGTCACACAAAGCAGTGGTTATGTCATGCAAATTAGCTTTATCAAAGAATATCATAGGTGAGTTGGTATCAAATTTAGGCCTAAAAATGTTGCAAAGACGGTGGGGATGAAGAACAATTCCACTGGTTTCAGATCATTTTTAGGCCTAAAAATTCCTCAAAAGCGGTGAGTTTTGAATCCCCCACCGCGTGAGGCGATTTTCCTTGAAGGGAAATTATTTTTCCTTAAAGGGAAATTTTTTTTGACGGTGCGCAATTTTTCTCGCACGACGGTGGATTTTCCACGGAACGGTTTGCGATTTATTTTGACTGTCGTAAAAGTGAATAAATATCGTAATATGTTAAGATATCTAAAGTGTGTATTTGCTTCAAAATTTGCTACTGTAGATTTGTCAAATATTATAATGATTATAAAATCACGTATAACTATTTTAGAATTGAACGTTTTATCAGTAAGACTAGCTATCTGTATGTTAGATATTATTCTAGTTTTTCGAGGGTGGAGGATGGTGGAGGATAGGTGGAGGTTTTGCAACAATCTGAATTTTCGCAAATACGTATCAATCAGAATAATACAAAGAAATTTCACTCATCGGGTGGAGGGTGGAGGTATAAAGCAACAAAAAATTCTGGGAGGAACAGCTATTTTTGCATTGATATCAAAACACATAAATATCTTTACATCCTATTTCTATGTCTTATAAGGACTGGTAACAGGTACTGCGGTAGCAGCAAATTAGTAAGACCGGGAACGGCATCCGTGAATAAAAGTAACGGATGCCGTTTTGATTTAGACGAGAATTGTATATTTTAGACGAACGTAGAAGTAACCGACAAAAATGTGTATTTACACAAAAATTTCGGATAAAACTACTTCATAGATATAGGTCTGATGCTGAATACAAAAAAGAGACGGCTGCCAACATGATATTGACAGCCGTCTTTCTTACCTTATTTATTTGTAGGTTACTCTTCTGCCGGTGAGAAGTCGTCTTTGCCTACTCCGCACAGTGGGCATACCCAGTCGTCTGGAATATCCTCAAAGGCTGTACCTGGTGCTATACCGTTGTCCGGATCACCTTCTGTAGGGTCGTAGATGTAACCACATGTTTCGCAAACGTACTTTTTCAT
>JAKPAB010000283.1 GCA_029779695.1 Bacillota bacterium | reverse complement strand
CTACTCATTATGTAATTGTAAACGGAAGAAACTTAATGGGATCTTACGCTGGTCAATTAGCTCCTGCTGATAGATGGAGAGTAGCAATGTATGTAATGAGCGCTTTCAAAGCTGATGCTGTAGCTCCTGTAGCCGCTGCTGATGCAACTACAACTCAAACCAATACTAAATAATAAAAACAGAAAAAAATGTATAGTTTTTCACCAAAATTAAAATTGTATTCTATTATACTGATAGTTGTTGGATTGGTACTATTCGGTATTGGCTACCTATTAAATCATGGGTTAAATGAGTCTGCAATTCAGACAATGATGGATAATGTACACCATGGTACAGAACATCATACCCCAATGAACTCTTCAGAATTAGTAGGACCTCAAGATAATGCTGCACACTTAGAACATGCTACGCATCAGATTCATAATACTCCGTTCTCGGCTTTATTAACTGCTGCTATGTTATTCTTCGGAATCTCTGCTTGTGCTTTATTCTTTTTATCAATTCAGCACGCTGCTCACGCTGGTTGGTCTGTAATTGTAACAAGAGTAATGGAAGCGGTAGCTTCATTCATTCCAGTAGGTGGGATTGTTTTATTAATCTTAACTTTCCTAAACGTAGGTGGCATTGCTCATTTATACCACTGGATGGATCCAGATTTAACAAATCCTAATTCTCCAAACTTTGATGTTATCCTTTACGAAAAATCAAAATTCTTAAATATTCCTTTCTATGTAGTGAGAATCCTTATTTATGTAATTGGTTCTTGGTTCTTTGTTTGGAAAATTAAGAAAGTTTCTAAGAGATTAGACGAAACTAAAGATAGAAAAGATTACAAAGCATTATACAACTGGAGCGTAGGTTACATTGCATTCTTCGGATTTGCTTCTGCAGCTTGGGCTTGGGATTTCTTAATGTCTATTGACCCTCACTGGTATTCTACTCTTTACATTTGGTATTCTATGGTATCTACTTTATCTAGTGCTGTTGCAGTAATCATTATTGTTGCTGTTTACTTAAAGAAAAAAGGAGTTTTACCACAGTTTAATGATAATCACTTACATGATTTAGCTAAATTCTTATTTGCTACTTCAATGTTATGGACTTATTTATTCTTTGACCAATTCATGCTTTATTGGTTTGCAAACATCCCAGAAGAAGTAAGATATTTCTTCGATAGATTTGCTTACTACAAGTACACATTCTTACCAATGCTTATCATCAACTTCTTAATACCACTATTGGTGTTAGTAAGTTCTAGCATCAAGAGAAATTACAAAGTAGTAACTACGATGGCTGTTCTAGTAATTCTAGGTCACTGGTTAGATTTCTTCAACATG
>JAKPAB010000363.1 GCA_029779695.1 Bacillota bacterium | reverse complement strand
TAAATTTGACCAGCAGATTTTTTCACAGGGTTTTGACTTTTTCTCCACCTTGTTTGAGTACATGATTAAGGACTATAACAAAGACGGTGGTGGAAAGTATGCGGAATACTACACTCCCCACTCCGTTGCTAAAATCATCGCGGCCATTTTGGTGGGAAATGACCAGCCAAGTAACGTAAAAATCTATGATCCTTCTGCTGGTTCGGGGACTCTCTTGATGAACCTGGCCATTCAGATTGGTACCGACCGTACCAGCGTTTACAGTCAGGACATTTCTCAAAAATCCTCCAATCTCTTGCGTCTCAACTTGATTCTCAATGGCTTGCAGCATTCCATTCACAATATCGTACAGGGAAATACCATTCTCAACAATCGTCATGTGGAGAAGATGGACTATATCGTGTCCAATCCTCCCTTCAAGTTAGACTTCTCAGAATGGCGGGATCAGGTAGAAAGCCTGCCAAATAGCAGTGAGCGATTTTTTGCCGGTGTGCCAAAGATTCCCAACAAGAAAAAAGAGAGTATGGCCATCTACCAACTCTTTATTCAGCATATCATCTATAGTCTTAAGGAAGACGGACAGGCTGCTATTGTCTTGCCGACGGGCTTTATCACTGCCCAGTCAGGTATTGACAAGAAAATCCGTCAGCACCTGGTCGATGAGAAGATGCTAGCAGGGGTTGTGTCCATGCCGTCCAATATCTTTGCGACGACCGGTACCAACGTCTCCATCCTCTTTATCGATAAGAAAAATAAGGGTGATGTCGTCCTTATCGATGCCTCAAATCTCGGAACCAAGGTCAAGGAAGGCAAGAACCAAAAGACTGTGCTGTCTCCTGAGGAAGAGCAGAAGATTGTCGAGACCTTTATCAAGAAAGAGGCCGTCGAGGACTTTTCTGTCACCGTCTCTTATGAGGACATCAAGGAGAAAAACTACTCTCTCAGCGCAGGTCAATACTTTGATATCAAGATAGACTATGTAGATATCACAGCAGAAGAGTTTGAAGCCAAGATGACCGCCTTTCAAAGCAAACTCTCAGACCTCTTCCAGCAATCACATGCACTGGAGGAGGAGATTGAAGAGCAAATGAAGGGGATCAAGTATGAGTGAGTGGAAGTTTTTAACTCTGAAAGAAGCAGAACTAGAGTTTATAGATGGAGATAGAGGAGTTAATTACCCTAAGAAATCAGAGTTATTGCCAGAAGGTGATTGTGTTTTTCTAAATACAGGTAATGTTAGACAAAATAGCTTTGATTTTTCTAATTTAGATTTTATTACAAAAGAAAAGGATAATTTACTAAGGAATGGTAAGTTACAAAGAGATGATATAGTTCTTACCACAAGAGGCACAGTAGGGAATGTTGCCTTATATTCTCAAGAGGTTCCGTTCAGTAATATTAGGATTAATTCAGGAATGGTAATAATTAGGGTAAACAAGAATTTCTGGCATCCCTATTTTATTTATTTGTTTTTTCAATCACATCTTTTCAAAAAACAAATCAGTAGACTTATATCTGGTAGTGCTCAACCTCAGTTACCAATTTCAATTTTAGAAACTGTTAATATTCCTCAATTAACATTGGATGAACAGAAAGAAATTATTTTTAATATTAAATCTATTGACC
Source organism: Bacillota bacterium (assembly GCA_029779695.1). Lineage (GTDB taxonomy): Bacteria > Bacillota > Clostridia > Lachnospirales > Lachnospiraceae > Lachnocurva. The sequence continues at coordinate 904 of JAKPAB010000363.1, read as the reverse complement.
AAAAAATCGAAATCAACAACCAAATCAACCAAGAGCTAGAAGCCATGGCTAAGACCCTCTATGACTACTGGTTTGTGCAGTTTGATTTCCCAGACCAGAATGGCAACCCCTACAAATCATCAGGCGGAAAGATGGTCTATCACCCAGAACTCAAACGCGAAATCCCAGAAAGGTGGGGAGTGGAGAAGTTGGGAGATATTTCTCAATATGTTTCTGAAAAAGTTGGTTCCTCTGAACTTAATAAAGAAAATTATGTAGGAACTGATAATATGATAGCAGATATGGGTGGAATTGAACTTACTACATCGATTCCTAAGTCAGGAACTTCAACGAAATTTTCTGTAGGAGATATTCTAATTTCAAATATTCGCCCTTATTTTAAGAAGATTTGGTTAAGTGATAGAACTGGAGGTTGTAGTGCAGATGTACTTTGTATTAGGACGAATAGGATAATTTATAAAGAATTTGTTTATGCAACTCTTGCCAGAGATGATTTTTTTAACTATGATGTAGCAGGTTCTAAAGGATCAAAAATGCCCAGGGGTGATAAAAAGCATATTATGGAATATCCAATAGTATTTGAATTTGAAATCGCAGATCAATTTTCTAAAATAGTAAGACCTATATACGAAGCAGTACATAAAAATTATAATCAAAACCAAGAACTCACCCAACTGCGCGACTGGCTCTTGCCAATGCTGATGAATGGGCAGGCTAGGGTGGAGGATAAAACATAGAAATTGTAAGAAAATGTTTATTTAGAATTAGTACAGGGGATGTAGAAAATTTACCAATCTCCCACGAAGATGATGAGTCAGATATTCTTAAGATTTCAATTCCTGTTTCATTTCTCTGGATTGTAATGTCAATAATAGGCATTATTAATTTCTGGTAGTTGTTAGAC
>JAKPAB010000362.1 GCA_029779695.1 Bacillota bacterium | reverse complement strand
GAGCCTTCTTTTGAAAAGTAATATGCTTCAGCATAAGCGCATTCATAGCCTTTTACCGTTTTGTACTCAATATAACTAGAATTTTCCACATCAGAACTAATTATTCTGGCTTTTCTGTCAGAATATGACTTGATATCTTTCTTAACTCCTTCAAAATAAGTATCCTTAGGGTTTGCTTTCAAAAGATCGCTATCCATAAGTTTTCTAGCCTTACCAGCCAGAATCTCGATTTCTGCATCGCTGTGCTTTTTGGCATAGAATTCAGTAATTATCCGATTATACATCTTGATAACTGTTCTAGGTGTCTTTGGATAATTTTTATCCAGATCAGTGTTCTTAAGCATCGCATATTCGGTAACGCTCTCGGATTTATTGGATGTGCTACCATCACTTGTTTTTCTAGATAAATAATAATAATATCCCACAATAAGTGTTGCCATTATGACAAGTGCCACTCCGATACGAATCACTTTTCTCATTACTATTCCTCCTCGTCAGAAAAATCAAACACTTTAACCCTTCCGTCATATCCAAGGGATGTTCTCGGGAATATCTTCGTAACGTCATTCATATATCTCTTGGGTGCTACAAGCGACGGGCTGAAATGTGTAAGCCACATTTCAGAAACGTCTGCATCCTTGCCCATTTGGGCGGCCTCGTAGAAAGTCATATGCTTAAATTGCTTTGCTTTTTCCTGCTTATCTGGCTCACCGTACATTCCTTCGCAAATAAACAGATCTGATCCTGCCGCACATTCAACAATTTTATCAGTAGGTCTTGAGTCCGTGCAATAAGTGACCTTGATTCCTTTTCTTGCAGAGCCCATTACCAAATCAGGAGCATATATTTCATCTCCATCCGTAATGGTCTCCCCTTTTTGAAGTCTATTCCAATATTTAAGAGGTATATTTTCTTCCTTTGCCTTTTCAGCATTAAACTTACCGGCCCTTGGAATAGAAATTGAATATCCATAGCATGTAACATTATGTTTTACTCTAAATGCGTGGATCTGATATCCCTTAATGGTCAGGTCCTGTTCTTGTTCTTCTAATTCAATATATTCCACCGGAAATGGTAGTTCCGGTGCAACCACACGGAGGGAATCTACTATTCTCTTAAGCCCCTTTGGACCTACGATCGTCAGCGGATCTTTTTTTTCAGAATTGCCCATTGTAAGCAAAAGTCCAGGAAGACCACTTATGTGATCAGCATGGAAATGCGTTATCAGTAATGTGTCGACAGGTTTGGGACTCCATCCGCATTCTTTCATTGCAATCTGAGTTCCCTCTCCACAATCTATCATAAGGCTGGATCCATTAAATCTCGTCATTAATGAAGTCAACCATCTGTCGGGAAGCGGCATCATGCCGGCAGTCCCCAGCAAACAAACATCAAGCATATATATTCCATTTCTAAATCTGTATCAAAAGGTTCTTCATCTCTACAATAGCATCTTCTGTCGGAAATCTGTAGAAATTTTTTCTTATTCCAGTTGGTATAAAACCATATTTTCGGTAAAGTTCCTTAGCCGGCTCGTTAGTAGATCTGACTTCCAGATAGATCTGTGACATTCCAAGCTTCAGACTCTCTGAAATGAGTTTTTCCATTAAAAGGCTGCCTATTCCATATCCTCTATATCCCGGACAAACTGCAATATTCTGCAGTTCTCCTTGATCAGATGAATAGTATAATACAAAGTATCCTAGCACATCCATTTTATCATCTAAAGCAACAAAAATTTCTGCCGATGATAATTTTAACGCATCCCTAAAGCTTTTTTCGCTCCAAGGTTCGCTGAAACATTCAGCCTCAATTTTCGTTATTTCTGCAATACTTTCTTCAGTGGCCGGAGCTATTGTAACATTAGTTTTTTCATATGAATTATTTAATGTCACAAAAATCTCATCTTCTGAAAAAGCACTATTTTCCTTCATTAGCTTTTCTCTCTCGTTCAGCCTGAGTCTCCCTTAAATATATAGGTCTATGCTCTTCTGCTGATTGAAACCTGCCCTCTTCTGCATATTCTGATGCAAGAAGTGCCACAGATGAAGCTCTTTGTCTGCACAGATTACCAGGCGCATAGAAATGTACATTTTCAAGGTTCTTATCTATATGATCTTTGAATACAGGAACACCATCGCCAAGGAACGTTATAGGTTCATTATACCCAGACAATTCTTCGATCAGAGTATCTATTTCCGTTGCATATTCCTCATGAATCACTTTGAGTTTCTTCGATGTATCTGTAGCGCCCTCAAATCTATACATTCCAGTATAGGTCTGATGTCTTCTGGCGTCCATTATCGGGCAGATAATTCCATCAGATCCCCACATATTATAAGCCAGTGCATCTACTGTTGGAACCGATATGATAGGCGTGCCCCAGGAAAACGATAGGCCCTTTGCAGTTGCTGAGCCAATTCTAAGACCAGTAAAACTTCCAGGTCCTCCTGCTGTTGCAACGTAATCAAATTCTTTAACTATAAAACCAGTCTCCCTTATAAGCTTGTCAATAAGTGGTAATAACGTAACTGAGTGTGTCCTGGTATAGTTAAGAGTGTATTCCCCTATTATTTCCTTGTCGCTTGCTATCGCTACTGAGCAAGTAAGCCCTGAAGCATCAATTGCCAAAATGTTCATCAAAATACCTTGTTTCTATTTTCGTTATGTTCTATTTGCATTTATGTTATAAATATCTCTTTTTTCTAATCTATATTCTAGAAAACGGTTATTATCCTCTATCATATATGAGTAATAGTTATTTTCCTATAGTCAAATCCCTTTTCAGGTACCTTTTCTATCAGAACCTTTGTATAATGCTCTGGCATTATATCATCTATCATCTCTGCCCATTCTATAAGGCTGACTCCGTCTCCAAAAATCGCATCGTCAAATCCAGTCTCTTCCATCTCCTCCGGTTCTTCTATTCTATACACATCAAAATGATAAAATGGAAGACGCCCTGATCTATATTCCTGAAGTATGGTAAAAGTAGGGCTTACCACCGGTTCTTCTATGCCTAGTCCCTTGGCCATCCCTTTGGCAAATATGGTTTTTCCTACGCCGAGATCTCCCGATAGGGCAAAAACTGTTCCAGGTGTTGCATTATCCACAAGACTTGCTGCAAGATTCTCTGTTTCTTTCGGCGAATATGATTCTATAATCTTTTCCAAATCTTTCTCTCCAATTAAATAAACGAACTATAAGTTTCTATCTATAGCACTCATGAGTTCCTCATATGTCTCGTATGCCGGTATATCAGGATTAGATGTTTTGATAGTTTCAGTGCTCTTAAATAGAAAACCTGCCTTACTATTCTTGATCATTCCCAAGTCATTATAACTGTCTCCACTTGCTATTGTATCATACCCAAGAGATTGAAGTGCCTTGACCGTTGTCTTTTTGGTTTCAGAAACTCTCATTTTATATCCGTCTATATATCCATCTCCGGAAATTGAAAGCGTATTGCATAATATAGTGGGATATTTAAGTTTTTTCATAAGAGGCATAGCAAATTGCTCAAATGTGTCACTGATGATCACAACCTGCGTTTTCTCCCGAAGAGCATCCAAGAATTCAAGCGCCCCATCGATAGGGGACATTCCGGCTATTGTACGCTGAATGTCATAAATCTTCAAGTTGTTCTCTTTTAGTATTTTCATCCTGTATTTCATAAGTACATCATAATCCGGTTCATCTCTGGTAGTTCTATTAAGAGCTTCTATCCCTGTTTTATTGGCTACTTCAATCCATATTTCTGGTACTAATACACCTTCAAGATCTAAACATACAATATTCATATTCTCTTCCTCTTTTCCATATTGATTATACCCATTATTAAAGGCAAGAAAAATAGCTTTGAAATATTATTACGTTAAAAATCTATCAGAGAATTACATTTTTTACAATCTTTTGCTGATAATATACATATAAAAATGGAAGCTTATATATAAATACAAGCTTCCATTAATTAATCAAACTTCAAAATTTTCTCCGGATTTTATACTGCTTCGTCCGCTATCCTCTGATTTTGGATACGAAATAATCGTACTGGTAGTTCCTCCAGACACGTAAGACTTACCGCATTCCGGGCAAATCGCCGTATGTATGGTGACCGTAGCCGAAAGTACCTTACCACCTTTTTCTGCGGCCTTGGTATATGCATTAGCCACATGTTCACTCTCATGACCTCTAACTCTTGCACCTGCTGCTTCAGGAGAAATATGCGCTGCAGATTTGAACGAAACATTTTCATCTGATCCATCCTGATATTTTCGATTCTTACAGGTCTGACATTCTGCCGGTGATGAACGATATCCGTTCTTCACTTTATGATTCATGTCATTTTTTATACTTCCAGAAGCTGGTACCCCTTTTGGCACAGCGCTACCAGATGTAGAATTATCAGTATTTCCTACAGATGGCTGATTACCAAGATGGTTATCATAATTTATAAAATTTGGGAAACCTATCATACCAGTATCCATATGCGATTTCTCCCATGTTCAAAAAACTCAAGTAAATCGAGTTACTTGCTATATCAAGTATTATACAAACAACATCGTACCTCAAGCGTACCTATGATACTACTCTGTCATAAACGCATCATGAACTGCTCTTGCTGCCCTATCCACATCTGTCTCATCAAGAAGAACCGTTACTCGGATCTCTGAAGTGGCTATCATTCTTATATTTACATCAACCGAATAAAGTGCTTCAAACATCTTGGCTGCAATTCCCGGATTAGACTGAATGCCAGCTCCAACAATCGACACTTTTCCTACATCAATCTCAGAATCCATAGAATCATATTTTAATACATTTTTGATCTCTTCCAATGCTTTCTTTGCATCTTCTGTATCAGTATCCGCCACCGTAAATGAAATATCTTTTTTACCTTCATGCCCGATAGACTGAAGTATCATATCAACATTGATATTGTGTTTTGCCAATTGGCTAAAGAGCTTAAATGCGGTACCAGGCTCGTTTTTTAAACCAACAAGTGCAATTCTGTCTACATGCCTGTCTACAGCAACTCCGCTGATTATCATACTTTCCACTTTAGTGCCCTCCTTTATAATAGTACCTTCCTCATTTGTAAGACTTGATCTTACTACAACCTGAACTCCATATTTTTTTGCCAGCTCAACTGATCTGTTATGAAGCACCTGGGCGCCTAATGTGGCCATTTCCAACATTTCATCATATGATACTGTTTTTAATTTTTTTGCCGTAGGTACTTGTCTTGGATCTGCCGTATATACTCCGTCTACATCTGTATATATCTCACAGGCATCTGCATGAAGAACTGCTGCAAGTGCAACTGCTGTTGTATCAGATCCTCCTCTTCCAAGAGTTGTAACATCATCAAACTTGGTAACTCCCTGAAATCCGGTTACTACAACTACTTTACCTGCATCCAGTTCATTCTCTATTCTCTCGGTATCGATTTTTTTAAGTCTTGCATTGCAAAATGCCGAGGTAGTTTTCATAGGTACCTGAAAAGCGTTAAGTGAAACTGCAGGGATTCCCATCCCATGAAGTGCCATCGCCATAAGTGATACTGAGACCTGTTCACCTGTGGACAAAAGCATATCGATCTCTCTCTTAGGCGGATGGAGGTTAACCGATCTAATTTTTTCCAATAACTCATCCGTTGTATCTCCCATAGCCGAAAGAACTACAACAATCTTATTGCCCTTTTGGTAATCTTCAGCGCATCGCCTAGCTACACTTTTTATGCGCTCAGCATTAGCAACTGATGATCCTCCGAATTTTTTTACAACCAGCATGTTTTTTTCCTTTTTCCTTTGTTTCTATTTATTTTTCCTTTTTCAATTTTTCTTGTTAAGTGATAAAGATTATCATTCCTTTATTCTGATTTTCTGAATCACTCCTTTAAGTCTATTTAATCTGTTCAGTATTTCCTCGTCCTGATATTTTCCTGTAATAAATGAAATCTCGTTATCATATATGCTTTCCCTAAATTCTGCATCAGGAAACATATTCTCTGCTTCGTTCTTTGTTGTCTTTGTTGTATCTGCTCTGACAAAAAATCTACATTTCGTTTTACCTGGATCAGCTAGCTTTAAGTTGTTGCTATCCCAGTAAAACTCATATTCCGGTTCATCTATTTTTTTAGCAAGAGCAATTATGTCAGCGCAAACAGCACTGGCCGTAGGAATGGATCCAGCTCCACTTCCATAATACATACTGTCCCCAAGCATATTGCCCTTCACAAATATCGCATTAAAGGCACCATTTACAGAATAAAGAGGATTATCATTCTTGATCATGTATGGAGCAACTCTTAAACTATAGCTTCCATTCTCTCTGGTGGCATTAGCAATAAGCTTGATTGCCATATTCATTTTCTTTGCATATCCTATGTCTCTGACAGATATACCTGTAATTCCCTCAACAGGGATCTCATTAAAATCAACATTATGGTGTGACACTATTGAAGTAAGAATTGCAATTTTTCTAGCCGCATCAAATCCTTCTATATCTGCGGTCGGATCTTTTTCGGCGTAGCCTTTGTTCTGAGCATCTTTTAATACTGTTTCAAAATCAGTTCCGTTTTTTTCCATTTCTGTGAGCATATAGTTGGTTGTTCCGTTTACTATACCTGATATCTCTTCTATCAGATCTGCAGTCAGACAAGTATCTAGGACTCTTAAAATAGGTATTCCACCGCCGACTGATGCTTCACACATGAATCCTGCATGATTTTTTCTCGCTATTTCCTGAAGTTCAACTCCGTAATCAGCTACCAATGCCTTGTTAGATGTCGTTACTGATTTACCGGCTTCTAAACATCTTTTTACAAATTCAAAAGCGGGGTGCAATCCACCCATAGTCTCTACTACGATCCTTACTTCAGGATCATTTATTATTGCATCTATATCGTTTACTATTTTATCTCTATGTGGGTCTTCTGGAAAATCCCTAAGATCAAGGATATATTTTATATCCAGTTCTTCCCCGACATTCTTTTTAACTAATTTATGGTTTTCTGTCAGTACCTTGGCTACTCCTGAACCTATGGTGCCATACCCCATAATTGCAATCTTCATCTTTTCCCTTTCCTTTGAAATCCAACCCTTTGTATCCTTTTTTCTAAAGAAAGACGAGCTGTCCCCATTAAGAGACAGCTCGTCTTTTATTGTCAAGTAGCGTTGGTATTTCAATAACAATTCACTTGATACTTTGTTTTGATGCCAACTTGTCAGTCGGCATCAACGCCCTTCCACTTGGGTCTTCCAAGGGAAATCCATTTCAAATATCCATTCATAAACAGATCCAAAGCTCCATCCAAAACATTTTTGGCATTACCGGATTCTACTCCGGTTCTAAGATCCTTGACCATTGTGTATGGTTGAAGTACATATGACCTTATCTGACTTCCGAATCCATTTTCTGATACTTCGCCTCGGATCTCGGATGCTAGAGCTTCATTTTCTTCTTCTTTCAGCATATACAGTTTGGCCTTTAGCATCTGCATGGCCTTGTCCTTGTTCATATGCTGTGATCTCTCGTTCTGGCAAGTCACTACAATTCCTGTTGGTAAATGAGTGATTCGAATCGCCGATGACGTTTTGTTGATATGCTGGCCACCAGCTCCACTTGATCTATAGGTGTCGACTCTAATATCATCATCTCTTACCTCTACATCAAGATCCTTTTCAATATCCGGCATTACCTCACAGGATGAAAACGAAGTCTGCCTCTTCCCATTTGCATTAAATGGAGAGATTCTAACCAGTCTATGAACTCCATGCTCAGATTTGAGATATCCATATGCATTTTCACCATTAACCTGAAATGTAACGGACTTGATACCTGCCTCATCACCTTCAAGCTGGTCAAGAACTTCAACTGTGTAGCCTTTCTTTTCCGCCCAACGGGTATACATTCTGAAAAGCATCGACGTCCAGTCACAAGCCTCAGTTCCACCTGCTCCTGCATGAAGAGTAACTATCGCTCCTTCCGAATCATATTCTCCAGAAAGAAGTGTCTTGACCTGTAATGTCTCCAGATCTTCACAGAATTCATCATATTCTGCCTGAATATCCGGAACCATATCGGGATCGTCTTCCTCATTAGCCATGACAATATAATCCATAATGTCATTGTACTGATTTTCCAGTTTATCATAAGTCTCTACATCATCTTTGAGACTCTTTAATTCCTTTGTCTTTTCGGTGGAAACCTGCGGGTCATCCCAAAAATTTGGGGCTTCCATCTCTCTTTCGAGTTCTTCTATCCTATGACCTTTATTAGCCAGGTCAAAGTGAATCCCTCGCCTCCTGCAGTGGCTCCCAGAAGGTTGCCAGATTGATCTTTAATTCATCAAGCTCTACCACAGAATATCACCTCTTTCAAAAAACGGTTTCTTTGGCTTCATAAATCATATACATATGCTTTTCCCATTTTGGGACGCTAAGCATTGCATTGTATTGTACTAATTATTATTTAATACTTCAATAGCTTTCTGAACCTGATTATCCAGACTTATATTATATTGATCGTTCTCTGTCCCTAGAAATTTATATTCAAGTTCAATATCGGGCTTGATACCCTTACCATGGATACATTCACCTGATGGAGTATAATACCTAGACGTTGTAATCTTTACAGCACTTCCGTCATTAAGTGGAAGAGTGGTCTGAACTATTCCTTTGCCAAATGTCTTGGTCCCGACTATTGTAGCCCTCTTGAAGTCTCTCATCGCACCTGTGAATATTTCTGCCGAGCTTGCTGTATTGCCACTTGTCAGCACAACTGCAGGAATATTAAGATCTTTTTTGCCATCAGATCGATAATCCTCTTCATGCCCATTTTTATCCTTGGTGTATACAACCCTGCCAGCAGGAAGAATATCATCAAGTATGGCTACAACAGAATCAACCATTCCTCCGCCGTTTCCTCTGAGGTCATATATAACCTTGGTCATACCCTGCTTCTTAAGCGAGGCCACAGCCTCTTCAAAATCTTTTTGGGTTCCATCTGAAAACTGTGTTATCTCTATATATCCAATATTATTATTAAGCATTTTATATGATACTGAAGGAACTATTACTTGCTTAAGCTGAACCTTAACATCATTTTCTTTTCCATCTCTGGAATATACTATATCTCTAACTGTTCCCTCTTTTCCACGTATATAGTCAGAAATGAATTTGTTAAAATCTTCAGCCGCTGACGTTTTATGTCCATCAACAGATATAAGAGAATCTCCTGGTTTCAGTCCTGCCGCTTCTGCCGCAGACCCCTCGTAAACATTAATAATATCAAAATTGCCAGTGGCCTCATTTAATTGAAGCACTGCTCCGATTCCTGCATAATTACCAGAAAGCTCTACCATAAGGTCCTTATACTCTTCTGCAGTGTAATACTCTGTGTATTTATCTCCGGAGCCTTCAAGAAGGCCTTTATAAATGCCATCTATCTTATCCTTGTTAGGCACATCCTTATAATAATATTCATTCATCAGTTGATCCAATGCTCCAAGCTTCTGAAGATCCCTAACTGACAAGAAATTATCGCCCAAACGGAAATTAAATACTGCATAAAGAATTATGCATATTATAAGCATAACAGCCAGTGTTCCGGTTATACCTGCAAAAACTCCCTTTCTGAATGGTCTCTTTTCATTATCCTCCGGTGCATCATTGTAAGATGATGGTGTCTCCTGATAAACAGGAAATTCTCTATCTCTGGCATCAGTTAACGTTTTCGGATCATTTATATCTGTCTTCAGTGTGTTTAGATTATTTGTATTACTTTTCTCTGAATCCGGCGATATCTCGCCTGAAACTTTTTTTTCTTCTTCTGCCATAATATTGCCTCTGTTTTTCCTTTGAATTAAAAATTAAATGGACTGCAATGCACTATAAGCACATGCAGCCCCTAAAAGCACTATATTATCATCAAACATTAAGATGTCTGTGAAGTGTAAATCTACTTCCGATATATCCTATTCCGACTCCAAGAATAAGTGCGATCGGCACTAGTGTCTTAAATACGCTGGTCTCTGGAACGAACTTGAATAGATTGGATAAGAATTGATATTTTGAAGCAATATAAACGATAAGATTCTTATACATGAACCAAAGAATGATCAGCGGAATAATAGAGCCTGAAAGCCCGATCACGATTCCCTCTACAATAAATGGAGCTCTTACAAAACTATCTTTGGCTCCTATCAACTTCATTATTGCAATCTCTTCTTTTCGAACCGAAATTCCCACTGTAATAGTATTACTTATCAAGAATATTGCAACTGCTATCAGTATTATGATAACCGAACCAAATATTACAGAAATCAATCTGCTAAAATCTGTGAGCGTTCTAGCCGCAGCCTCAGACTGATGTACTTCTCTTACTCCCTGAAGCTTACTTAAATAAGTCACGAGCTTCTGTTGTGATGAAACATCCTTCATAAATATTTGATAGTTGTCAGAATCTGCAAGAGGATTATCATCAGCAAATGATTCTGCCAATTCCTTATTACCACCATAAAAATCCTTGATAACTGTATCAAATGCCTGTTTACCTGATACATATTTATAACTTGAGACCTCAGTACGGGCCTTAATATCATTGCCTATTGCGTCCTTTTGCTCCTGTGTGATCCCTTTTTCAAAAAATACGGTTACCGCAACGCTTTCTTCAACGTTCTTCAACATACCGGAAAAATTTACACCTAGGGAAAAGAATATTCCGAACAGGAAAATACATGCAGTCATAGTGGCTACTGATGCAAGAGAAAACATCTTATTTCTCCAGATGCTTTTAAAACCCTGTCCAATGGAATACATAATACTTCTTAATTTCATTGGTTAAAACTCCTCAGACGATTCTTTATCACTGACTATCTGTCCTTTTTTTATCGTGATGACCCGCTTATCCATTTTTTCAACGAATTCAAGATTATGGGTTACAACTACAACCGTAGTTCCCTTCTCATTGATTTCTTCCAAAAGTTTCATTATCGCCCATCCATTTGGATTATCCAAATTACCGGTGGGCTCATCTGCCAATAGTATCTTCGGCTGATTAACAAGAGCGCGGGCAATTGCCACACGTTGCTGTTCACCTCCGGACAGTTGTTTAGGAAGAGAACGATATTTCGCTGCCAGACCTACCATTGACAATATTTCCGGCACACTTTTCTTGATTTTCTTATTGGACGTCTCTACAACCTTCATTGCAAAGGCAACATTATCATAAACAGATCTATCTTGAAGTAATCTGAAATCCTGAAATACAACGCCTATATTTCTTCTGAAATACGGAATATTCCTTCTCGTAATCCCAGCTAGATTCTTTCCATTTACAAATATTCTTCCTTTTGTCGGTTTCATCTCATCAAGAAGCAACTTGATCATAGTTGATTTGCCTGACCCACTTACTCCAGTGATAAACACAAACTCTCCGGGACGTATGTGCAGGTTAATATCGCTTAATGCTGGCATCCCTGTCTGATACGTCTTGCTGACGTGTTCCATTTTTATCATAAAAAATCTCCAAATTACTACTTAATTAGAAGACATGGTCTTCCATGTAGTTCATATATTCTACCACCATAAGAGCAATCTTAAAAGTAATTGCATCCTCAAACACACGAAGATCAAGTCCTGTGCTCTTCTGTAGTTTATCCAATCTATATACCAACGTATTTCTATGTATGTAAAGCTGTCTCGAAGTTTCTGAAACATTTAAACTGTTTTCAAAAAATTTATTAATGGTAGTGATTGTCTCCTCATCAAAATCATTAGGAGACTTGCCCTTAAATATTTCCTGAATAAACATTCTACATAGAGGAATAGGAAGCTGATATATAAGACGACCGATTCCTAGTACAGAATATGCTATAACCTTGTTTTCCCTAAAAAATATCTTGCCTACATCAAGAGCCAGATTAGCCTCTTTATATGACTTGGATACTTCTCTAAGCTCATCGCATGGAGTTCCATAAGATACCCTTACATCTCTGCCCTCTGACCTCATTGAAGTTACAATGTTCTGGGCGCAAGAGACAATATCGTCTTCTGTATCATTTTCACTTAACTGTTTAATAATGATAACACTGTTCTCATCAGCAGCTGTAACGAAATCCTCAGGTCTCTTTCCAACTATTGAATGAACATGTTCGATATCCGACCCATCCTTACTAGGACCAGTCTCTACGATCAGGCATACTCTTCTTGCCTTGTACTCAACGTGAAGTTTCTTGGCTCTGTTAAAAATATCAACCAAAAGCAAATTATCCAATAAAAGATTCTTGAAAAAATTGTCTTTGTCGAATCTCTCTCGATAAGCAACCAGAAGTTCCTCGATCTGAAACACAAGAATCTTGGCACAAGCAACTGCTTCATCGTTCTCGCCTTTGGCGACAGCAATGAATTCCAAGTGCTCTTCATCATATACTTTTATAAACTGGCAACCAAATATTACTTGACTGTCAGCATCTGACCTCGAAAAGTCATCGACCTGAGAAACATAGCTCTTAGAATCTTCCATGTTAGAAGCAAGGACAGTTCCCTCTGCATCTATTACAGAAAGTTGAACATGTGTAATCTGTGTCAGTCCATCTATTGTCCTTTGAAGAACCTGATTTGAAACCATTAAACTTCCTCCCCATATCATGCCACTTGGCATATACAGAATGTACAATTATTACTAGCGAATTTATGTTAGTTTTTATACCACACTTTAAAGTTTAATATAAATCGCATAAAAATAAAAGAGAAAATTTGGTGGTTTTATGCATTATTTAGTAAACGATTAAGTTTTAACTTGTTTTTGATGTGTTGATGATTTTTATTTAATCCTATAAATTTAATTATTTTGTAACATTTTAGCATACTTTCAAAATATTCGCAAAATAACATCACATTTCTCATTGCTGAATTACTATTTCGAAGTCAACATTTTTATCAAACTTTTTTGATTTTTATCATATAATCCCAAAACTCAAGTTCGTTTTTGGCTTATTTAAAAAATTCTAAATTGTGGACAATGTTGATAGTTTCGTTCATAAGTCGATTTTTTAAGGTTTCTCGGCATTTTTTTGTGGATAACTTTTGTTTATTACTTTTGTTTATTTTTTATTTATAAATTTATTTGGTTATTTTTTACATAACCTCTGTTTTTACTGACTTCTATGGATCTTTTGTGGATTTACACATCTTCAATCAGTTCAAAATCATCTTTTTAGTGGATTAACATTTCAACATATCGATAAAATGATGGCAAAGCTTGCTTTTAGTATATATTAAGTCATAAATATTAGTTAAAAATAAATCTAAAAAAAGACTCCTGCCGATTGGCATGAGCCTATTTTGCAACATTATCAACAATTCAAATTAGAATATTCTTCTTACTGCAAGGATCTTTCTATACCCTACGTTAGTGTATATAATACCTGTTTTAGGGTTAGATGCATTAACTATCGCTCCATTTCCTGCATATATTCCTACGTGACCACTATAGCAAACTATATCTCCTGCCTGCATATCAGATGTGGATACGCCATATCCTACGCTTCTCATAGCTGCCGATGAATGAGGAAGGCCAACGCCAAAGTTGGAATATACACTCATTACAAATCCAGAACAATCTGTTCCATTTGTAAGACTTGTTCCGCCGTAAACATATGGATTACCAACGAATTGTGATGCGAATGAAACAACTGATGAACCCGAGCTTCCGCTTGCTGAAGAATATGATTTGCTAGATGAACTGCTCGAACCTCTCTTCTTGGAAGTGCTCTTAGCCTTGGCAACTGCTGCTGCAGCTGCTGCCTTCTGAGCCTGTTCTCTCTCCTGCTGTTCCGCAAGAAGTCTTGCTGCTTCATCGCCTTTAGATTCTGCATATGTGTATGTCTTAGAAAGCGTTATAAAATCAGTTGAAACGTATCCATCGCCTTCTTCTGTATCAACCTTAACCCAACCTGTACTCTTCATTGAGTCATCAGTAATAGTAAGATCATCCGTTCCTGGAACCATTGTCAGAACCTTAGCATCTTTGTTTGGATCCTTACGAACGTACAACGTCTGAGCAGTAACTGTGGCTACTTTTCTGGATGCAGAATCGATTGCTGCTTGATTACCAACAGTCAAAAAATCTTTTTTGATATATCCAATGACATCTCCTGATTGAACCTGATACCACTCACCATTTTCTCCGACTACTGTTGCTTCTCCATTGGGATAAAGCTTACCAGTGTAATCGCTTGTAGCATCTGGTGTTGATCTGATATAAACATATGATGTAACATTTGCAATTCCAATTTTTGAAATATCCGCATTGTCATAAGATGTTATATCCTGTGATGTCTGTGTTGTCTGTGTTGTAGTCTGAGCCGTTACCGTCTGTGTTGTTGTCCCTGTTGAAGTACTGGCTGCTGAATTAGTTTTGTTCTCAGGAGCTGCGGTCATGACTGCTGCTGAGTTATTTTTTGATGTATTAGCACTAGCGACTAGTCCTGACAGAAGTAAACTTACTCCTGATCTTGTATTGTATGAACTACTCTTAACTTCATTGGCTGCATCTTCGATGCTCTTAACGCCCTTAGTTGTTGCTGTCGAACTAATTGCTCCGGATACACCGGCTACAGGTGCTGCACTAGAAGCAAATGCTCCTGCCCCAACCATTAATCCTGTTGCAAGTGAAAGTGTAACCGCCTTTACAGCTTTGCGTGTCCAATTCATTATTAACAGTACCTCCCAAATAGCTTTTTGTTCAAATTATTACGAACTTGTTACAAACATTTCTATCGTATTGTAACAGCTGTATATCATTATGTCAACACTTTTGGGGTTCATAAATGTTAACAATTTGTGACGCTTTATAACATTTTAATTTTCCCTTTCTTCTATTTTTCCCCAATAATAGTAGGCATAAAGCGGTTATGCAATTTTACAAATCATAAAAATTCTATTGACCTTCAGACTTTGTTTCTTCTCTGAATTGACGTAACTGCGTTGGCGCCATCTGAAGCAGCTGTAACAATCTGTCTCAGGTTTTTTGTTCTGACATCGCCTGCCGCATATATTCCAGGTACGCTTGTAATGCAGTCTTCACCTGCCTTGATATACCCACTCTCATCTGTCTCTGGCAGGCCTGATATGCTTGTGGTATTAGGCAGTATACCTACTGCCATAAAAACACCGTCTACTGATATAGATGAAGTCTCGCCGGTCCTTTTATTTTTTAATATAAGTTCTTCAACAAAATCTTTTCCCTTTATCTCATTTAATATAGTATCATATATCACTTCAATGTTCTCTTTGGATTCAACCTCGTCCTGTAATATTCTGGCTCCTCTAAATTCATCCCTTCGATGAATGAGATATACCTTGTCGCATATACCAGATAAATATATTGCATCCTCTAGTGCTACGTCTCCGCCGCCAACAACGGCAGTCGTTCTGTTTCTAAAGAAAGCTCCATCACAGGTGGCACAATATGACACACCTGCACCTCTGAGTTCTTCCTCTCCCTTGACTCCCAGCTTTCTATGGCTTGCTCCTGTTGCAATAATCACATTTGGGGTGCTATAGGTTTCTTTCTCGCATGTTACGATTTTAATTCCATCTTTGTCTGAAATATCCTGTACCGTATCTATGACAAATTCTGCCATAAGTTTTTCAGCATGCTCTCTAAACTTGCCAGACAGTTCCATTCCTGACAGCCCAGGTAAGCCAGGATAATTATCTACTTCATATGTATCAAGAACCTGACCACCACTCATTGGATTTTTGTCAATAATCAGTGTCTTCATTCCGGCTCTTCTTCCATATATTGCAGCAGATAATCCGGCCGGCCCGTTACCAATTATTATCAGATCATAATTTTTCATTTAATTTTTCTCCTTTGTTGGTTCATGCTTCATCTTATTATCTTAACTACTTTATTTAGTGGATTAGATTTTCATCTACTACCAGTTATTGCATTTGGTTAATATTTCAGCCCATTTATCTGTGGCATTTGTCAGATAATTCACCGAATATACTTAATATTTGCTACCTGTTTTTAGCGTAAAATCATTGAAAATTGACAACTTTTATGTCATACTTCATTTACACTCTTTTGAAAGGAGATGTTTTCAATGTCATTTAACGCATTAAGTGTTGCATTAAATAATATTACCACTGCGAATTCTTTCAGTACAGGAATTCTTGGTAAGGAATTAGATAGTCAAGAACAGATGGGACAAGCTATCGCGAAAACTATCTCTGAGGCTCCTGCGCCTTCTCTTGAGCGTATGGTCAACCCTTCAATAGGAGGAAATATCGATCTCTATGTATAGGTTCTATTTTATCTTAGTCTGTATTTAGATATTTCATATAAATAAAAGTCATATATATATATACATCGGTAGATTCAGCATTAGTTTCTTCTTATTATAATTAGTAAATTTTATCAGCACATTTTGTATGTGCTTTTTATATCTCATATTATATTTTATACAATATAATCTTGTCAAGTGTTTTATTTTCAATTTTATATTAAAACCCCTGCCTATGAGGACAGGGGTTTTGTATTTGTTCTATGCTTTATTAATAGTAATATAAGCCTAAAAAAAATGTATCAGCGCTTTCCAATATTTCTGGTTGCTACTACAGACACTCCTGTATCAGCTACATTCTCGATAATCGTATCACCTATTTCTGTTGGTGCTTCAACCACTACATGGTTGATCTCATCCATAACCTTGAATATCGCTTTTTTAGGAACATCTGACTCTGTCTTAACAGAGAGTCTAGGCTTATCGCCATTTTTGATGACAACGGTAGAAGTAACAATTCTGGTAGGGTTCGTAACTTCTTTTCTAGCATAGACGTCTCCAGTTGCGCACGTGTTACCTGTAACATTCTTAACAACACCATCTTCAATCTCAACATGAAGCTGGCAGCCCATAGGGCAGCCTATGCAGGTAAGTTCTCTTAATTCTGTCATTTTTTACCTCCTTTGCCCTATTCTTCTTCCACTTTAATTGTTATCTTTTTGATATTACCAGCTGCTTCAAGCTTGGATTTCTGAAGAATCACCTGTTCCATCTCTCCTGGAGCCATAATTCTCTTTTTGATATGCATTACCCTGTTATCATCAACGTATACATTTACAAATGCATCCTTATATACAGCTCCAACTCTAAAGCGAACTGTAAGAAGATCATCCATCTTGCTGACATCAATTGTACTGGGAACAGTGTACCTGGCGCCGCCCTCTGCTTTAAGTTCAATAACCTCTTTAGACTTTTCAGCTTTGCATCCGCCATCCACAAACTTGGCTGCATTTTTGCCAGCCCTGTCAGCTTCTTCTGATACAAAATCAACAAGATCATGAACATGAAGAACGTTTCCACAAGCAAAAACACCCGGAATCGATGTTTCAAGGCTCTCATCTACAATAGGTCCACTGGTAACAGGATTCATCTCCACTCCTGCTCCTCTTGAAAGCTCATTTTCCGGAATAAGACCGCATGAAAGTAAAAGCGTATCACAGGTATATCTCTCTTCTGTTCCAGAAACAGGTTTTCTATCAGGTCCTACCTCAGCAATAGTAACTGCCGAAATGTGATCTTTTCCCTCAATATCAATAATTGTATGAGACAATTTAAGTGGAATTCCAAAATCATCAAGACACTGGACAATATTTCTCTTTAATCCACCAGAATAAGGCATAAGCTCAGCAACAACCTTGACTTTGGCACCTTCAAGCGTCATACGACGTGCCATAATCAGTCCAATATCACCAGAACCCAGGATAACGACCTCACGTCCAGGCATATAGCCTTCCATATTGACCAACCTCTGAGCTGTTCCGGCTGAAAAGATTCCGGCAGGTCTGTATCCTGGAATGTTCAAAGCCCCTCTCGGTCTTTCACGACATCCCATCGCAAGAATTACTGCTCCTGCCTCTATCTCAAACATCCCGTCTTCACGATTCATTGCCGTTACTACACGATCATTACTGATATTCATTACCATAGTATTAAGCTTGTATTCGATTTTCTCATCATATACTTGCTTCATATAACGATATGCATACTCAGGACCTGTGAGTTCTTCTTTGAATGTGTGAAGCCCAAATCCATTATGAATACACTGGTTCAATATTCCGCCCAGTTCGTGATCTCTTTCGAGAATAAGTATTTTCTGTACTCCTGCTTTTCTGGCAGAAATAGCTGCCGCAAGACCTGCAGGGCCGCCGCCGACGATTACGATATCATACTTGCTCATCAGTCAATTCCTCCCTTCGATCTCTCAAGAACGATATTGGATGCACCGCCGCTCTTAGTTATTTCTTCCATAGGAATACCAAGTTCTCTGTTAATGATCTCCATGGTTCTAGGTGAGCAGAATCCAGCCTGGCAACGTCCCATTCCAGCTCTAGTTCTTCTCTTAATCCCATCTAATGATCTAGCACCAAGTGGTCTGTGAATTGCAT
Source organism: Bacillota bacterium (assembly GCA_029779695.1). Taxonomy (GTDB): domain Bacteria; phylum Bacillota; class Clostridia; order Lachnospirales; family Lachnospiraceae; genus Lachnocurva. The sequence continues at coordinate 3,556 of JAKPAB010000362.1, read as the reverse complement.
CAAGGATCTCTCCCTCAGAAATAGACTCACAACGGCAGATAATATTGCCATATGCAGGGCTCTTCTTTATAAGTTCATGTCGTTCTTCAACTGATAGTTTAGAAGGATTGAGTATACCCTTTCTGGTTCCTATCCAATCTTCCTTTTCTTCAAGTCCTAATTTTTCCTTGAACATATTTCCGACCATACGTCCAATTGCCGGTGAGCTCGTAAGTCCAGGAGATTCAATTCCTGCACAATCAAAGAAGCCAGGAGCTTCATCCACCCATTTAATGACAAATTCATGATGATCTTCATGCGCACGAAGTCCGGCAAAGCTTGTAATAACATTTCTTCCGATTGGAAGATCCTTAACGTGCATCCCTGCCTTCTCCATAAGATCATTGATACCATCCGCTGTTGTTGCTGTAGATTCTTTATCCTCAATATCAACTGCTGTAGGCCCCACTATTATATTGCCATGAATTGTCGGAGATACAAGAACTCCCTTACCTAGTTTGGTAGGCTGAGGGAAAATCGTACATTTTGCAAAATCTCCCATAGCCTTATCTAACAGGCAATAATCTCCACGTCTTGGTGTGATATGAATCTTATCCTTTGCGACCATATTATGAAAATAATCGGAATAGACACCGGCAGCATTTACGATATATTTTGTCTTGTATTCGCCGTTGTTAGTTCTAAGATGCCAGATACCATTTTCATCTCTCTTTAGTGTTTCCACCTCAGTGTTGAAATAAAAATCAACTCCATTTACATTGGCATTTTCGGCCATAGCAATGTTAAGCATAAACGGACAGATTATTCCACCTGTAGGGGCGTAAAGAGCTCCTTCTACATCGTCTGAAAGATTCGGTTCAAGTTCAAGAACTTCTTCTCTAGAAAGGATTTTCATATCCTTAACGCCATTTGCAATTCCTCTATTGTACAGATCATTTAGCCCATCTAATTCCTCTTTGTGAATGCAGACAACCAATGATCCGTTTCTCTTGAATGGAATATCGAGATCTCTTGCAAGATCTCCCATCATCTCATTTCCCTCTAGGTTAAGCTTGGCCATAAGGGATCCTTCTGCAGCATCAAATCCTGCATGAACTATGGCACTATTTGCTTTAGATGTTCCAGAACAAACATCCTCTCCTTTTTCGAGAACTGCCACATTCAGATTCTTATATTTTGACAAATTTCTTGCAACTGAGCTTCCGGTTACACCGGCACCTATTATAAGAACATCATATATCACTTTGCGTTCTCCTTTCTTTTACTTCTCTGGTTTATATATCTGATATCCGGAAAATCATCCGGGATAATCCATTTTTCTATAAAAAAAGTCAGGCAATAAACGTGACCTCTCACGTTCATCATGCCCGACTTTTTCTCTAACATCATATTATTATTTTTTTATTGTACTTTTATAACAATGTAGTGATCAATTTTACCTAAATCCTATACTTATTATATTACAACGCTAAGCTACCTGCAAGAAGTGCTCCACAGATACCACCAAGAATAGGCATAATTGCCGGGATCCAAGCATATCCCCACTGAGCGTCTCTTTCGCCAGGGCAGAACAGAGCATAAGCTAATCTAGGAGATGTATCTCTTGCTGCATTCATAGCGTATCCTGTCAGACCACCAAATGAAAGACCAACTGACATGATGATGCCCCATACAAAGATGTAGTTAAGACCTGTCTTGCCTGTAATTGCAGGGATTCCGCAGATGAAGAACAGAAGGCAAAAGCCACATACGAACTCTGAAAGAGCTGCAAAAGGTGTGCTGCACTGTGATCCTGTACAGAAGCATCCACGCTTAACGTTAGCGTCAGGTGTAGCAACCAGCTGCTCATGGAAGAGGATTATAAGAACTATTGCTCCGATAAAACCACCAGCCATCTGACCTGCAAGATACATAGGAACTACATTCCAAGCTACCTTACCAGCAACTGCAAGTGCAATTGTAACTGAAGGATTAAAATGTGCTCCAGTTGATGCTCCAAATACGAAAGCAGGAAGCAGAACTGCGAGACCCCATCCAATAGCTACGTGAACTGTGTTACCACCTTTCATTCCTGATTTGTTCAGGTTGATGTTACAGCATACGCCATCACCTAAGAGAACCAGAAGTGCCGTTCCGATAAGCTCATTGATAAAAATTGTCATAAAATTATTCCTCCCTTTGAAATATTTTATATACAGGGCGGTTCCTTTCCGCAAAAACCGCCCACATTACCTTTTCCTAAAAGTGATCTTATTTAGCCCATCCAAATGTGGATTTAACAGCCTGATTCCAGCCCTTAAGTTCTTCGGCTCTCTTCTCATCTGTCATATTAGGCTTAAACTCCCTATCTACAGACCAATTCTTAACAACATCCTCTTTATTCTTCCAATATCCAACTGCAAGTCCAGCAAAGTAAGCTGCGCCCATAGCTGTTGTCTCAACACATGCAGGACGACGAACAGGAGCATTGATGATATCAGACTGGAACTGCATCAAGAAATCATTCTTGCAGGCACCACCATCAACCTTAAGAGCTGAAAGATGGATTCCGGAATCAAGTTCCATAGCATGAAGGACATCATATGTCTGATATGCAAGAGACTCAAGAGTAGCTCTGATAATATGATATTTATTTACGCCTCTTGTAAGTCCTGTAATAGCTCCACGTGCATACGGATCCCAATAAGGAGCTCCAAGACCTGTAAATGCAGGTACTACATAGCATCCATTAGTATCCTCGACCTGTGTTGCAAAATATTCTGAATCAGGGGAACTGTCCACAATCTTAAGCTCATCACGAAGCCACTGAATAGCTGCACCAGCTACATATACAGAACCCTCAAGGGCGTAATTAACTTTTCCATCAAGACCCCAAGCAATTGTTGTAAGAAGTCCATTCTTTGAGAAGATAGGCTTCTCACCTGTATTCATAAGCATGAAGCATCCTGTACCATATGTATTCTTGGCCTCGCCAGATGTAAAGCATGTCTGACCAAAAAGTGCACACTGCTGATCTCCGCCTGCTCCTGCGATACGAATAGGACCACCAAAGAATTCCGGATCAGCTTCGCCGTAAATGTAGCTTGAAGGTTTAGGTTCAGGAAGCATAGATTTAGGTACGTTGAATTCCTTAAGAATCTCATCATCCCATTCAAGTGTATTAATATTGAACATCAATGTTCTTGACGCATTTGAATAATCTGTTACATGAACTTTTCCCTTTGTAAGTTTCCAGATAAGCCATGTCTCGATAGTACCAAAGAGGAGCTCTCCCTTTTCAGCACGCTCTCTTGCACCTTCGACATTCTCAAGTATCCATCTGCATTTCGTTCCTGAGAAGTATGGATCAAGGATGAGTCCTGTCTTCTGTTGGAATGTTTCTGTAAGTCCCCTTGCTTTTAATGACTCTGTATAGTCTGATGTACGACGGCACTGCCATACGATTGCATGATATACAGGCTGGCCTGTAGTCTTGTCCCAAACAACTGTTGTCTCACGCTGGTTAGTAATACCGATAGCTTCGATATCACTAGCTGTAACGCCCAATTTGCTCATA
>JAKPAB010000237.1 GCA_029779695.1 Bacillota bacterium | reverse complement strand
TATCAATATTGGTGACCAGTTTGCCCGTTCTGTTTACTACGGGCGATATAAAGTCATTCCCATCAGGACAGAAATTATTAAATTCTGTGAAACTATTGGTTTTGACTATATTGGCGCAATTATTTGGCAGAAAGTTACAACAACAAACACAACAGGTGGCGCTACAATAATGGGAAGTTTTCCCTACCCTCGGAATGGAATTTTGAAGATTGACTACGAATTTATCCTGCTATTCAAAAAAATAGGTAATTCACCTAAACCGACTATCGAGCAGAAGCATTTATCTGCAATGACCAAAGAAGAATGGAACACTTACTTTTCCGGCCATTGGAACTTTGCAGGCGTAAAACAAGACAGGCATCTCGCCATGTTTCCCGAAGAATGAGTTATTGTCAATAGTTGTGTTTAAGATTTTTTGGCCGTATCCTCTTTTCTCCATTTCTATGCCACCTGTATCTCTTCTTGTATCTCACCATCAACAAATCTGGTTCCGTTTATCAACTTGGGGATAAGCTTATATCCTTTTATCCTCAACCATGTCTTCTGTGCCTCAATGGCAAGCTTGAATACCATTGTCAAGGTAGCCAATCGTGATCCACATCCTTTTGTCTTTTTTGTCCTTAATCTTACTGTTGCAAATGTTGATTCTATGACATTGGTCGATCTGATATGAATCCAGTGCTCACAAGGAAAGTCATAGAAGGTAAGGAGAATATCTTTATCCTTTGTCAGACATTCACAGGCCTTTTCAAACTTTGCATGATACAATGATACAAAGGCATTATATGCAACAAGGGCCTGTTGTCTTGTAGGAGCCATATAGATATCATGAATCTTCTCTTTTGCCTTTGATTGTACACTCTTTGGCATCTTATCAAGGATGTTGGCTGTTTTATGTACCCAACAACGTTGTTGTCTTGTTTCAGGATATATTTCACTCATAGCTGCCCAAAAACCAAGACCTCCATCGCCTATGGCAAGTAATGGGCCTTCTTCAAGACCTCTTTGTTTGAGACCAGACAGCAGTTCCATCCATGACAGCTTGCTCTCTCTATATCCGTCAAGGACAGCAACCAGCTCCTTGGTGCCGTCTTCTAATGCACCTATGATAATGATGAAGCATTGCTTTTTATTTTCAGGGTCTTCTAATCTAACATTGAAGTAGATGCCGTCAGCCCAGAAGTAGACATACCGCTTTCCGGTTAGTTCTCTTTTTGACCATTGCTTATACTCTTCTTCCCACTGTCTCTTCAGACGAACGATTGTATTAGCAGAAAGACCTTTTGCCTTATCACCTAAGATGGCAGATAGGGCCTCTGTAAAGTCACCTGTGGATATGCCTTTCAGATACAGCGCAGGGATAAGATTATCAAGAGATGGGATACGGCGAAGATATCTTGGGAGAATAGAGCTGGTAAAAACCTCTTTGTCTTCACGCTTATC
>JAKPAB010000230.1 GCA_029779695.1 Bacillota bacterium | reverse complement strand
GTATCAGAAGCATAAAACCTATCAAACCTAACCCCTTCCTGGGCTACCATATCTATATGGGGAGATGTCTCCCTGTGATAGCCATAACACGATAAATGATCTGGCCTTAAGGTATCGATATCAAGATACAGTATTCTCATACTATCATCACCTCATTCTTATCCATAGATTTGTTAGCTAAAAGAGTTATCTCTAATGTCTTTTCCTTGATCAAGAGATTATTTGACTACTTTGAGAAATCGGCCAATGATTGCGACTGCCATTTTCTCATCTAAAATATTCCATTCCACTTGCTGAATTCCAGTTTGGTAGTAGTGATGACACTGCGTTTTTCATAGCATCCAGATATTATCTGAAAATTAAGACTCTGGTTTTTCCTGGTTATGTCTCCATGTCCCGGTTATCGGAATAGAAGTTCTGCCAGAAAAGCCTCCTGAGTTTCTGCCTGAATATCCTGGTATTCCTGGTAAGATATCTTACTGGCTTTGAACTGCTTACAGCAAGTTTTCGTCATTTCTTCCATTACTGTTAGCCCCTAGAAATTTTCCCAGATTTTAACATTATGGGAGTTTAGATATATCTCTAACTTTTATTATCCAATATAAGGGAGGTCATAGAGAACCATAATATATGGATTTTCCTCATCATACTGGGTTAAAGATTGGGCATTAGGTACACGCCCAATTGGGCGACAGTTATTACCTGTCGCACCTACCACCATATCGCCGATGTCTTCACGGATTAAATCAACCTGCTCCATCAGCATCTTGACAATATCAGGATAGCTTTCGGAAACATCAGTAGTTTCACCAATATCCTTTTCCAAATTGTATAGTTCACACACAGATTGCCTATTTCTTGAGATATGGAGCTTCCATGATCCTGAACGTACTGCTTCTAAATCATCCATATAGTAGTAATAGAATGCGCTGTAAGGGCTATGTGTAGTGGGTATCCCTCTCATCAGATCCAGAATGTCTTTGCCATCAATAATTCTATCTTCTGGAACCTTCACTCCAGCCAACCTTGCAAAAGTAGGCAGGAAGTCCATAGCAGTTACTACTTCGGAGCAG
>JAKPAB010000225.1 GCA_029779695.1 Bacillota bacterium | reverse complement strand
CTCCAGTCTATTCTCTTGATGGAATGATGGTGAAATCCGTGCAACCTAACAAGGTCTACATACGGAATGGAAAGAAATTCATGATATTAAAATAAGAATATTCTCATCATAGTAGCTGGAAGTCAATTCTTTCCATGCTTAGTCGTCAGAAAAAATGTTCCCTACGTTTTTTCTGACGATGTTTTTTTCTTTTGAGAGGAAAACGCTATAATAATAATGACAAATCTATAGGAAAACGCAGAAAATAATTAGTGATAATAATAAGAAAACGCAAAAAGATTTGGCTATATGCTTTTATTTCAGTACTTTTGCAGCATCAGTTCAAAAATGAAGGAATATGCTTTACAGAAAGATTCAGAAGAAGATAGAAAACCACCTCCTTACATCAGATAAGATACTGATGCTAGAAGGTGCACGCCAAACTGGCAAGTCGTTTATCATACGTCATATCTGCACCAATATGTTCAAAAACTATGTAGAAATAAACCTTGCAGATGACAAGCGCGGACCTGAACTATTCGCAAGAGTGAAGCAGAATGCAGATTTCTATCTTCAGATAAGTGCTATTGCAGGCACAAAGTTGGGCAAATTCGATGATACAATCATCTTTCTTGACGAGATACAGGAATATCCCCACCTCATTTCCATGCTGAAGTCACTACGCAATGATGGCCGTTATCACTATATCACCAGTGGCTCCCTGCTAGGCATCACGCTACGTCACGACACCTTCATACCGATGGGCAGCATCACCATCATGGACATGTATCCTCTGGATTTCGAAGAATTTCTGATTGCCAACAGCGTGGGCCCAGATGTAATCCACTATATGCGCAATCAGTTTGAGAAGCGAGAAGCACTCACTGCGAACATTCATGCCACCATTCTTGACTATTTTAAGAAGTATCTCCTAGTGGGAGGTTTCCCCGATGATGTCAACGTATTCATTGAGAGCCAGAACATCACAGTCATCCGTCAGCAGCAGCAAGACATCCGACGCCTCTATGCCGATGATGCATCGAAATATGACAAGGAGCATAAATTACACCTCCGCAGGATTTACGGTATGATTCCGTCGACTATGGAAAACAAGAAGAAGCGAATGGTTTTTAAGGATATTGAAGCCAACAAAAACAAGCGCTTCAATGATTATGCCGATGACTTCGATTACCTGATAGATTCCGGTATTACCCTCGATGTCAAAGCCATTTCCAATCCTAAGTTTCCTCTCATCGAATCCGCTTCGAAGAATCTGCAGAAACTATATCTCAACGATGTGGGACTGCTCTCAGGTATTCTCTACGGAACAAACATCAATGCCATCCTGAACGACCAGTTGGGAGTAAATCTCGGGGCAGTTTATGAGACTGTTGTAGCCCAGGAATTAAAAGTTCACGGAAATGTCCTGTTCTACTATGACAACAAGAAAAATGGAGAAGTTGATTTTCTTGTAGATGACTATGAATCATTATCCGTAGTGCCATTGGAAATCAAATCGGGCAAAGATTATGCCGTACACTCATCACTCAGCCATTTCATCAAAACCCCTGATTATGGCATTCGTTTTGCGTACGTGCTGAGTAATGAGCCAAAGGTGTTCACCAAGGAA
>JAKPAB010000361.1 GCA_029779695.1 Bacillota bacterium | reverse complement strand
TTTAGTAAAAGTTGCCATTATTTATCCTCCTATCCAAATATCTGCGAGCCTAAAACGACCTGGTCAAGAGCAATACCGTGCGTATCTACGTAATTCTTTGTCGCAACGTCTTGTGCTGAAGTAGGGTCAGTAACATTGGTTATTTTATGAGAGTTCATATTGATGTCGGCGGTCATTGTTCCGAGTGTGGTATCTGTTCCTTGAGTATGTTTCTTAACTACTGCATCTTCAATCTCTTGAAAAGAAATAGGTAAATTATTTATAGGAACCTTACCCGTGCTGTCTAATTTTAATACATTATTAGCACTATTTCCCGGATACAGTCCTCCGACTTTATTAGAATCTTCAGCCAAAGGAACTCTAGTGACAGTAGTAAGTCCTGTAGCAGTACTATTAACCACTACTACTCGATTAGCTAATCCAGAATAAGAGGATGGTGTATCAGTTAATTGAATAAATGAAGTACTATGAGGATTATTTATATTAGAGGTATGATTAGCTATCGAGTCATTGATGTTCTTTAACTGAGCATCAATAGTATCCATTGCTTCATGATATTCATCATCCCAGTCTAAATCTCCTTTAGCTGGTTTAGGAAGGTTGAAATGAATTGTATAGGTATTAGCCATTAGTTATTCTCCTTAAACAGTTAGCATAATGCCAACTAAGTTAGTAGCAAGTGGCTGCTGCACTCGGTTATTAGTAGTAAGTTCAATGCGAAAGAGTATGGAGTCAGCAGCAGGGGAAATAGTTTCTTCATAATAATTCGTTTTCCATCCAAAAGCTTTAGGAGTTACTGAAGTGGGAGTAAGAGTAATCCAGCTTGATCCCCCATCAATGCTATATTTTAAGGCAGCTGATTGTCCACTAGACATTGGAGTGTATACATCAAGGTAGCATTTTAAAGTGTTAAATGTTTCAGGAACACTTATAAGCTTAGAGATATATACTGCATTATCATCCTGATCAAAAATTATTCCCTGTATGTATTTAGATAATATCGGTGATAGGTAGGGATTAGTAGTAGTAAATACGGCTCGAAGTTTAATACTCGATTCTCTAGTAGGAACTGATACTAAATCTATACTACTGAATGGAATCCAAGTAGTTCCATTATCTGGCGAGTAAGACCAAGCAATGTTTGTTCCCTCAGGTATAATACACTCAATACCAGTGATAAATTGGGTATAATTACCACTTTCAGTATTAGTAGTTAAAGTAGCAGGAGAGGTAGAAAACTTTGCTCGATAGAGTTTGAATTTTATATCTGTCATTTGGTGTGCGGTCCAGGCTACACCATTAGCAGACGAAAACATAGTTCCGTGAAAATAAGGTTGGCGGTTAATAGGAGCTCCTGTTAATAGGTCTGTTTGTCCCATATCAGCAATGAATATTTCATAAGCATCACTATCTGAGCCGATAACGAAACAGTAATCTTTATCTGCTTCTAGGAATACAGGCGTATCAAAAGTTACGGTAGTAACCGCACTACCATCTTCAGAGAGAGTAATCTGAGAGGGGTAAACAAGTTTTTGGGCTAATATCTGTTCTCCAGGATACCCATTGTCTACATCCCTAATCTGGACTAGAGCAGGAATGTTTCCTGAATCTTTAGATTTAAAGTAGATATCTAGTTTAGTAATATAGGATGGTTCAGTATTATAAAAAGTCTCAGCTAGTGGCTCTCTCCTAGGACTAGACGATGGGCGTGGAGGGGGAGGAGGGGGAGGAACTACTATATAATTAGTAATAGTTTTAGTTATCCGTTGATTGTGGATTCTCTCGTAAAGATATCTAGTTCCGTAAGCAGTAAATGCTGCTTCTGCAGATTGGTATTGATTAGCCAAAGCAATTTTACGTATTCCTGTTCTAAATGTATTTGCTGGAATAGTAAAGGTAAGAGAAAGGGTTCCATCAGATTTTGATTTGACTGTTCCAGTTTGTGTTCCTGCTGGTGTGTCTCCTGTGGGAGTAGCTGGCAATGGAGCTTCGTCGAAATATACTGTTAAATTATCCTGATTGGGATAAAAATTAATTCCACTTAAGGAGAGAGTAGTTGTAGGAATATATTCCATTTCTTCATTGCGGAGTAACTTATCTACAAACCAAGAGGAAGTTACTTGACTAGTAGTTTCTGTTCTACTCCTTCCTGA
>JAKPAB010000211.1 GCA_029779695.1 Bacillota bacterium | reverse complement strand
GGAAAAAGAGAGACCATGTAGACTCTAGAAGGTTACGATATACTTACGTGTCAGCAAATAACTAAGAGGGCTTAGAATGCAATGAGAATTATTGGAGCAAAGATAATCTTACGCCTATTTTGTGAACAAGACATAGCTGATGTTATCCGCTGGACTGTAGAGACTGAATGGCTAGATTGGGTTGCACCGTGGGAATTTTGGTCCAGTTGGGTATAGAAAAAGAAAAATACGTTAACCTGAAAATAGAAAAAAGAGTGGATTTATACTATCAGCTGGAAAGAGTTACCATAGATGAACATAAACAGATAGGCCGTGTTAATTGATGAAGCAAACAAGGCTGACAGGCAAAGTTTGCAATTAGTATAGGCATACAGAAGAAAAATCTGCGACTGAATATTGAAGCTTTACATTGAATACGCATTAGATAAGGGTATTCCAGATATTTACACGCAGATATGGTTTTGCAATTATAGAGTCATCAAACTAATGCAAAAATGGAATTTGAGCTTGTTAATACTAATAAGTATTACCGTCTGGTTCGAGGCGAGTTGGTAGGTGGATATACTTTTAAGCTAAATAAAGAGTTACTTTATAGAAGTTTTGCCGATGAATAGCTTTTATTCAACAAATGGCATGTGCTCTTGGCTCAGATACTATCATGACTAATAGAGGCTCAGACGTGCAGTACGAAATGCAAACGAGCAACACGAAAGTCATACTAGCGATATGGAACACTGAACTAATAACACAACGAAACGAAAGAGGTAAAATACATTTGCACCCTGTTGCGCTCTTTGTATGGATTGTATGCGTTTTGAAGTAGGATGTCACATTCACATACTACTCAAAGCTTGTAGCCAATCTTTCTAAGTAAATCTTTACGGTCTTTTATGGCTTCCTCGTCTTCAAAACCAAGTGGAGAAAAACCATCAACCACTCCAAGAACAGCGTTCCCCATGTCAGTTTTAGCAACTATTACTTGCATAGGATTAGCGCCTGCAGCATAAATGTGAGCCACTTCAGGGACATTCTTAATGGCATTTAGCACATTGATTGGGTAACCTTCTTCCATGACGATGATAAAAAAGTGACCTGCACCAATGTTCATGGCATTCTTCTTAGCTAAT
>JAKPAB010000197.1 GCA_029779695.1 Bacillota bacterium | reverse complement strand
GTTGTTCTTTCTGTTAGGAATAATTATATATTTCTGTTTGTTCAGATGCTAGATAGGTTTGAGTTCGATGGTATCGGCGAATCGGTACCATCGTAGCGCTCGAATCGGTACCAAAGAAAGATTTCGGCTATTGCTTTCAACTTGACAATGTATGATAAGTTGCATTTTGAGATAAAAAATGAATCAATTCATTTTGTTCTCTGCCAGATTTGCATTATCTTTGCAGAGTAAATTGCATAATCAACAAATATGATATATCTGAAATCTTTCACATATAAGACAATGGGGTGGACTTTAACTAAAGTCGATTTCAATAGACAGAGCCTTGTAGTCGGCCAAAATGCCACAGGCAAGACAAAACTTTTAGAGTCCATTTCCACCATTATCAACACCATATTGATGAAAGACATCAATTGGAAAGGTATGTCATATTTCACAGCTCAACTTGAATTTGATGGTGATATGTCTTTGCAATACGATATCAATTTCAGTGCAGGGAAGATAGTTGAAGAGAAATTAGTCAATGTGATAACCAATCAAATATTGGTGTCCCGCAACAATCAGACATGTTTATTCTATGATGAAGACGGCATTAATCTTCCTGAGAATAGTACGGCCCTTACTGCCAAACTGGATATAGTCAAGTATCGCGAGGCTGCTAGTGTTATGCAGTGGGCGCAGACTACACGCTCTATTACATTCAGTCTATTACACATAGACAAGTTTAATCAGATGCGCCTTGGGAACATCAGTATGGAAGATATGTACGAAGCCCTTGATGATGATGAGCGTAAATTGATATGTCGATACATGAATGATCTTCATTATCATCTGAATAATATTCAGGAAATTAATCTTGATGAAAATATAAAATATATAGTTGTTGAAGAAGAAGGAGTGGATATCTTTCCCAACTTTTATCTTTCCAACGGCATGTATCGAGTGCTTTACATTCTGTTCTACATGCTCTATATTTCCAAGCAGAATGTGAAATGTATCATGGTAGATGATTTGGGCGAGGGGTTGGATTATGACCGTTCCACCAATTTGGGGAAGATTGTATTTCAATTTTGCGCCGAACATGCCATACAGCTTATAGCTACATCCAATGATAACTTTCTGATGAATGTTGTACCTTTGAACAATTGGATTGTCTTAAAGAGAAAGACAACTATCGTTGAAGCTATCAGTATCACGAGTCACAAGACCTTGTTTGATAAGTTTATGAAGACAGGTCTTCGTAATTTCGACATAATCAGCACAGATTTCATCGAACGTAACAAGTAGGGAAACAGATGAAAAAAGCGATATACGTAGAAGGTTTAACTGAGATGGTATTTGTTTACCGAATGATAAGAACCCACTACGATGAGGACTGGAATGCGTTTCATATATCATGTATCAATTTGCGCAATGACAACACCACGCCACATCCCGAAGATTATGGATATGAAAAAGCGGGAAATCAGTTTCTTGTCAGAAATGTTGGCAATGACGAATCGGTGGTCAGTTTGCTGATAGAAGATTTCGACGGATTACACGCTCAGGGCTATGAACAAGTGATAGGGTTGCGCGATGTATATAGTGAAAGTTACAAAAGTCAATTCAATCACTCAATGGAATCCAAAGATATCCACAATTTCATGTTGTCTATGCAGGAAACTGTATCATGTAAAGGAAGCAAAGATTTAAAGCTACATTTTGCCATTATGGAGGTAGAGACATGGTTGTTGGCAATAGCAGACAATCACGTATTTCGAGATATAGATTCTCGTCTGACGGACGAATGGATAGGTGAAAAAGCGAACGTGGATATGAATGACGATCTTGAGCATACAATATTTCACCCTTATCATGCACTGAAGGCTATTATGCAAAGTGTTGATGTGTCATATTCCAAACATTGGGACGACATCAAAAACATCATCTACAAATTAAATAAAGATGATTTCGAATATCTCCGCCATTCAGGGAGATGTGATTCGTTCAAAACATTTTTTGATTCCGTATTCGAATAAGAAATTTCCCTCTCTTTCATGTGGGACGTTTACGCTATGACTTTTCTTTGTCGCACCGTGCCGTTCCTTTTTAGATTTGCACACTGCGGAAAAAAAATTGCGCAGTGCGCAATTTTTTTTTCCTTAAAGGGAAATTTTTTTCGGCGGTGCGCAATTTTTCTCGCGCACCGCGCAAATTCATCAGAAGGG
>JAKPAB010000138.1 GCA_029779695.1 Bacillota bacterium | reverse complement strand
TGCTTCCCAAAATATTATAAGCAAGAGGTGCCCTTAATGAACAACTTAAAACAAATCTTATCAGATATCCTGAAAGTTGACCTGGAAAATTACCCTGATGAAAAAATTTCTCCTGCTTTCATAGAAAGCTGGGATTCCTTTGCCTTGTTAAACATGGTTATTGTGATTGAAGAAGAATATGGCATCAAGATAGATCCGAGCGAAATCATGGAGATGAACAACGGCTATTCCTCCATGGTTAACGTACTTAAAAGGCACGGAGTTGCGATATGAAAGTGCATCATGTCGGCATCGTAGTTAAGGATATCGAGAAGGCCTGTTTACTGTATCGGGGCCTTAGATACGTGCAAGTTGACTCTATCATCGAAGATAACGTTCAGCATAACAGGTTGCTTTTCCTTAAGAACGGAGAACTGCTTGTAGAGCTAATTGAACCCATTAATAGCTCATCTCCCGTATATAATCCAAGAAATCTAGGATACCATCATATTTGTTATGAAGCAGAGGATTTGGATAAAGCTATCTTTTCCTTTGAGGATGCAGGGTTGGGCAAGATCTTTACTGACAAAATTACGGCTCCTGCTTTTAACGGCAGGAAGGTCGTCTTTGCTATACTTAAGAACGGTACGATAATAGAGCTTCTGGCAGGTGATGTAGATGTCCGCAGTTGATGCAATAAAGAGAGATATCGCTAAGGCCGAAAAGTTGAGAGACTATTTAAACATCAACAGCAAAATAGACGATCTCGCAGACGAGACGTCAGATATAAACATAAAAAGGATAAACATATTTACCCTAAGGTCATTTACCATAGAAAACCTGGTACCTGTGCTCAGGGCAAAGTGCTTTGCCACCGACATTTTGGCTCAAATAACGCTTGGCGGCTTCAATCAATACCTTCAGTATGTCTTAAACGACATAAGTGAGCTTTATGTTTCCAGGCCGGACTTAGTGATAATTGCCTTAAGGCTTGAGGACATGGCGCCTAAGCTTTTTGAAAGCTCCATCCTTGAAGAGGATGTACTGAGCTTTATTGAATCTGAGGTATTTAATACTATTGAATCAATTGTTAAATCCATAAAGCAAAAAACGGCTTCTCACATCATCATAAACAACTTTGCCATGCCTGAATTTCCGGGTGCTGGGATATACGACTACCAGACCAAATCAAGCCTCCTTAACTTTGTAAGAGACATCAACCTTAAACTCCTTGAGTTGAAGGAAATTTACTCCGGGGTATATATAAAC
>JAKPAB010000107.1 GCA_029779695.1 Bacillota bacterium | reverse complement strand
AAAGAAGTTCACGATATCACTTCCTTAGAAAAAATATCATCCTCAAAACTAATGATATATCCTGATTCCTTTATAGCCTCATATGCACTTTTATTATCTTTTTTGCCTTGCGCAACAATAGTCCGGATATCAAGTGGATTTGATATGTTTTGTTTTTCATTCTTTATTCTCTTTTCCTCTTCTTCCTTAATCCTATCATTTCTAACCATTTCCATAACGTTTTTCGTTATATCTTCTATATTTACATTTTGATTTTGAGAAAACATGGTATCAATTATTTTCTGAGCCTTTTTGGCATCCATGCCCAACTCAACAAGTTTTAATATGACTTCTTTTTTCTTCTCCATAAGGTTTTCCTGCTTCATTTTTTTCTGTTTTTTCCTTATTTCCTCTGCACGTAAATCCAGGTTAATTGATTCCTTTGTTCGGGCTAAATAATCAGTATAGTCAATATCCGCCACATATATATCCTCATACTTAATAATCTCTCTAAGATTATTTGTCTTCAATGCAGTAAGCATCGGCTGAATCAGTTTTAAATTTTCTTTTGCTACTTTCTTAATAATATATGGAGTTACTTCTTCTTTACCTGATGAAATAGCATGGGCTTGAGCAATAGCATAGACTTTTTTTAATAAATCTGGAATTCCTTGAGTTTCTTCATATAGAACACTGCTTAATTCAGGGGTAAGAGGAGTTTCTTTTCTTGTCCACTGATAGTGCCATATTGAATTCACTAATAAATCCCATACCTCATCTTTCTGAATCCTATCGTATATCATATCACCACCAACACCTGACCCCCTTCGCGCCTGTCTAAAATCACCCTGGAGTACTTTTACTGCCTTCGGAGTTCCCACCAAAATGACCGGCACTCCTACATTATTTATAAGGTTTACAAAGAAATTTAACATTTTTTCACTTCCGCCAGACCTCGCCAAACTCAAATGTTGTATCTCATCAATCACTAAAATTCCTAGAGCACAATTTCTTGCCACCTGATTCATCACTGTCATCATGGCGTCCGTTGTTGCCCGTGTTCTCATCATCTTTTGATAGTAGTTAGTTCCCAATAGCCTGTCTATTTCTAAAAAAAATTCATATAAAAGTCCCTTAATTGACCCATCGTGAGGACATTCCAGTTTCGCCCACACCACTTGATACGTAGAAAATGGCATGTTTTGATATTCAGAGTGTACAATTACTTGAGGATATAAACTTAGTATTCTATTAAGAGAGGAAGTCTTT
>JAKPAB010000090.1 GCA_029779695.1 Bacillota bacterium | reverse complement strand
AGTTTCCAGAACCTGGAGTAACTACCCAAGATCCACCACCTTTTTTAGTAACCGTTCCACCAGTTGCAGTAAGTGTAGTTTGGCTATTATCAGCACCAAGGATAGAACCAGAAATAGGGTTCTGAACACCACGGTATAAAACATTCATTTTATCAGCAGATAATAAAGCTCCACTTTCGAAGGCAACTTCTTTAGCTCCTGGAACGACTCTGTATGGATGAGAGAATTTATATTCTAATTTTTTTCCATTAGCATCGTTAAATGAAACAACACCATTGAAAGTATATTCACCAGGAGTAGAAGAAACTAATGATTTATAACCAATTCCGTTTTCTGTTCTGTCTGCACCAGCAACACCAAATCCTGGTAAATTGCTATCATAAGTACCAATGAATACTTTAGCTTCAGCTGGCTCTCCTTGGATAATTACATCTGGAGCAGCAACTACAGCTTCGAAAGCATCAAACTTGATATCTGCATCTACTTTTTCTCTTAACATTAGAGAAAGAGCATCTGACTGTAAGTTTCTTGCTTCTGACTGAATTACCTCTAAATTAGAAAGAGCAGCAATTAAAGGCTGATTATAAAATTTATACTGTAACCAGTTTTTACCTTGTTCTTTATAAAGAGCGTCATCTGTTGACAATCTATACTTAGCTCTAGTAACAACAGAAGATAAATCTTTATTGTTCCCAAAATTCTGAATGATGTAGCTTTGAAGCGCAGCCATTTTAGTTTTTAACTCCTCAGAATTTTTAGAAGGTAACTCTGCATCTCCACCCTTAAAGAACTTTTTAGTTACAGCGTCTGTATTGTTTAGAGAAGAAAAATTATCTTCTACATTTTTGTTAGCATCAAATCCTGCTTCTGTTTTTAATTGTCCTTTTATTGTTTCAATAAAACCAACTAAGTCATCAGCTTTTGACTTCATTCCTTTGTATTGTTGACTTGCCAAACCAAAGGTTTCTGGTGAATTATCAGCTTTTTGTTTAAGGGTTAATTCAAAAATATCGTTCTTTTTCTCTGCTAATGTTCTAGAATCGGTAAGAGATTGATTGGTATCTTGAAATGATCTGATGATTTCTTGGTCTATCTGCATTGCAAGCATCGCAATGAAAACCAGATACATCAAGTTAAT
>JAKPAB010000356.1 GCA_029779695.1 Bacillota bacterium | reverse complement strand
GAGCTGGTTCAATTTAATACGGACTGAAATAGCCTGTGATCACATAGAATTGTGCAATATGACTAATTTTAGCCATGAAAATCCTTGAAAACATAAAAAAATAACGAAGAATTTTCATGGTAAACAGAAGAATTTTCTGTTTTTTTGAAAAGATCGAACTGTTAATATGGTCTCCATAAGAGGGAGCCGCCCATAGAAATTGCTATTAACACATCAACTGGGCGACTGAAATTTTTTAAAGGAGGTTTAGGATTATATGAAAAAGAAACAGATCGTTGCACTTACAATGGCAGCTTTTATGGCTACCGGAATGGCAGCTTGCGGAAGCACTGGATCGAAGGGCTCTAATGGGTCATCAACTTCAAGTGTAGCTAACAAGGACAAACCACTTGTATGGTTCAACAGACAGCCATCAAACTCAAGCACAGGTGCTCTTGACACAGATGCACTTAACTTCAATGACAAGACTTATTATGTAGGTTTTGACGCTAACCAGGGTGCTGAACTTCAGGGCCAGATGGTAGTTGATTATATCAACGCTCATGCAGATGAGATTGATAAGAATGGTGATGGAACCATCGGATATGTTCTTGCTATCGGTGATATCGGACATAACGATTCTATAGCTCGTACAAGAGGTGTAAGAAAAGCCCTTGGAACAGGCGTTGAGAAAGATGGAACAGTTGATTCTTCACCTACAGATACTAACCCTTCAGCTGTAAAAGAAGGCGAAGTTAAGGCTGGTGGTAAGACATACAAGGTTGTTGAGCTTGCTTCTCATGAGATGAAGAACTCAGCAGGAGCTACATGGGATGCCGGTACAGCAGGAAATACTGTTGAGGCTTGGTCAGCTACATTCAGTAACAAGATCGATCTCGTTATTTCCAATAATGATGGAATGGGAATGTCAATGTTCCAGAAATATTCCAAAGCAGCTAAGGTTCCTACATTCGGATATGATGCAAACAGCGATGCTGTTGCAGCAATCAAAGACGGATACAGCGGAACAATTTCACAGCACGCTGATGTTCAGGCATATCTGACACTCAGAGTTCTGAGAAACCTTCTCGATGGAAAAGATGTAGATACAGGTATCGGCACAAAAGATTCTGCTGGTAATGTACTTACTGACAAGGATTACAAGTATGTTGCAAAAGAGCGTTCATACTATGCATTGAACCTTGCTGTAACAGCTGCTAACTACAAGGACTTCACAGACTCAACCAAGACTTATGCACCTGTATCAAACAAACTTGATACGAAAAAGAGTGCCAAGAAGTCTGTTTGGCTTGACATCTACAACTCATCAGATAACTTCCTGAGTTCTACATATCAGCCTCTGCTTCAGAAATACGATGATATTCTCAACCTTAAGGTTGACTACATCGCAGGTGATGGACAGACAGAGTCTAACATTACAAACCGTCTCGGCAATCCGAGCCAGTATGATGCATTTGCAATCAATATGGTTAAGACCGATAATGCATCTTCATACACATCACTTCTTAAGAACTGATAATTAAGTAATCAGGCTGTCGGGAAGCCAACGGCTTCTCGGCAGCTTTTTTGAAAACAGGAGTAAAGCCATGTCAGATAATGAAAGAGATACGATACTGTCTATTCGAGGCATGTCCAAATCTTTCGGGCGAAACAGAGTTCTGGATCATATAGATCTTGACCTGAAAAAGGGTACAGTCATGGGACTTATGGGCGAGAATGGCGCCGGAAAGTCTACTATGATGAAATGCCTGTTCGGAACATACCATAAGGACGAGGGAGACATCATTCTGGATGGTAAGGAAGTAAGTTTCTCAGGACCCAAAGAAGCCCTTGAAAATGGAATCGCAATGGTTCACCAGGAATTGAACCAGTGCCTTGAAAGAAGCGTGGTAGATAACCTATTTTTAGGAAGATATCCTAAAAATGCGGCAGGAGTTATCGATGAAGCCAGCATGAAAAAAGAAGCCGCTAAATTATTCAGAAGACTGGGAATGACAGTCAACCTTACGCAACCAATGCGTAAAATGTCTGTTTCACAGAGACAGATGTGCGAGATAGCCAAGGCTATTTCATATAATTCAAAAATTATTGTACTTGATGAACCCACATCCTCACTCACAGAACCTGAGGTCAAAAAGCTTTTCAGTCTAATGGCTCAGCTTCGTGACCAGGGAATCTCACTCATATATATATCTCATAAGATGGATGAGATCTTTCAGATCTGTGATGAAGTTTCTGTCCTTAGAGATGGAAAAATGGTAATGACCAAGGATGTTAAAAATACAGATCTAAATGAACTAATTGCAGCAATGGTAGGACGTTCTCTTGATAATAGATTCCCTCCTGTGGACAATGTTCCGGGAGAAAATATATTAGAGATATCCCATTTAGCAACCAAATTCGCACCGCATCTTCAGGATGTGTCCTTTAATGTTAAAAAGGGTGAGATCTTTGGACTGTACGGACTGGTAGGAGCTGGAAGAACAGAACTTCTAGAGACTATTTTTGGAGTGCGTACAAGAGCTGCAGGTCGTGTTTATTACAATGGCAAACTTATGAACTTTTCCAGTGCAAAAGAAGCCATGGAACATGGTTTTGCCATGATTACAGAAGAAAGAAAAGCAAATGGTCTCTTCATAAAGGGCAATCTGACGTTCAATACCACAATTGCCAATATGGATCATTATAAGGCTGGAGTAGCGCTTTCGGACAAGAAGATGCACAAGGCAACACTTAATGAGATTTCTGTTATGCATACAAAATGTATGGGACCTGAAGACTCGATCATGAGCTTATCAGGTGGAAACCAGCAGAAGGTTATATTTGGTAAGTGGCTGGAGAGAAATCCTAACGTGTTTATGATGGATGAGCCTACAAGAGGTATCGATGTAGGTGCGAAATATGAGATTTATGAGCTGATAATCAAGATGGCAAAAGAGGGCAAGACAATAGTAGTTGTATCCTCAGAGATGCCGGAGATCCTTGGAATTACAAATAGAATCGGAGTTATGTCTAATGGACGTTTGTCCGGAATAGTCAATACCAAGGAAACCAATCAGGAAGAGCTCTTAAGGCTCAGCGCAATGTATCTGTAACGGAGGGGATATAAATGAGTGCAAAAAAAGGTATATTAACTGCTGAACAGGAAGAAAAAATGCTTCAGCCCATAGACGAATACGTGGGCAAAATTCAGAAGAAAATCGATGAATTGAGACAAGAGGGTACTGACAGAGTTATTTTTTATCAGTCTCATATGAAGCAGATCTCTGTAGATAAAAACTACAATAGTGCTGAGAAGCAGGAGATAAAGGCAAAAGATAGCAAAGAACTTGAAAAAGCCAAGGTTATCGAAAATAAAAACAAAGAAGAAATTGCCAAGCTTATCGCTGATGCAGAGGCATATTTGAAAGAGCATTATGATAGGGATTATTTTAATCCTATCGCAGATAGCTGCATTGTTAGAAAAGATGAAGCAAAGAAGAGATATGAAGCTAAAATTGAGGCTCTTAAAAAAGAACATGAAGTTGAGATTGGAAATCTAAAAAAGGGTAATGGACCTGAGGTTGCCCAGGAAATCAAAGATGAAAACTATGTATATAAGAACAAGATCTTTGATGCCAAGGTAACTTATCAGAATGAACTTCAGGAAATAAAAGACCACAGACATGAAGCATTTGTATATGAGTACCATCTTATCGATCTTCTGAGAATGTCTAGATTTACATTTTCACAGACCCGTGAACAGAAGAAAGAGAACAGAAAGTATACATTTAATAGAAAACAGTTTTTCCTTCAGAATGGTCTATATATGGTTATTATCATGGTATTTATCTTCCTTGGTATAATCACACCTATCCTCAAGGGAACGCCACTTTTTACAACAGTCAATATTCTTAATATTTTACAGCAGGCATCACCTCGTATGTTCCTAGCACTTGGAGTTGCGGGACTTATACTATTGACAGGTACTGACCTTTCAATCGGACGTATGGTTGGTATGGGAACTGTTACAGCTACCATAGTCATGCATAGAGGTATAAATACTGGTGGAGTATTAGGTCATATATTTGATCTGACGAAGATGCCTCTTGCGGGAAGAATCGCTCTGGCACTTATACTGTGTATTATCTTAAGTACTATTTTTACATCAATTGCAGGTTTCTTTGCAGCAAGATTTAAGATGCATCCATTTGTTGCCACAATGGCAAACATGCTGATCATCTTTGGTTTGGTAACATATGCTACTAAGGGTGTTTCCTTTGGTGGAATAGAAAATGACATTCCTTCAATGGTCATCCCAAGAATTGGCAACTTCCCTACGATCATCATCTGGGCTTTTGCAGCAATTCTGATCGTATGGTTTATCTGGAATAAAACTACTTTTGGTAAGAACCTCTTTGCTGTAGGCGGTAACCCTGAAGCAGCTTCTGTATCAGGTATTTCAGTATTTAAAGTTACAATGGGCGCATTTATCATGGCTGGTATCCTCTATGGATTTGGTTCATGGCTAGAATGTATCAGAATGGTTGGTTCCGGATCTGCCGCTTATGGACAAGGTTGGGACATGGATGCTATCGCAGCCTGCGTTGTCGGTGGTGTATCATTTACAGGTGGTATTGGTAAGATTTCAGGCGTTGTTGTCGGTGTATTGATCTTCACAGGTCTTACTTATTCACTTACTGTTCTGGGTATCGATACTAACCTCCAGTTTGTATTTGAAGGTATTATCATTCTTGCAGCAGTTACTCTTGACTGCCTGAAATATGTTCAGAAGAAGTAATAATTAGTTTATCATCAATCCTTTTTACTCATATAATATTTAGCAGGAGCCACGATTTTCGTGGCTCCTGCAGTTTTTATAAATAAAAAAATATAAGTGAAAAACATAAGTGAAAGAAATATAGAAGCAAAATATAGAAGCAAAATAAAAAAGTAAAATAAAGAAGCAAAATATACAAGCTTGGTAAGCTATCAATAAAAATATTTTTTAAATGGTATATTCTTATTTTCTGCTATAATTGTATATGGTAAATGTGAAAATATATTTGAATATACATACATCATGATAAACACAAGGTTTTATAATATATAGGGAGCAAAAAATGGCATATAAATGCTTGATCGTCGACGACGAAGAGGACGTTATAACAACCATAATAAACAGACTAGACTGGCAGAAGATGGGATATAAGGAGCCTGACTATGCCCATAACGGCGTTGAAGGACTGGAAAAGGCAGGCGGAAGTATTCCTGACGTTGTACTGACAGACATCAGAATGCCATATATGGATGGACTTGAATTATCTCGTTTGCTCAAGGAAGAATATCCCAATATCAAAATAATCATTATTTCAGGATTTGACGAGTTCGAATATGCCAAGGAAGCGATCCATCTCGAAGCAGAGGAATACATTCTAAAACCAATAGATATGGATGAACTAGAAGCACTGTTTAACCGTATCAAAATATCTCTTGATAAGGAAGCAGAAGAGAGACAGAGTATTAAAAAATTATCAAAATATTATGCAGAGAGCCTGCCGGCATTACAGGAGAATTTCTTTGCCGCTCTAATAGAAGGTCGAGTAGAGGAAAATAAGATTGACAATTATCTATTGAATTACCAGATAGATCTAAGAGGACCGAAATACTGTATCGTTGAGATACACACCAGTAAGACCAAGGCACCGGAAGGTATTAATCCGGTTTTGCTTGATATTTCAGTCAGAAGATTGGCAGAGGAGAAACTACA
>JAKPAB010000083.1 GCA_029779695.1 Bacillota bacterium | reverse complement strand
TTCAGGGTCTACTTTTAGCGCCATATCTGCATCTGTCATCATTGGATTTCTACGAACATTAGGATTATGTGCATCTAGTGGTTTATCTTCCTCAGCAATGTTTACTGGTTCATATTGCCAAGCTCCAGCTGGACTCTTGGTTAATTGCCAATCATACTTGAATAATAAATCAAAGAAACCATTATCAAATCTTGTAGGATGAGTAGTCCAAGCTCCTTCAATACCAGAAGTTACCGTATTACCAGCTGCACCTTTAGGATTTATCCATCCAAAACCTTGATTTTCTAGACCTGCTTCTTCTGGATCTGGTCCTAATGTAGAAGCATCACCGTTTCCGTGTGCTTTTCCTACGGTGTGACCACCTGCAGTAAGTGCTACCGTTTCCTCGTCAGTCATTGCCATTCTCTTGAAGGTAATACGCATATCTCTAGCAGTTTTCAATGGATCTGGATTCCCGTCTACCCCTTCTGGATTTACATAGATAAGTCCCATCATTACAGCAGCTAAAGGATTTTCTAAATCTCTTTCTCCAGAATAACGGCTACCTTCGCTACCAGTTGGCGCTAACCATTCTTTTTCACTTCCCCAATAAATATCTTTTTCTGGGTGCCAAATATCTTCTCTGCCACCAGCAAACCCGAAAGTTTTAAGTCCCATAGATTCATAAGCCATGTTTCCTGCTAGAATCATAAGATCTGCCCAAGAAAGCTTGTTTCCGTATTTTCTTTTGATTGGCCAAAGCAATCTTCTCGCCTTATCTAAGTTAGCATTATCAGGCCAAGAATTAAGCGGTGCAAAACGTTGATTTCCTGTATTCGCTCCACCTCTTCCGTCTGCAACTCTATAAGTTCCAGCAGAATGCCAAGCCATTCTAATCATTAAACCGCCATAGTGTCCCCAATCTGCAGGCCACCAATCTTGGCTTTTGGTCATTAAATTTTTTAAATCTGTTTTTACGGCTTCTAAATCTAATTTCTTAAATTCTTCTGCATAATTGAATTCTTCTCCTAGAGGATTGGTTTTCTTGTCATGCTGATGAAGAATATCAAGATTTAAAGCTTTAGGCCACCAACTCATTACTGATTGGTCACTGCCTGTATTTGCACCATGCATTACAGGGCATTTCCC
>JAKPAB010000078.1 GCA_029779695.1 Bacillota bacterium | reverse complement strand
AGGTACGAATATGATATTTCCCAGATTTTCACTGACTACATATACACGGTCAAGGTCATAAAGAATAGTCTGTGTTCTTCCTCCAAAATATTGGAATGCATAGTTATGAGCTTTAATGGCAGTTTTGGTTGTAAAGGGATCCGGTGAAAAATAAACAAATTTCATTCTGCTATAACTCAGCACCATGCAAAAGAAATATATTTGTACAATTCGCCTGTACATATCCTTAAGTTTGTATTGACCAAAATCCGCCTGCGCTTCATATCCCGGTGGAGAAGTTTCACGGGGTGAGGTTTTACGTTTACTGACATGCGGATACCCGTGCTGTTCCCTTAAGGCTTTCATATAGCGGTAGAATGTAGCTCGTTTAGCTGGTAGATCAGGGAAGGACTCCACCAATTTAATATAGATGTTTGTATCCCTCAGTTGTGGACAAATGTTCAGATGTTCCGGGATGTAGTGACGGTAGTTATCCATGTGGTACCTTTCCTTTTCAGCTTCCCTTACATAATCTTCTTTGCTCATATTCCAGTATTTGCTGACAGAAGAATAGGTTATCCCCAGTGCTTTTGCGGTTTTTGTCTGAGCAAGTCCAAGTTCTTTGTACTCCTGGATTTTTCGGTATTGCTCGATTCCAATCATTTTTGATTTCCTCCTTTGGTTTTGTTATAAAATCTATGCCTGTATCAGTGCAATCATAGGCATCAACTCCTTTTCCGGATTGATAAATCAAATTTACCATATATAAAAACACCCGTATGGGTGTTTTTAGAAAAGGCAAATTATATTCTTCATTATTGTAATTTCATAAAATACAATATGTCTTCCACAGATTTGCTAGGTTAAACTGATAATTTCCATATCGTTTCGTCGCCACAAATATTACGGATCTTTAGCCTCAAAGGTTTTTTCTCACATTTGATGGTCCCATCCCAAAAATTTTTAGTCTTGGTTCCATTTACAATAACATATCCAAGCTTGTCAATTTTAATCTCGCTGTCACTGTGCCAAACTCCGTCCTGATTAGTACAGTCAAGAGAAATAAACTCAATTAATTCAAGTCCAGTTTCGCTAATCAAAATAGGGGTAAACTTTTTCTTGCCAGGCACAACATTTTCACCGTCTTCATTGTAATCTTCGTAATCATCATCTTCTATGTCTTCATCATCGGATGTAATTAATGTATT
>JAKPAB010000070.1 GCA_029779695.1 Bacillota bacterium | reverse complement strand
AGGGTGAAGATCATGATAGAAGATAAGAATCTGTCAAAAGACAACTTTACAGGAACTATACCGACAAACAATCTGAATGTAGCTTTGAGAATATTGTCGGAAGCTTATGATATGAATTATAAAGTTAGTAAACATATAGTATCTTTAACTGGAAAATAAAATTCTAATGTTAAAATTACACTTTTTTCGGTACTTTTAATTAATTGTGCCGTATACTCTTTTGAGACGCATAAAGAAGGCGCCGAATTATTAACTTTAAAGTCTTTACACAAATGAACAAAAGGCAGAATGCAAGACATCTTGTAGTGATGTTTTTCTTGTTACTATCTTGTATAGTGCAAGTGCAGGCTCAGCAGCAACAGATGAGCATTAATCTTAAAAATGTCTCGCTTAAACGGGTACTAAACGAGATTGAGAAATCCACAACTTACAAGTTCTCTTATCGCAATGAGATTGTTGATCAAAAAACTGGAATCTCTGTCAACAGAAACAATGTTTCTGTGAAGGAAATTCTCGATGAGGTACTGAATGATTGCAATCTTGAGTACAAAATGATTTCTGAGAAGTCTATTGTAATATCACCGAAAACGTTGAAAAAACAATCTTCTGACGAGAAACATCATGTTAGTGGTATTATAAAGGATGAAAATGGTGAACCTATAATAGGTGCGACAGTGAGAGTGAAAGGAGAAAGCAAGGGGTCTGTGACAGACTTAGATGGCGGATTCGTTTTGAATGATGTTAACTCTGGTGAGCTGGAAATTTCTTACGTAGGTTATAAGACACAGGTTATTCCTTTTAAAAATGGATCTGCATTGAAAATAACCATGAAAGAAGATGCTAAATCTATTAATGAAGTAGTTGTCGTCGGTTATGGAACACAGAAAAAGGCGAATCTTACAGGTGCTGTTTCAAGTGTGTCTGTTGCTGACCTGGGAGATAGACCAATAACTAATTCATCAACTCTCTTGGAAGGTACAGCATCTGGCGTTTACGCTTTACAAAAGTCTGGTCAGCCGGGATCTGATGGAGCTGTAATCAATATCCGTGGTGTTGGAACATTGAATAACAGTGACCCTCTTGTTATCATAGATGGTTTTCCTGGCAATATGAATGATGTCGATGCGAGCGAAATCAGTTCAGTATCCGTATTAAAGGATGCCGCATCTGCTTCTATTTATGGTAACCGTGCCGCAAATGGTGTTATCTTAATTACCACAAAGAAAGGCGCGGCTGGTAAGATGAATGTATCTTATTCTGGATATTACGGTATTCAAAAAGCTACATCTTTACCTAAAACATTAGATTCTTATCAATATACAACGTTGTATAACGAGGCTTGCCAGAATATGGGTATGAGTAATAAATATTCTGATGAAGCGATAGCAAAATACAAAGCAGGCAATGATTCAATGTATCCAAACAACGACTATTTTGATATATACTATCATACTGCCAATATGCAGAATCACAGGTTTAATGTAAGTGGTGGTTCTGATAATTTACAATATGCTGTTATGCTTGGTTACCTTGACCAAGATGGTATATTAATCGATACCAATTATCGTAAAACAGATTTTAGGTCTAATATTGACGCATATTTCTTGAACAAAAAATTACGTGTTACAACTCGTTTGGCAGGAAATGTCGGAACGCAATGGCAGCCCACAGACTTGTGGAGTACGATATGGTATTCAACCTTGGCACCTATATATCCGATAAAAGCAACGGACGGTCAGTGGATGGCAGTCAATGGTGAACGTAATTATTATGGAGAAGCTGAAGAAGGTAGCAAAACTAAGAATAAACGTTATAATTTTAACGGTCAGATAGAAGGCGAGTATAAATTTTTAGATGGATTCAGTTTGCAGCTCACTTATGGCTATAATGTAGAACATGGAGACAAAAACGCCATCAATGCAAATGTCACACTTGAAAATATGGATGGAAGTACAAAAACTTTAGCATCTAATCTGACAGAAACGAATTCTACGAATACTCAGTCTTTATTGACAGGATTATTAAAGTATGATCATAAATTTGGTAAACACACAATCGGCGTAATGGCAGGTTATTCAGAAGAATATTTCAGATGGAAATGGAATTCTGGTTATCGTTCTGGCTATGTTAACAACACTCAGTGGGAATTAAACTTAGGTGATGCCTCTTCTCAAACTAACAATTCCGGAGAATATGATTTAGGTCTGCGTTCTTATTTCGGCCGTTTGAATTATTCTTATGATAACAAGTATTTGTTTGAGGCAAATATACGTCGTGATGGTTCTTCCCGTTTTGCCGATGGTCACAAATGGGGCAACTTCCCTTCTTTCTCTGCAGGATGGATTATTTCAGAAGAAAAATTTATGCAATCTACGAAGTCGTGGTTGGATATGTTGAAGATCCGCGCTTCATGGGGTAAATTGGGTAATCAGAATATTAATTCCTATTATGTAGGAAGTGATATCTTATCAACAGGACAAAACTATTCTTTAGGAGGAACATTACAGTCTGGTGTAGCAGTGAAGAGTCTGACAAACAAAAATACAACATGGGAAACGACAACACAGACAGATATAGGTCTTGATGTAGCATTTAGAAATGGTATTAATGTAAGTATGGATTATTTTGTTAAGAATACGAATGACATCCTTATGCAGACACCAATTCCATGGACAATGGGAAATCTGAGTGCTCCTTATGTAAATGCAGGAAAGGTACAAAATAAAGGTATAGAAGCTACAGTCGGTTATAACAAGATATTCTCTAACGGTCTGAAATTGAGAGCTTCTGCCAATATTTCACATATTGTGAACAAAGTGACGGATTTGAATGGCGCTAGTCCTATTATTAGTGCTCCAACGGCTGTTGTTGAGGGATATGCAATTAATTCTTTCTATGGATATGTACAAGACGGAATATATCAGATAAGTGATTTTACTTGGCAAAACAACAGTGATCCTAATGTAGCTTATGCTGACCGACAATATAAACTGAAATCAGGAGTCACTTCTGTTTCTAATTACACCGCACAACCAGGTGACATTAAATACAAAGATTTAAATGGTGATGGTGTAGTGGATATGGATCATGACCGTCAGGTAATAGGAAAACAATTCCCTGATGTTTCGTATGCATTTTCTTGTAACTTGGAATGGAAAAATTTCGACTTCAACATGTTCTGGCAAGGCGTAGCAGGTATTGATGGTTATACTTATTATGAAATAGCAACGTGCTTCAGCGGTTTCGCCAATATGGGTGACTGGTGGTTGGACAGATGGACACCAGATAATCCATCAAATAAATATCCACGCCTTACGACAGATGGTGTTAGAAATAATATTCATTCTACCTTCTATATGGAAGATGCGTCATATTTACGATTAAAAAATATAGAAATCGGTTATACCTTTGATAAAAATTTAGTAAGAGTTCTTGGAGGATGTAAGGTTAGATTGTATGCAAGTATACAGAATGCTCTGACATTTACTAAATATAAAGGATTTGACCCTGAGAAAGAAACTAGTCAGACTCGTGCGGAAGCATATCCTCAGACTAGGATATATACCTTTGGCGTAAACGTTAACTTTTAAATGAAAAAATTATTATGACTAAAATTAAATATTTAATTTCCGGAATATTAATGACGATATTCTGTGGATGCACAAGTGATTTGCTTGATAGATCACCTTTGGATACATTGTCGCCTGGTACATTCTACGAGAATGAAACACAATGTAAGATGGGATTAATGGGCGTATATGCTTCAATTCCGCCAACTGAAACTGTCGCTTTCTGGTATCAGTTAGATTTTATGTCTGACAATAATTATTGTCAGGATTCATGGCAAGGCTCAAAAGAATTCGGAGAATGGGCTCAGAATGCATCTAGTTGGGGACCCTCTGCCAAATGGAAACAGGATTATCAAACAATAGTTCGTGCAAATACATTTATAGCAAATTTGTCAGCAGCTAATGTTTCCGACGATGTTAAAAAACAAATGAATGCAGAGGCTCGGTACTTACGTGCTTATGCTTATTTTGATCTGATTACCTATTTCGGAGATGTTCCATTGATTATGGGGACTCAAACACTGGATAGCGCAAAAGTCACTCGTACTGAAAAGGATAAAGTTCAGGCTGCCATACTTGGTGATTTGGATGCCGCAGCCTCGGCATTACCTAATTCTTATGCAGGTAGTAATATTGGAAGAGTGACCAAAGGTGCCGCTCTAACATTAAAATGTAAAACTTTACTATATAATCAGAAATGGGCAGATGCGGCGACTGCCGCTAAAGAGGTCATGGATATGGGCGTCTACAAGTTATATCCTGATTATGCTGGATTATTCGATGAGGCTAATGAAAACAATGTAGAGGTTATATTTGATATACAATATATTAAGAACTCGCAGAACCAATCATGGCCTAGTGCGCGTCTCTCTTTTGTAGATTGGCCTACTCCTAATGTAACTTCATCTATAATTGACTCGTATTATATGACGAATGGTCTTCCTATAACAGATACCAAATCCGGATACAAAGATCAGGATCCGTATACGAACCGTGATCCTCGAATGGCTGCTTCTATAGTATTACCTGGTTCAAAGACTGCTTCAGGTACATTTATTCCTGCAAATGATCAGGTACCTTGTGGAGCTCGTCCTCGAAAATATGCTGATATTAATGGTACAGACTCATATAATTATTCATTAAATACCATCGTACTGAGATATGCAGACGTTTTGTTGA
The DNA here is from genome assembly GCA_029779695.1 of Bacillota bacterium. GTDB lineage: Bacteria > Bacillota > Clostridia > Lachnospirales > Lachnospiraceae > Lachnocurva. Next base: position 750 of record JAKPAB010000070.1, on the reverse strand, counting down.
TGCGTGCCGAAGCATTAATAGAATCTGGTAATACAGGGCAGGAAGTTTATGATCTGATAGATCAGGTGCGTGCTCGTGTTAACATGCCGAAAATTGAAAATGTAGAAGGGACTGGTTTAAACCAAGATCAATTGAGAAATATTCTTCGTCATGAGCGTAGAGTCGAATTTTTTATGGAAGGTACGCGATACGCTGATATGTTAAGATGGAAAGATGAATCTTTGGTTCATGATGTATATGGATATGTTACTTCAAAATTATCTGATCCGACAAATCCATCCAAATGGGTTTTTGAAACTGATAAGAAAGAAACCCGTAAATTTGATTCTACAAAAGGATGGTTATGGCCTATTCCACAGGTGGAAATGCAGAATAATAGTAATCTGAAACAGAATCCGGGATATTAATTATATACTGAATAAAATACTTATAAATGATATTTAGGTAGTGTTAATTGGATTGTTTTAAGGCTTTATTTTTACTTCATCTGGATGATACGATTAAAATTGTATTGTTCAGATGAAGTACTTTGATGTATTTAACAACTTTTTTATTTCAATATCTCCTTGTCAATATATTCTTTGACGAGCATTCCGAATTCAGCTTTAAAACACTTCGTAAAATATTTCGGAGTATTGAATCCTACTTTCATAGCCAGTTCGGATACTTGTATATAAGGATTTTGTCTGACTATGCTGCAAGCTTCCTTGAGACGGATAGAATTGATAAATCCGGTGATGTTCTGGCCGG
>JAKPAB010000069.1 GCA_029779695.1 Bacillota bacterium | reverse complement strand
AGAAATAATATAAAATTACTATATTTGCGGTCTTAAATCATTGCAGGCGATACTAATGACCGAATCAGAATTAATACTTAAACTTAAAAACGGCTCAAATAAGGCGTTTGAAGAATTGTATGCCATGTATGCAGGTCGCCTGTTCTCTTTCTGCTATAAATATATCAAGACGAAACAGGAAGCGGAAGAAATCGTAGAAGATGTTTTCGTGAAACTATGGATAAAACGTGAAACCATAGATGAAGAGAAAAGTCTGAGTGGATTGCTGTTCACTATATCCAGAAGACAACTTATCAACGCATATCGGGCACGTGTCAACTCAAATCTCTTTGCCGATTATGTGGAACAGGTTTATGAACAACACGACCCTGTAGCTTATGAGGATTTTGTCAGCAAACTTGAAAAAGCGATAGACAATCTTCCGTCCACACAGAGTAAGGTGGTGCGGATGTCAAAGTTTGAATGTCTGAAAAACAAAGATATCGCTGAAAGACTAAATCTGAGTGAACAGACGGTTAAGAACCAACTGTCCATAGCTCTGAGTACCCTGAAGAAAGAAATAGGTGATGTGTCACCGATGCTCTTTTTGTTATTTTTACTTAAATAAGGTGTCCATTACAGTATTTATTGAAAAAACAGATGTATACCTTTATATAAACAATATGATATGACTGAACTGGAAAATAAATATATAGACAATACGCTTTCACCTGCCGAATTGAAGGAACTTCGAAAGAAAGTCAATTCATCTACTGATGATGAACTGGCGGAGGAGATGAAGAGCAGATGGAATACGGTGATGGATGAGGATGATGCGGACGAAGAAACGCTGAGCCGGATGCGTGATGAAATACACCGCCGCACAAGAAATAATCCTTTCATGACTGCTCGTCTGCAAAGATTCCTTTTGGCTGCGGCCGCTGTTATTATACCACTTCTGATCTTCAGTTTCTATAAATTGTATACCGAAAACATCCGTATCTCTTCAGAACAGATTGCTATCAGCACTTTGTCCGGTGAGCGTACAACTGTGACACTGCCAGACGGTACAAAAGTATCACTGAATGAAAATTCACGGTTGCTTTATGCCCCGAAATCATTCAATAAGGACGAACGTTGCATTCATTTTAGCGGTGAAGCTTACTTTAATGTGACGAAGAACAAGGAATGCCCGTTTATTGTGGATGCACATGAAGTGAAGGTCAAAGTTCTTGGTACCAAATTTAATTTCAGAGCACGGAAGGAAGAAGGTATGGCAGAACTTACTTTGCAGGAAGGTTGTGTAAACTTATCGACTATATTCAGCAAAGAGACTGTCGTGATGCAGCGGGGACAAAGAGCTGTCGTAGATTATGCTACTGGAAAGATAACACTCACAGACAAAGCTGATATCAACAATATCTCATCTTGGCGCACGGGACAGTTGAACTTTGATGATACGCCGCTTCTCAGCGTTATTACAACGATTGAGAATGCCTACAGGGTGAAGATCATGATAGAAGATAAGAATCTGTCAAAAGACAACTTTACAGGAACTATACCGACAAACAATCTGAATGTAGCTTTGAGAATATTGTCGGAAGCTTATGATATGAATTATAAAGTTAGTAAACACATTGCAGTTTTAACAGGAAAATAAAATTTTAATGTTAAAATTACACTTTTTCGGTACTTTCTATAAAGCGTAATGTATACACTTATGAGACGCATAAAGAAAGCGCCGAATTATTAACTTTAAAGTCTTTACACAAAATGAACAAAAGGCAAAGCGCAAAACATCTTGTAGTGATGTTTTTCTTGTTACTATCTTGTATAGTGCAAGTGCAGGCTCAGCAGCAACAGATGAGCATTAATCTTAAAAATGTCTCGCTTAAACGGGTATTGAACGAGATTGAGAAATCCACGACTTACAAGTTCTCTTATCGCAATGAGATTGTTGATCAAAAAACTGGAATCTCTGTCAACAGAAACAATGTTTCTGTGAAGGAAATTCTTGACAATGTATTGAGTGATTGCGATCTGGAATACAAAATGATTTCAGAGAAGTCTATTGTCATTTCAGTTAAAACGCCGAAAAAACAAGTTTCCGGCGCAAAACATCAGGTGAGTGGTATTATTAAAGATGAGAAAGGCGAACCTATAATCGGTGCAAGTGTATTCGTGAAAGGTTCCAAAAAAGGTACCATATCCGATTTGGATGGTAATTTTGACATCGAAGCACCCGAAGGTAGCAAACTTGCGATAACTTATGTCGGGTTTAATACGGAAGAAATAAACGTAGGAGCTCAGTCAAAGATAAACGTTGTAATGCATGAAGATAATAAAGTGCTCAATGAAGTCGTCGTTGTAGGATATGGTAGCATGCGCAAACGTGACCTTACTGGTGCTATTGCCCAGATTAAACCGGACAAATTGGCCAACGAGGCACCAAGTACAGTACAAGATGTTCTGCGAGGAACGGCTGGACTAAGTGTAGGTTTTACAGGAACAGCTAAAGGAGGCGGTGACCTTAATGTCCGCGGTCAACGTTCTGTATATACTAGCGGCGGACATAACGACCCACTGATTGTATTGGATGGTATGATTTTTTATGGAGAATTATCAGAGATAAATCCCAATGATATAGCACAAATCGATGTTTTGAAAGATGCATCTTCTGCTGCCGTATATGGTGCAAAAGCTGCCAATGGTGTAATCATCGTGACTACAAAGAAAGGTCACTCTGAGAAACCTTCAATCAACTTCAGTGCGAATTTTGGAGTTTCTACTATTGGGGAAAGCAGACATCCATTCGATGCAGACGGTTATTTGAAATACAGAGAAGATTTTTATACAACAGACACTTACGGTATTAATCCTACTACTGGTAAATATGAAGCTTATCAAACGAAAACCGCTGCTGGATATTATGCGAAACCAACTGCGGATAATCTGGGGAAATACGGTCTTAGTTTGGAACAATGGCGAGCACAGACTAATCAGGATGCATCGATGAGCGATGATGAAATTTGGGGACGTCGTATTGGCCTTAATGCCAGTGATGTTACATTGACGAACTATCTTGCGGGCAAAACATTTGATTGGTATGACCATTCTTTCCAGACGGGTATCAATCAAGATTATAATATCAGTGTTTCGGGAATGGCTAAAAAGACAAATTATTATTTCTCAATAGGTTATTTGGATAACAAAGGATTGGCAAAAGGAGACAAATACAGTGCCGTGCGTTCAAATATGAAAATCAATACAGATGTAACTGATTGGCTGTCAATAGGTGCAAATGTAAATTTCCAAAACAGAACTGATGGAGATATCGCTACTGATTGGCGTGAACAGATATTGGATAATAGTCCATATTCTTTCCCTTATGATGAAAATGGTAATCTTGTGGCCCATCCTATGGGAGAACAGGCTTACTGGAAAGGTTATAATTTCGATTACGATAGACAATATTTGGATATGGAACGGGGATATACGATATTCAATACGATACTTGATGCAAAGATCAAATTACCATTTGGTATTACGTATACATTCAATGCAGCACCTCGTTTCCAGTTTTATCACAATCGTTATTATCAGTCTTCAGAACATCCCGATTGGCAGGCAGAAGATCATGACCGTGTAACACGTGACCAAAGTTATCGATTTGACTGGTCGCTCAACAACACGATCAATTGGGATTATACATTCAATAAGGTTCATCATGTCAATCTTACTCTTGTTCAGGAATCAGAGCAACGTCAGTCATGGGCTGACGAGATACAGGCACGTAACATTCTTCCATCAGAAGCATTAGGACTTCATGCTACTGCCAATGGAGATAAAAATCTCAGCGATTTCAGTTCGACAGATACCAAAGAATCAGCTGTAGGTTATCTTGCCAGAGCCTTTTATTCATACGATGACAGATATATGGGAACTTTCTCATTCCGTCGTGATGGATACTCAGCATTCGGAACAACGAATCCTTATGCCAATTTCTTCTCTGGGGCTTTGGCTTGGACTTTCATAAATGAAAAGTTCTTCAAGTGGAAACCGATGAGCTATGGTAAGTTGCGTTTCTCGTATGGACAAAATGGTAACCGCAGTCTTGCTGATTCATATATCGCATTAGCAAATCTTTCTTTGGGCAATTACACACAAGGATATATCAATTCAGCGAGCGGAGCTCTGGAAGATGTGAAATATCTGTTTGTTAGTCGCTTGGCAAATCCTCACTTACAATGGGAAAAAACGACATCATGGAATGTGGGTATTGATTTCGGTTTTCTCGATAATAGGATTATGGGTAGTATAGATGCTTATATCATGCCTACTACAGATATGATTATGAATCAAAGCCTGCCAAACTTTACGGGTTTTACCTCTATTACAACAAACCTGGGTCGTGTTGAAAACAAAGGTATAGAGTTGTCCCTGAATACCGTAAATATCAAAAGCGAGAATCTGGAATGGGATACTCAGTTGTCTTTTTCTTATAACAACAATAAGATTAAGCACCTTTATGGAGAATATGAAACAACAACAGACGCGAATGGTAACGTGTCGACGAAAGAGATGGATGATGTTTCAAATAAATGGTTTATCGGACATTCCATCAGTTCTATCTGGGACTATAAAGTTACTGGAATATGGCAAAAGGATGAGGCTACAGAAGCTGCCCGTTATGGTCAGAAACCTGGTGACCCGAAAGTGGAAAACAGTTATACAGCAGACGATAAGGTAAATGCTGATGGAACGACTACACCTGTATATAACGAAAAGGACAAACAGTTCTTAGGTCAGACTACACCACCTGTCCGTTGGTCAATGCGAAATACCTTCACAATATACAAAGACTGGTCTTTCTCTTTCAATATGTATTCGTATATGGGCCACAAGAGTCTTAGTACGGAGTATCTGAACCAAGACAATAATTATTCACAAATAACAAATTGCCGTAACATATATGAGAAGAATTATTGGACGATTGATAATCCAACAAACGATTATGCACGTCTGGGAGCACAGGGACCAACTGGTATAGAGGCTCCGGCAAAAGTGATCAATCGCTCTTTTATACGTCTTGAGAACATTTCCTTGGCTTACAATTTGCCGAAGAGTTTCTTGAATAAACTAAAAATACAAAGTGCTAAAATATTGGCAACAGTAAGAAATGTAGCTACTTGGTGTGCAGAGTGGGAATACGGAGATCCTGAAACTTCAGACGGATTATCTCCACGCACATATACGATAGGAATCAATGTAACTCTATAATATAAATATGATATAATATGAAAATCTTAATGCGAAAAACAAATATATTAATGGCGGGCGTATTGCTTGCAGCCATTACGACAGGCTGTTCAGACAGCTTTTTGGAACCGGAGGCTCTGTCTCTTTATGAGCCTACAGAAACATTCAGTACCGAAAAAGGTCTTACGGCAGCTATGGCATCAGCGGATAAACAACTGAAAGCTTATTGGACTAACACGGAAGCTTGTGACCTGATGTTGCCCATCATGAGTGAATATCTTTTTTCTGATGTCGCTGTTGCTTCAAAAACAGATGATGCAAATGCTTTTATTGATATAAAAGAACGTTTCACGCCTCGTGACGGTTGGTATAATTTTGACCAAAACAGATTGGTCATGTTTTGGGGTGAAACATACAATGGTATAAAATATGCCAATACGATTATAAGTTATATTGATAAGGTGAAAGATCTTGAACAGACAACAAAAGATGCCTATTTAGGTCGGGCTTATTTTCATAGGGCATATCGTTATATGAAACTCTGTTTCGAGTTTGGTGACGTACCTTTTGTCACTAAGATTGTCGATCAGCCTAAGCAAGACTATAAGAGTACAAAGCGCGCAGCGATCATTAAACGGATAACTCAGGATATGGAATTTGCCGTACAACATGTTCCAGACCAAGCGGATATGGATTATCTTGGAATGGTTAACAAAGGTGCTTGCCGTCAATTACTTATTAAGTGCTATTTGGCTAATGGAGAATTTGAAAAAGCAAAATTACAGGCTGATACACTGATAAATCTTTCGGGATACAGTTTGATGCAAAATAAATTCGGAACATTTGTCAATCCATTCCCTAAGACATGGAATATTACAGATAATGTGATTTGGGACTTACACAGACCGGAAAACAAATCAATAAATGCAAATAAAGAAGCAATATTGATTATGCCAAACCGCTATGGAACGGATTCTGGTATAAGAGTCAGAACAATGCGTAATCTTGTTCCATGGTGGAATTCGACAAGCAATACGACTCCCGACAATAAATTAGCAGTTGATAGATATGCACTTAATAATGCCAATTATGTAGACTCACTCGATTACAATCGCGCATTTGGTCGTGGGGTAGGTGTGATCCGTCCTACTTATTGGGCTGAACAATCAATGTGGAATCTTAATGGAAAATTGGATGAAGGCGACTTACGTCATAGTGAAAAAGTCGGCAATTGGGTTAATATGACAGATTTACGTTACAATAGGAAAGACACAAAGTATTATGGTCAGCATGTTAGTTACAGTTACACTGATGCCAGCAATAATACGAAGGTGCTCTGTAGTGATACTATTAGATGTTGGTTTGGTTGGCCACATTATAAGGTATGGATGGAATCTCCACAAGACGAAACGACCACATCCAATAATTATCAAGGAGGATATGGCGACTTGTATTGCTATCGTTTGGCAGAAACTTATCTGTTACGTGCAGAAGCTGAATATTATCTTGGACAGATTGAAGCTGCGACGAATGATGTGAACATAATACGTAAAAGAGCCCAATGCTCTCAATTATATAAGACAGTGAATATAGATGATATAGCAGATGAACGTGCCCGTGAACTATATATGGAAGAATGGAGATTCACAGAATTGAGCCGTATGTCTTACTGTCTTGCAATGAGTGGGAAAACAGATAATGAAGGAAATACTTATGATGTTAACAAATTATATGAAAAAAGTTTTTGGTGGCATCGTATAAACAAATATAACAATTATTACAACAATCCGAATGCTCCGACGATAAAAGGACGTAAATATACAATGGGCGCCCATAATATTAACTGGCCTATCCCTCAGGATGCTATAGATGCGAATCGTCTCGGGAAACTGCATCAAAACTACGGATATGATGGCTATGACGAGAGTATTGAAGAATGGGATAATTGGGAAGATGCTGTAAATAATGAATAATTAGTCTAGATTTATGGTAAGAAACAGGACAAAGAGGGCCTTCTTTATTTTATTTTTACTGGCGCTTACAACAGTAATGTATGCGCAGAGACAGATAAAAACTATCAACGATAGATGGTCGTTCTATTTAGGTGAGTGTCAAGAAGCACAGTCTTCATGTTATATAGATAGTAATTGGATAAAGGTTAATATTCCTCATACGTGGAATAACGACGCTTACCAAAAGAAGAATTATTATCAGGGTAAAGGTTGGTATAGACGACATCTCTTTGTTCCTGCTTTTTGGAAAGACAAAGACGTATATCTGAAAATTGATGCGGCAAGCAAGTGGGCCGATGTATATGTGAATGGTGAAAAAGTAAAATCGCATCCTGGCGGTTATACAGATTTTATCATTGATATCACAGACAAAGTACTATATGGGCAAGACAATATAATTGCCATTGATGTGGATAATTCCAGAAAAGATGTAACTCCTATTTCTGCCGATTTCACGTTTTGGGGTGGTGTTTATAGAGATGTATGGATTCTTACTACTTCAAAAGAGCATTTCGCTATAGATACGGAAACAGGATCTGATAATATATTTATTTCTACTCCGGACGTTTCTGAAAACAGAGCTATCGTTTGTGTGAAGGGGTCTGTGACAATAAATAGTACAAATAAAAATAGACTACGCGTAATAAACAAACTTTATTCTCCGGGAGGAGAATTATTACAAACTAATATCAATAATATAAACACGAAAGCATCTGCGATGTCTTTTTCGTGCAGATTTAAACCTGTCATGAGGCCCTTGTTGTGGTCTCCTGAAAATCCTCATCTGTACAAAGTAGAAACTATTCTTACCAATTCACAAGGACAAGAATTGGACCGAATGACTCATAACACAGCTTTTAGATGGTTCAGTGTAGATGGTAACAAAGGTTTCTTCCTTAATGGGAAACCTTATAAGTTGCGGGGATTCTGCCGACATCAAGATCAAAAGCCTGTAGGTGTGGCGATATCGGACGAGATGAACCGGCGAGATTTTGATATGATGAAAGATATGGGTGCCAACTTTATCCGTATCAGTCATTATCCTCAGGATGATGCTCTATTGGAGATGTGTGACAAAAAGGGGATGCTAGTATGGGAGGAAATACCTATAGTCAATACAGTACCCGATACGCCAGGCTATGCAGATAACTGCGAATTCAACTTAAAAGAGATGATACGTCAACATTACAACCACCCAAGTATCTTTTCATGGGCGTATATGAATGAAGTATTATTAATGACAATGCGGCAATATAAAGGTAAATCGTTGACGGATGTCATACAACGAACAAAGAGTCTTGCCCACAGGCTCGAAATGGTTTTGGAAAAGGAGGACCCTTATAGAAAAAGTGCTATGGCCCTGCACTATGAAGATATCTATAATAAAGTTGGACTGACAGATATTACCAATATATTAGGTTGGAATATTTATAGCGGATGGTACTCTGATTCAGTAACTGATTTTGAAAAATTCCTTTCTTACCAGCATACTAACCACCCGACACATCCTATCATTGTAAGTGAATGGGGTGCAGGTTCTGATATTAGATTGCATTCACTCAATCCTCACCAGTTTGATTTCAGCTCTGAATACCAGCAGACATACATCGAACATTATAATCCTGTTATTGAAGATTCCGCATACGTTTGTGGGTCTTCATACTGGAACTTCATAGACTTTAATGTAGCTGGGCGACAAGAATCCATGCCAAGAACAAATAACAAAGGTGTTACATATAATAATAGGACTCCTAAAGATGTTTATTATTATTTTAAATCGGCATGGCGCAAAGATATCCCTGTCCTTCATATAGCTAGTCGGGACTGGAATAGGAGATGTGGCATTCAAAGAGATTCTTTACCTGTAATATTGCCAGTTAAGATTTACACAAACCAACCAGAAGTGGAATTGTTCATAGACAATAAGTCTCTAGGAAAGAAAACCGTAAAGAACTATAATGCGATTTTTGAAGTGCCTTTCTCTTCTACAGAACCATTGTTGTATGCTAAAGCTGGCGATGTAAGCGATGCTGTTAAGATACATTATACAACTGTGCCATATAATATAAATTCAGACAATGTGGATAATATGGAATTAGCCGTCAATGTGGGCAGTAACTGTTATTTTACTTCTTCGGAAAGTCAACTTACGTGGGTTCCCGATAAAGAATACACAAAAGGAAGTTGGGGATATATCGGTGGAGAAATAAGCGGGACGCAGACCGAGGTTAATGCCACTATGGAGACACCATTATATCAAACACAGCGTAAGGGATTAAATGGATATCGTTTTGATTTGCCGAATGGAGAATATGAAGTAGAACTTCTTTTTTCGGATATATACAAGAATAAGGAACAGGAGGTGTATCTTCTTAATCATAAAGAAGGATCGTCAATATCCGAAGATAATTGTTTTGACATATCCATCAATGGTGACATAGTAGAAAATCGGTTCTGTCCGTCGGCCTTTTCAGGAAAGTTCTTTGCTGTTAAAAGGCGCTATATCGTGGGAACAACAGAGTCTAAGATTGAAATAAACTTTAAAGCTAACCAAGGCGTAACATTCCTTTCGGGAATTAAAATCAGAAAGATATGAGAAAGTTATTAGGCATATTGTTATGTTCTTTTTTTGTGTTCGTAACAGACGTTTCTGCAAAAAGGATTCATTGTCAAAAGTCAGATCGAGAAGTGTGGTGCGATGTTATGTATCGAATGGCGGAGCCTGTACTTAAAAATATGTCGCAGGGTACATTGCAAAAGAATATGCAATTAGAGTTGAGCCCGACATGGGATGGACGTGATCATCGGGTTTCGTATATGGAATGCTTCGGACGTTTGATGGACGGACTTGCACCTTGGCTCACTTTGCCCGATGATAATAGTACTGAATGTGTACAGCGAAGACAATTACGTACCTGGGCTTTGCAATGTTATAAAAATGCGGTAAACCCAGATAGTCCGGATTACCTTTTATGGGATGAGAATTTTCAGACTTTGGTAGATGCAGCATATCTTGCTGAAAGTTTTATGCGCGGTTATGACGTATTGTGGATTCCGCTAGATAGTGTTACTAAACAACGATATATTGATAGATTTACTAAATTGCGTAGGATAAATCCTTTGTATACCAATTGGCTGTTGTTTACATGTACAATAGAAACATTCTTGCATAAAGTCGGGAGTAATGCCGATATGTATCGTATAGATTCCTCATTGAGGAAAATAAGTGAATGGTATGTAGGAGATGGCTGGTACTCGGATGGTCCTTCATTTGCATTTGACTACTACAATAGTTTTACAATACAGCCAATGTTTTTTAATTGCTTGGAAGTAATGACAGATAAAGGTCAAAATAAAAAGGAATGGTCTGGAACAACTTATGAATTGGCTACTAAACGTATGCAGCGATTTGCTATGATTTTGGAACATCTTATTTCACCTGAAGGTTCTTTTCCCGTTTTTGGTCGTTCTATTACCTATCGAACAGGAGTGCTACAACCCTTAGCTCTATTAGCATGGAAAGGACTCCTCCCAACAGAGTTGAGTAAAGGTCAGGTAAGAGCAGGCATGACAGCCGTAATAAAAAAAATGTTCTTAGATAATCACAACTTCAATAAATCTGGATTTTTGACATTGGGATTTAATGGAAGCCAACCTAAAACTGCTAATGTGTATACAGATAATGGTAGCTTGTATTTGGCTTCATTAGCATTTCTTCCTTTAGGCCTTGACGCAAATGATCCATTTTGGACGGATAAATCGGAAAAGTGGACATCAAAAAAGGCATGGGAAGGAGACGAGTTCCCCAAAGATCATACTTATTATGAAAAGTTTGGTATAAATTACAAATGAATTAGGTGTCAAACAGTGAAAAGATACTTGTGATATATGTTTATTTCAATATCTCCTTGTCAATATATTCTTTGACGAGCATTCCGAATTCAGCTTTAAAACACTTCGTAAAATATTTCGGAGTATTGAATCCTACTTTCATAGCCAGTTCGGATACTTGTATATAAGGATTTTGTCTGACTATGCTGCAAGCTTCCTTGAGACGGATAGAATTGATAAATCCGGTGATGTTCTGGCCGG
>JAKPAB010000044.1 GCA_029779695.1 Bacillota bacterium | reverse complement strand
CTCAACACACCAAATTATTATCAGAACTTCCTGAGATTGATATAGTGATAACTATGGGATGTGGCGTGGAGTGTCCTTATCTGCCTTGTAAAAAACGGGAAGACTGGGGAATAACAGACCCAACAGGTAAAGACGATAGGGAATTTGAAGTAGTAGCAAAAATAATTGAAAATAAAATTATTGAATTGAGATCAACTTGTATGCAGCATATGTAGAACAGGTTTCTTCAAGAAAAATGTGGGTTTAAAACGATAGGATTTTTATGACATTATGGATAATAGCTTCGGCCTGCGCTTTTTATATAAAGGGGTTGTGCGGATTTGCAAATACATTGGTATTTACATCTGTGCTTGCATTTGGAACTGAAAATATCAATATATCGCCGGTGGAACTGATTCTCGGTTATCCTACGAATCTAATAATAGCGTATAAGGAACGAAAGTCTATCAAATGGAGTACATGTCTCCCGATCGCAATGCTTGTGATTGCTGGTAGCATACCAGGTATCTGGATTTTAAAAAACGTGGATTCTCGAATAATCAAGATCATATGTGGTATAGCGATTATTTTAATTGGGATTGAAGCATTTCTGCGTGAGATTCAAAACAACAAAGATAAAGAAAATAAAGAAAACAAAGAAAACAAAGAAAACAAAGAAAACAAGTTTATTCTGATGATAATCGGAATATTATCTGGCGTTTTGTGTGGACTGTACGGAATAGGAGCGTTATTGGGTGCTTATATCAGCAGGGTCACAGACAATATCAGTGATTTTAAGTCCAATATTTGTGTAGTATTTTTCTTGGAAAATACACTTCGGATAATTCTGTATACAATGACTGGAATAATAACAATCGGTGTTCTAAAAAAGGCATTTTTTTTGATGCCGGTCATGGTACTGGCACTGGTACTCGGGATGATAAGCAGCAAATTCGTCAATGAGAGCATTATGAAAAAAATAGTCCAGATGCTACTGATTTTGTCAGGAACTGCACTGCTTTTCAATAATATTTGAACCTTATACAAATAGCTATATAATTTGAAAATTTATATTGATCATAAAACTAAGGCAGACAGATGAATACATATGAAAAAATATATTTGGTTGTAAGACAGATACCATATGGAAAAGTGGCATCATATGGGCAGGTCGCAGCCCTGGCTGGAAATAAGAGATGGAGTCGAGTTGTAGGTTATGCGCTACATGTGAACCCAGATGAAAAGGGAATTCCATGTTATCGTGTGGTGACAAAAGACGGATATCCATCGAAGGCATTTGCCTTTGGAGGTGAAAATAAACAGATAGAACTTCTCATGTCAGAGGGAATCGAGTTTTTAGATGGACATGTTGACATGAGAAAATATTGTTGGGACATCCCAAGTGAGGCAGTCTTAGTTTCTGATTAATAGTTATGTATCAGCTGGCAAGGTTGCATTTTTCTTGCTTTGCCATTGCTCGAAAATCATATTTGCAGTGAGACCGACAGCGACAATCAATCCGCCTAGAATAGTTCGGATAGATTGTTCTGTTCCTATGATCATATCTATGATTATCCCAGTGAATATCTGACCGGTAAATGATAATAGAGTCAGCTGAAACGCTGAGATCCTCGGAACAGTGATATTAAAAAGAAGTACCC
>JAKPAB010000028.1 GCA_029779695.1 Bacillota bacterium | reverse complement strand
GAATTGTTTAATAACTTTCAATGGTCAGGGTTTCCCCATTGTAGTGTAAACGGTGATCGTCTTTCTATCACAAGTGGGAATAAACCGAACCCACCAAACCTCACTTCCCCGGATTTCCACACGATGCTCTTCGTCCAAAGTCATAAGAATTCAACTTGCACAATAAGGCCTTCCACCCATCAATGCATTCACCTATGCCGTCACCATAAATGTAAACCCAACCAGCAATCACTGACCCTTCACGAGCACATATCAGTCAATAAATGCATCAATATCTTGAAGTTGGGATTGTAGTATATGATAGAGTATTTCATTGTCAACTTTCTAGTAAGATGGACTGACTAACAAATTTCTGAATTTAGCCATATTGGCTAAGTTCTGCACCAGGTTTTCCAGTGTATAATTACTCTTTCTTTCAGCAGGATAAAACCATCGGCATGCCTTCTTGGCACGCCCCATTGTTCACGAGATAAAATATGATTACAAACATCGATATGTCCTTCCATAACCACAATGAAGCAATACTTAACACTTCCCAGATATTAGCTCATCAATAATTTTCTCTCCCTCTTTCTGTAAATCCTTCAAAATATTTAGAGCTTTCTCAATCTCTCCTAAAAGGTAAACAATTCTTTCTCTATCTACTGGCACTTTTGAGTTCCTGCCGGTAATTTTTTATGACTTCTTGAAAATCCAGAATATCTCCATCGAAGAAGAAGAAAATCCGAACGGAATTCTTCGTCCTCATCTTTTATAAGAAGACCTTGCAAGGCTCTATGGGAGCATAATTAAGTATAACTATATCTACCGGTATTTTAAGGGTTTTTTCTATTTCTCTTGATAATTCAACGTCATAAAATAAGTTATTTGCCCGGAGATGAGTTTCATCAAGATATATTGCTAATGTATTTGGCAATATGAATTTGCAACATTCCGGAAGTTAATTTTTGCAGCACCTTCAATTCCAGAATTAACAGTTCATAGTAGAATGAGGCAAAGGATAACTTGGTTCGGAAAAGACCAGTAAATGACTGTGATGAACTAAACGGTCAATGATGGCAGATGTCTTATCTCATCATAAAATATTCCATTCCACTTGCTGAATTCCAGGTTTGTAGTAATTTTTATGCTGTACTTTTTAACTTCCGCTGTGTTGCATTTCTATTCTACCAAACACATGCTAAGTCGAAGAGCCAAAGAGATAAGCAAAAACAATCTCTTCCTGCTCATGCTAATGTTTTTACTTTTTGTAAGGTTACTTTCTTTAATACCGGATGCTGAACCATCTTAAACTCCCCTTCATATACAATTTACAAATCTATGACAGCATTCCACTTCCCGCTTAGATTTCTAAAAATATTGAGAAGTCAAGTATGGATGAGGCATTTTCTTGACAATAGGGGGTGTGCCTCTATACTGGGAAAGACGTCTCTCCCAGTAGTTTTTGTCTTTCCTATCTTTTGTATTTTTTGTTTTATTCTTTTTCCGGGTAATAAGGAGATATTTTTCCTTATAGTTCTGGATTCCTGATAGAACCATTCAGGAATGACAACGCGGATAGTGGGTATTTTTGATCTCTTTCTTTTGCCTTTTTCGCTTCTTGGAGATTGTAGGGAGGTTTTTTCCTATAGTCTGGAATAAAAAAAGCCATCGGTTCCGATAAACCTTAGCCTTTGCTTTCTCGCCCTCGCAGGCGAGAAATTTCAGGATGGACTTCCACTCAAAAGCTTTGAGCTTCTTATCTTTCAAACAGAAGCTCTTTTTTCCATCCTCTGGCTTAACTCCTCAGAACCGATGGCAATAATAATATACCACCACTTTTCC
>JAKPAB010000018.1 GCA_029779695.1 Bacillota bacterium | reverse complement strand
CGTTTCTCCCTCTTTAAAATCCTATGGACTTGCTGGCCGTTCCCGTCTGTTTGAAGTAGTTCAGCGTGTCAAAGAGATTAATGCTGATCGTCTCATAAATGCACCTGGTCACAGATTTACAGGTGAATCATATGACATAAAAGCCCTTGAAAGAGATCCTTCACTCAAGCTTTCCTATATTGCTGCTCCGCCTCAGATGGCAGAATATATGGCTGTCAGTACAGAGATATTCAGCATATATTTAAAATATATATCTCCGGAAGATATTCATGTATATTCTATAGATGAAGTATTTATGGACTTTTCAGCATATCTTCATACCTATAAAATGTCTGCCCGAGATCTGACCAAACAGATGATCCATGACATTCTGAGCACTACCGGAATAACTGCTACTGCAGGCATCGGCACCAATCTATATCTATGTAAAATCGGAATGGATATCGTAGCAAAGCATGTTCTTGCTGATGAAAATGGCGTTCGTATAGCACAACTCGACGAAATATCATATCGAAATGAACTGTGGAATCACAGACCTCTTACTGATTTTTGGCGATTAGGACGTGGTTATGCCAGAAAATTAGAGGAAAATGGGATCTTTACCATGGGTGATGTAGCCAGATGTAGTCTAGGTGGTTCCAATGATTTTTACAATGAGGACCTGTTATACAGTTTATTCGGCGTTAATGCCGAGCTTTTGATCGATCATGCCTGGGGATGGGAACCTGTTACCATCAAAGATATTAAATCATATAAACCTGAGAACAATTCTCTCGGTTCCGGCCAGGTCCTTCAGTGTCCTTATACTTTCGATAAGGCTAAGCTTATTATCCACGAGATGACCGATCTTTTGATCTTGGATCTGGTAGATAAGGATCTTGAAACTGATCAGATGGTACTGACCATAGGATACGATGTCACCAGTCTTACTGATCCAGAGATCAGACGAAAATACAACGGCCCGGTTACTATCGATCACTATGGTAGAGCTGTTCCAAAACATGCTCATGGTTCTACCAACATCGGACATTTTTCCTCATCATCCCGGGAGATCATTCATGCTGTATTGGAACTTTATGACAAAATAGCAGATCCTGATCTAATGATCAGGAGGGTCAACATCACCGCTTCTCATATACTGCCTACGAACGATGCTGAGGCTCGAAATAAGCAAGCGACTCAGTTTGAACAGCTGGATCTTTTTACCGATTATAAGGCTGTGGAGAAAAAGAAAATTGCTGAGAATGCTGAAAAAGAAAAAGAACGGAACATTCAAAAAGCAATACTAAACATCAAGAAAAAATATGGCAAAAACGCCCTCCTAAAGGGTATGAACCTAGAGGAAGGCGGAACTACTATTATGAGAAATAATCAGATCGGAGGGCACAAGGCGTGAAAAACAATTCAAAATATGCTGATATTATACATCTGCCTCATCATAAGTCTAACTCTCATCCACATATGTCTATAAAAAACAGAGCTGCTCAGTTCTCCCCATTTGCAGCACTTACAGGCTATAATGTTCTGATCGATGGTGCTACAAATGTGGCTAATCAATATGTCGATACAGAAAGAAGTTCTGATTTTCCGGATATATGATCGTTAGATCCGATTCTTGATTTAATTCCTTTTTTGTTATTTTGTATTTCTTTGAATTTTATTTTATCGTTATTCTATAAGTCCTTCTTTGTCTATCGACTGATAAGCTTCTATCATATCTGAGAACAATTCATCCAGTGTATTTCCGTTAAGAGCTGCTCCCTTTTCGATATCCTCTCTGTCACACCCTGCTGCAAATGCTTTGTTTTTAAATTTCTTTTTTAGTGATTTCAGATTAAGATCCTCTGATGAATGTGACGGATACATAGCAACTGTTGCTCCAATGAGACCTGACAATTCATCACAGGCCCATAGCATTTTCTCCATTTTATGAATCGGAACCGGAAGAGATGCATTATATTCGCAGTTATGTGTCTGAACTGCATGTGCCACCTGCGGGTTGACACCTTCTTCTTCTAATAGCTCCGCTGTCTTCACCGTATGTGTAACTGGAACCTGCCATTTCTCCCAATCGAGATCATGAAGCATACCAACTATACCCCAAAATTCTTCGTTTTCAGGATCATACTTTTTCGCAAAATATCTCATGAGACCACCAACTGTCCGTCCGTGCCTCAAGTGAAAATCATCTTCATTATATTTTTTTAACAGCTCATAAGCCTGCTCATATGTGATTCCAGCATCTACCTTAGATCCCTCAGGTATCTCAGGTGTCTGTTTGCACTCAGGACCTTGTTCGTCTATTCGCATCTCACGTCCCTCCTGAGTTGGCAGAATAAGTTCGCTACCGTTTTCGTTAGTATACACATTTGATGCCGCCATGAGTACCACCTTTCCGATATTAGAATTTTTTTAACAGCTTTGCGGAATCTGTTGAAACAGCTTTGCTGTTTCTCGTCAGTTAGATTATAACTCAAAAAAAGACTTGCCGTCTATACAACGACAAGTCTTTATATTATCTTACATGTATGAAAGATGATAATCTTTCAAAGTACTTTTCAAGCTATGAGATTATGCTCTCTCTGCTCTCTGAAGTGCTTCTTCATAATCCTTGGTTCCCTTAAATACTTCATGAGAATAAGGGTTATGTCCATTGGCAATTGCTCTCTTAATGATAACTGAGATGCAGATTACGTTTGCTGCAAGTGCAAGCATAGCAACGAATCCCATAACCTTAGGATCTGCAACGATTCCTAAATCATGGATAGCCTTACCTGCTGCTTCAGTTTTACCGTTACCTGAGTGGAACAGTGCAATAGCCTTATTGTAGAGATCCATTGTTGTAACTCCCTTAGCCTTAGCTCCGCCGTATACAGCAGGAAGTCCTGCTGCAAAATTACCTTTGAGCTGGAATAAAGGAACGATCTGTGCCCACATACACCAAACAGCCAGTGTGTTAGCACGGTTCTGAATCCATGCACCCTTGTTCCAAAGAGCATTAGCAAATGTAGGAGCAAGAAGAAGTGCAACACCGCAATACCATGAATGTGTAGGAAGGTTGATGTAAGTATACTCAAAGTTCCAGATATCATAAGCTACGATAAACCATACTGTCATATCAGGCCAAAGCATATCTGAAGTGTTCTTATCTTTTGATGAATAGAGATGAATACATCCTGTCATACAGAAGATATTGAGGAGTCCGGCAAGAGCATTAACAACGTTCCACCAGCCACCATAGATAAATACGCCTTCGTTAGAAGCCCACCAAGCACCTGAGAAATTACCAGTGATCTTGAATGCAGCCATAGCTGACTCGAGGTCTGAGAAGTTAGCGATCATGATGTTGATAGCTACGATGAGCCAAGGCCACCATTTGAACCACTTCTCTTTACCTATGCCCCACTTGTACTTGATCATCATGAAACCGATACATCCGATATCAGCTGCATAAAGCTTTGCGTAATGGAACCATCCGTCCATGTACTCCATTGTAGGATTAGAAGCACCGCCGAGTAATCCTGCGTGAATCAAAATGAAATAAACGGTCAGAATTGCCGGAATGACTACAAATACCACCATTCCGCCTACCTTAGTACGACGTCCAATCTCATTCATAATGATAAGTCCGGCAAATACCATGAACC
This sequence comes from Bacillota bacterium, assembly GCA_029779695.1. Taxonomy (GTDB): domain Bacteria; phylum Bacillota; class Clostridia; order Lachnospirales; family Lachnospiraceae; genus Lachnocurva. The sequence goes on along the minus strand of JAKPAB010000018.1, from coordinate 945 downwards.
AACCGAGGATCTGCCAGAGATTGTTGATTTGAAAAATCATAATTCCCTCCATCAAATAAACTAATTAATTGTCACAAACATTTTGTTTATAAAAATTTAATATTTATAAGCGTAGTGATTGTAACATGCTTAATTAGTTAAATACAAGCACTTTGTAAGAAAACTGATATACAATTTCAGTTTCTTGACTATCGCTTTTTCTTTTTTCTGATTTTTCATAAATAATGGTTTTAAATATTTAAAAGATTACTATATTCCGTAAGAGCGCCATCAGTATCATGAGCCAAAACCTTCTTGGCAAGAGTCTTACCGAGCTGAACTCCTTCCTGATCAAAAGAGTTTACATTCCATACAAATCCCTGGAACATGACTTTATTTTCAAAATGAGCCAGAAGTGCACCAAGAGCCTCGGGTGTCAGCTGCTCTCCGATTATGATACTGCTAGGACGTCCGCCCTCGAAATTTTTATTTTTATTCTCATCCTCTTTGCCACAGGCAAATGCCATGATCTGAGCCGCAACGTTAGCGCATAGTTTCTGCTGACTAGTGCTTCCCTGAATAACAACATCATTCTCTATCTGGCTCTTTTTAAATCCTACAAACTGAAGAGGAATTACGGTCTTGCCCTGATGAAGCAACTGATAGAATGAATGCTGTCCGTTTGTTCCCGGTTCACCAAATATTACCGGTCCTGTTACATAATCTATAGGTTCTCCGTTACGGTTTACGCTCTTGCCATTTGACTCCATATCCAACTGCTGAAGATGTGCTGGGAATCTGCTAAGAGCCTGAGAATATGGAAGAACTGCTGTTGATTCATATCCCAAGAAATTTCTCTCATAGACACCGATAAGAGCATCCATCATCGCTGGATTCTTTCTAATATCAACTTCTTTTGCTGTCGCATCTTCTGCTGTAGCTCCATTTAAGAATCTCGCAAATACT
>JAKPAB010000349.1 GCA_029779695.1 Bacillota bacterium | reverse complement strand
GGAATTGCACTTCCTAATCGTTGTCAGCTTCCCCCGTTCCTATTTTCCTATCTGTTCATATACCCTTAGGCGCTCTCTTTGAGCCTGTAAGCTTGCTAGTGCCTGTAACACTACATGGACTTTCATAACGAATGTCTTACTCACCCACACTTACCTGACGTCACGTCATCAATGCATTTCTGCATTGCCATTCTTTAGACCCTTTTCTTCAAGAGTTTACCAGTTGCCCCTGTATAGACAACATTCTCGCCATAGGTGTTTTATAGACTTCCGGCCTATCATCCACTCGACCACCTCTGGTTCGCAGTTCCTCGCCTTCACGCGTTAGGGTGGCTCTCAGCCGACTTCACCGAGCTTATAACCCCTCACAATGTGCAACTGTAAGACGCTATTCGGAGTATCAAAGGAAGCATTTCATGGCGTTACCCACTCATTCTACTTCTCGGAAAATAAGTTGTTGTTACAACTAGCTAAACTAATTGCAACCCTCGCCTTTTGTTTATTTATGCGGCGAAACGGGTCGCACCTTCGTGCACAGATGAGGGCATAATATAGAGGTCTGTTTCTAACTGCTCTGCAAGTTTGTGAAGCTGATCTTCATAAAGCATAGAAATTGCACCATTGATACCTCTGTCATTGCTAATGACCCACATGGTCTGTTCTGGTGGCATTTCCCCAATCATCATATCTGCAATTTCAGCTGGCATACCATCCTTCATAAACATATCCCTAATTACATCGTTCATACTTTTTACGGTTGGAGGAAACATTCTTCTGGTATTCTCTACCGCAAGCTTAAACATCTGCTCTTCTGTAAATCCTAGTTTTTCTGCTAATGCATTGCGAACCACCGTACTCTGAATGCCATCCATGTCAGATTTTACTACCCATCTGTAGATTACGGATAAATCCTGGAACTTTCTATTTTGTGTATCTAAGAGCATATCCCTATTCTGTTCTGTATTAATTAACTGAAAAACAATATTGTCCTTTGCCTCTTGCATATCAAGCGAAGGAATAATCTCAGGAGCTTCTTTCATTGCACGTTCCATTCTCTCTGCCGCAGACTGCAATACTTCCTGTAAATCCTCGGTGGTTTTATAGTGATCATACATATCATTGATATAAATTGTAGGAGATATTCCTGCCCCATCCCCTAATAAATTAATTGCGTCCATTGTCACATTTACTTTTTCTACTGCGTGAACATCAATCTTCATACCCTGATACTGTGCTGGTAAATAATCCATAAATTTCTCTGCTACTACTTCCTTAAAAATCTCATAATTCATCATATAAGTTTTCTCCTTAATCTAAATTGTCATAGAGGAATCCTTCATCCTCATCGTTGTCATGGTTACTTTGATCCTTGTCCATCCACGTTTCTGCCAGTGCTTCAAGTGTTTCTGCATAAATTGTCGACTCCTGCTTTACTTTCTTTGGCTGTTCCGTTCCGATGGTAATTACAATCTCTACTGCGCATTCTCCGTTCTGTAACGGAATGGTGCTCACTTTTACTTTATTCAACATTGCGACCTCCTTCTGGGCAAAAAAATAAGAAGATATGGGTTTTGGGCTCATATCTCCTAAGTTACATTTTGTGTTATTAAATTAACAATGCAGTGGATTCCACGTTAAGGTGGAACCTTCTGGCATAATCGTATGTTAGTCATACAGCCTCCTTTCCTCCTTAACAGATTTTGAAATTATATAGGTAAAGCAAAAGCCGGGGATTTCTCCTCGGCTATGATATCACTTTCTTATTCTTTTCCACCTTGACAATTAGGACATTTGCGCTGCCATATATCTGTACCATTTGCATAATAAGTGTGTCCACAGTGTAAACAATTCATATTGTAAAACCATTGATTATTATCTGTACCTAGTTTAGAACTTCGACCATTGTTCTGTTGATTATTTTTGTTTACATATCCAGAATCAGTCGATTTCAAATTTTTCAATTCTCCGCTTTCCTTGCCATTAATACTCCCCATGTTTTCTCCTTCTTTCTCCGAAATATCTTTTGTGTCTTTTTTACCTATATTAAAATATTTAACAATATAAAGTACTATGAAAATGCTAGTAAACAAAATTATTAAATACCAGAACTTTGTTATAATCCCAATAAGAATGAGCATTGCAATAGGAAATGTCACCTGTTCTGTCTTAAATCTATGTCTGTTGACTCTATACTGCTTATATCTTTGGTAAGATGAATCCGAACTTCTTAAACTCATATAACAGTCCTCCTTAGCCTTATTTGCTAGCCAATATATACATATCCAAAGTGAAACTGAGATTTTGTAATTGCATTTTTAACACTTCCATCATCTTTTCTAAATTTCAGAGCTTCTGCTGTAATTTCAGTTTCTTCTTCAAGTTCAGTCAATTTGAACCATATTTTTCCTCTTTCTTCTACGCCAAACTCAGCTGGAATTGTGGATGGATCACCCGGACAAGAAATCTCATCTCTCGAAGAAACAATTTCTTGAATTTTAGCAGAGTAGCACACATCATTAATTCCCATGCCTAGCGCGAAAAGAATTTTAACAACTTCTCCAGACTTGATTGTTTGATTATAAAATTTTATTTTATCTTTCGACATTCCTGTATGAAGGCTCATTGTACTAAACCAAGTATATCCATTTTGTTCTATAGCTCTCATATACGCCTGTATAGTCTCTTCACCATTCAATTCTTCGTCACTAGTAGAATATGCTGTTCCTAGTTTCATAAAAATGTAATCGTTAATTGCAGTATCGTCCTCTCTTGTAGTGATTAGTTCCTTCGTCTTCGATATATTCAACGAATTTTTTAACAACTTCAGATAAAGTTCTTCATCTTGAGCTAACATATACGTCTGCATCATTTCACTTAAAACTGTAGATTTACTAACACCCTTCTCCTTTGTAAATTCATCAAAAATCCTTTGCGTCCTTTCGTCTGCATAAATTGATAAATATCCTGGTCTTGCCATAATAGCCCTCCTTTATTGTACCGCACATCTCCATTGACTGATTCATAAATAAAGAATACTACTTAATGTAAGCATTGTTAAGCAAAATGTACCGCATTTCTCAATTGACGTCTATACTTAAATCTTACCAAATAGTATCCCACAATACACAATGAATACTATTTGGCTAAATTATTGTTTTAATTAATCATAATCTGACTCATGAACCTCCATAAACCAGTTCCGCTTTTAGAATTTCCCATCCCATTATCCTTCACATACTGCTTCACCTGCTCAATATCCTCCGCAGAAAACTCGTAGCTCTTCACTACATGCGACCAGTTCCCATCTTCCCCTTTCACATTGTTCATTGCCGCAGCTAAAGTATTTCGATACGTCGTATCACTTCTCCACTTAGATGTTACCTCTAATCCCCCGGCGGAATAGTCCTTCTGGTAATAATCAGCCGCAATAAATCTTACATACTGCTTCTTGCCATCAAAGTCCATTGGTCCTTCTTTTGTTGCATTTGTATCTACAATCGTTACCTTCGCCTGCTTTTCCGTTATATTATTTCTACTGTCTGTCGTGGTATACGTTATCGTAATCACCCTAGGGCCTGTTAAGCCTGTAAAAGTGTTTGTAGAATAGTTCTTAACCCGGATTTGCGTTGTTCCATCCTCTCGGTCTGTTGATGTTACAGTCCGAAGCAACTCTGCCTGCCTCTAACAGATTCTCCACCTTGTTAAAAGGCTTACTTACGTTATTGGCAATATAATGGCTGAACTTCTCGATAAATTCCTTGGTAACGCCATGCTCCTCCACTTTTTTTCGTTCATTCGCTGTATTGGTAATCCATAAATCCGTACCATTAAAATCAATATCCGTGATTTCATCATCCTCGATATAAGACCATAAGGGTCCAAAATGTGCAGGAACAAGCTCCCACTTTGTACTTCGTTCCATATACCTCCTTTCCAAGAGGGGAGGCTATCCCCTCTTTCTATCATTTTGTCTTTACCTGATTCCAACCATTAACCTGTAATGGTTCCGGCTGCTCTGTTAAAGAAGCTGCCGATCAGGTTCTTAAAGGAATTTGCTACGACACCATCTGTTGCTAAAAGCATTACGATAATTGCTACCAATCTGTGATTTCTTTCTTGATGATATTTAGGTACTCTTCATCAATATCACTTGTACCATTCCTCATAATATGCTGAATTTCGCTTTCATCAATTCCAGCACCGAGCTGTCGTACACATTGATCATTTACTGACCTCATACAGGTAATCAACCCCTGCTGTGTTGTGGTACATCTTGAATTATCTGGTTTTCTATCAACAACAGCTTTTACTAGTTTATCAAGTGAATAGAATGTGGATGTTGGTATTGCTATTTCTGTTACCGCACTTCCTATCATTCTGCATCCTCCTTATTCTTTCATAGCTTTGCTATGTAAGGTGTACGCCGACTTGTTTCAAGTCCCTTTTACGCCCCGTACACAAAGGAATGTTCACATTCCTGGGAGTTACAGACGAGCTGCTAATGCGTTCATGACGCCTTATCTTTCAATAAGACTATCTCCTCTATTGCCATTTCGAGGATAAGGTCGAACCTCTCGACCTTCATGGGTTATTATCCATCCGCAATATTCGAATACCCTTTTTCTAGGCTTGTTCCCTGCTTCTCGTTCTTCATTTCTCAATCCATCGAACTACTAATTTGATAACAGTGGTCTTGAGCCCCCCAGGCGAATACCCCGAACTTTTACTCTTAATCCGTAACTGATATTCAGTTGTCTGTTCCTGCTCTCGCTTGGAACATGTATATAATAACTTCATTACAATTTTTTAGATAGAAACTACTCTGGTGTATTTTTATTATTTCACACCAATTTTTGGTGTATTTAATTCATATGGACTATCTCTACCTCCATCTAATTCTTGCATTCTTTTCCAGATATGCTTTGGCAGTGATCTTGATGGCTCATGAAACTGCTCCAAATATGCTTCAAAGATTTCCGTATTCACAAGTGCTGAATTACCTACTTTGTAGATTGCACTAGCCTCAGCAGCTAATGACATAAGCCTTGTTTTTCCAATACTGTAGATAATTGCACCTTCTGTCGCATTAACATACTTTTTCATCACTTCTTTTGTATCTGAATAAGTCTTATATAAATACCCCATATCTACTCTCCTTTCGCTGGAACAAATAATGGATGCTTAAGTGGAACAGCCTCTTCTCTAAATTGTTCCATAAACTCATCAAAAAGCTCTAAGTTAATAAGTACAGTACCACCAGTTCCTTCATTAATCTTATATACTGCTCCGGCTGCTCTTGCCATTTCTATAAATCTATGATGTCCGATGCTGTATGTAATTGAACCTTCTCCGATTCTGACATACTTTTTCTGTACATATTTTGATGTATTGGGTACTTTATATAAATGTTTCATGAAATCCTCCATCTTTTTCTGATGTATCAGTACTGTTCTTGGCAGCCGATATAATGCATCCGCAGAAAGAGCTACTACCAGTAAGACTTCCTCTTCTAGCTGGAAGCGTTGTCGTGCTTCGTCCACCCTAAGAAATCTTTTTATTTGAATATCATCTGCTGTATATGCTCTAATTGAAGTCTGTAACTCATTCGTCATCTAAATTCACCTCTTTACTTGTTACTCTATATCGTTCCAGATAGCGTTCAAGGATCTCAGTATTTACAAGCACCATCTGATTCACCTTATATACCGCATTTGCTTTCTTCGCAATTTCCTGAAACTTTGATATACCCATTCCATAAACTTTGCAGCCATCTTTATATCTCACAAACTTCTTTCTGCTCTCTTCTGCTTCCTTATAATTAAACCCCATGTCTCTCATCGTTCTTTACACCTCTTTTCTTAAAAGGACATCATTTTTTCCATAACGCAAAAAGGACACTTTTCTAAATTTCTCTAGAAAAGTGCCCTAAAATAGTGCTTTTTATTAAATTCAACTTCGTTTACCAAAATTTCAGCTCATTCGAACTCATTCGGACTTGACCAACAATTTGATGTCCTTTTGATGTCCTTTGGACATCGGAATCTCTCGCAAGTCGCATAAACACTGGGTTTATTTATCCAAGCTCTTCATCGTCGGGATTAGTTCCGTTTTCAGGCTATCCCACGTTGTCACCGGATGAGCTATGCATTTTCGTATCTCTAGCACTAAGCTATCTTCGGTCGTCTTTGGCTGACCGGAAAAGCTATTCGTTACATCGTTGTTACAACCTCGGTATTTTGTTGTAGAGCATTCGCTCTTCTTAAAATACGTTGTCCAACTTACTAGCTAATACGTTAAATGTCTCTTGTTTCTTACGGTCGGTCGCTTCCGCATAAATGTCCATCGTAGTCTCGATATTCTTATGACCCATGACGGACTGAATTACTTTCAAATTGCTCTCTGCTTCACAAAGCCTGGTAGCAAAGGTATGTCTCAAATGATGACAAGAGAAATCCGGAAGTATTAACGCATCTCTCTTTTCTTTCTTTGCATTCAGAACTTCTTCTGCATTGTAACTTGCTGCAATACGCTTGATTGCCCGATTGACTGATCCAGGGTTTGGTACTTCTCCGAAACGGTTCTGAAAGATGAAACCGGTGTAACCATCAATGACCTGCATGTTCGGACCATTCTCATCTTCTTCGTCCTGAAGAATACTGAATGCATCCTTCACAACATCAAGCATAGGAATTGTCCTGATACCAGCTTCTGTTTTCGGTTCCGAAATACGGAATACGCAACTATCTGACTCTGCTGACTTATAATAGGTAAGAGCATGATCAATCGTAATGATCCTGTTCTCAAAATCCAAGTCCTTCCAGCGAAGTCCTAGGCATTCACCACCGGCTCTTTCAGCAGCCTGGTCCATGAAATCCTGGTATGCAAGAACACCTGCACCGTGAATCTTATCAGGAACACTTGCTACAAACATCTGCTCATCTGCAGGATCCATAGGCATTCCCATCATTGCAAGATCTTCAGTACTCACCCCCATCATCTCAGCCATTACTTCGCTCATTCCCTTGATAACTGCAGGCTTAAGCTCCGGTGCATTCTCCATCGCATCAGCGTGAAGCTGTTCAGGAGTAACACCCATTGTTTCAATAAGCTGATTTGTAACAAGGATAGTAGCACGGCCATCATCGTTTGAATCAATCTCGAAGCGATATACAACAGCCATATCTTCCATATCCTTATGTGGTACCTTATCAAGCATGTCTGCATTTGCTTCTGCAGAAACAACTTCCATAATAAGTTTGTCCTTCATCTGATCGTAATCAGTTAAGGCAGATACATCGACTGTAGGCTGGTTAGCAAAACCACCTTCAATCACACCGATTGCCTTTCCAACAACTGCTTCATAATCAGTTCCGTTCTCATAAGCTTCGAAGAACTTTTCCATATTTACATTCACACCGACGTTGCTACCTTCCGGAGTAACTGTCATTGCCTCATAAGATTCATTCATCTTCTCAACTGTATTAGTAGAAACCTTTACTTCAATACCTGCATCTGCAAGTCCCTGCTTCACATCCTCTGTAAACTGCTCTTTAAATTCATTAAAATCCATTTTCGTAATTTCCTTTCATATTTAGATTATTGAAGGAACCTGATCGTCATCTGGTCCCTTCTGTTTTCGGGCAACTAAAAAGCGCCAGGCTCGTAACCATTTCTGATTACAAGCTGACGCTTACGTTTTCCATATTAACTTTTGCAAAAGAAAATGCACATCGGATTCGGTTCGTTTTCTTCGCTTCCGCATTCCTTTGTGCATTATAAATATAACACAGCTATTTTTGCTTTACAAGTGCAATAATGGGGCTGTGATGGGGCTGGCAGGGCTTTTTATGGGGCTGAGCGGGGCATTTGTGGGCATTCGTGGGCAACCGAAAAAAAAGGGCCACTTTCTCGAATTATTTCAAGAAAGTGACCCTATATTTTTATCGTCACAGACTAATAAAGCAATTAAATGAGATATATATTTTAATCCACTTTACTAAGATGCATAATACCTTTCACCTGTTTCAATACATAAACACGCAAGTTTTCCTGTACTAAAACCACATCCACAATCTAAAAGATAAACATTCTTACGCTCATTACACCATATCGACTCCTTAGCTTCATCCAAATATAAATCTTTTCTTGATGTTAGGTTCCCAGTAGGTGTATGACCACACATTGATATATATCCTTCTATTCCTTCAAATATAAAAGAATCCAGATTGTAATTTCCTTCTAAGTAATACTCATCTTTCACTATATTCCCAGACAGACTCACATAGAATAAAAACATTTAAAATCATCCAACCTTATACAACCAACCTTTCCTCCATACCCAGAAGCACAGTCTATTGCAATATGATTATTTGCAATGAAAATTTCATCTGGTTTAGCACCGTAAATAGCACGAGTCGGAAGATGTCCTGTTACAAGATACTTATCTTCAAAATATACCCGTTCATAATTAGGTGCCTTGAAAATTAATTCATATAGCTGATAATCTTCCATCTTTCTTTCTAGTTTGAAATTTATAAATCCAGCATGAATTATTATAAATGCTTTTCCGTTTACTGAGATTTCCTCATATGCAGTAAACTCTTCCAAATACTCCATGATATCCCTTTGTTCTTCTTTTGAAAGCTTATAGAATTCATCAAGAGTTATCTGACCACCTATGTTCTGATATTCAATAATATTTTTTAGAGTCTTTTCATCAATCTTGCTTATTGCATCTTCTGTAATCTCTTGAATAACAAAATCCAGTACCTGCATTAATGCATACTCATGATTGCCGATGATAGGATAAATATTAGGTTGCATCATCATATACTGGAGAATCTTTATTCCACCTCTTCCCCTATCAACGATGTCCCCATCAACATACAACTCATCAGCTTCTGAAAAATGAATCTGCTCAAGTATAGACATAAATCCTTCATAGTTTCCATGTAAATCTGACATCACATATACTGCCATTACATCGTCTCCTTATTAATCTTATTTTTGCTCACTTAACTTCTATCAAAATAGAAATCTCATTTCCTAAAATACCATTTTTTCCAAAAATTCATATCTTCTACGTTGAATTCAGCTTTACAGTCCTCATAAAATCTGTAATCACAAATGTTCCAAGATTCATATCCTTTTTTTTAAAATTAGATTTTTGCCCTAAATCAGCCGTTTTTCTTATTTTCTTATTAGCGATTTTCTTTCCTCTTTTTTTACTAGCATTGCCATCCTTACACACTGGTGTCCTTTTATGGCTTCGACTCATTTATTCCCTCCAATTTTTTCATATAAGCAAATTACTCTACTCAATCTGCGTAACTTCATCGATTCTACAGTGAAAGTTTTCGACATCTACATCTTCATGAAAGTGGCCGAAATACCAATCCTGAAAATCAACTTGGTCTGCCACCTGCTGAAAGAATCTTACCTGATTAAGCGCTGCATCATGGCACTCATATCCAAGTTCGGTAATTACCTCATAAGGACCGGTATGCGAAATAATATAATCCACCTTGTAATCACACTCTTCAAGGTTTTTCCATGCTTCCTCATATTCTTCCTGGGATGGAATTTCCTCCTCAAACCAGGTAAATCCCAAATCCCTGTAAGCTCTATCAATAGAATATGCTCCACCAAATACAAAGAATCTCTTCCCGGCAATCTGATAAACCTGTCCTCTCATCAAATGAATAATTCCAGGTTCTATAATGTGTACCTTGCCGCCATTCCACTCATCGATTGAATAAGAATTTAACGCATCAAACTGCTCATGATTACCATCCGCAAACAAGATTGTCATCGGTATTTTCTCAGATATTCCCTCGTGAGACGCTCCTGCTCTTTACTAAAACCGCATATACCTGTATCACCACAAATAATTAAATAATCATTCTCATTCAAATCCTCTCTACCAATAAACCCATCCAGTTTGTTAATATCAAGTGTTGAATGAATATCTCCACATACAAATATACTCATACATTATTCCTTATGATCCCAATCTCCATCGAATAGATTTTCAACATCATACTATCCCTTAATGTCTGAATTTGCGTTTACGCCATTTCGATTAAATCCTGCTAGTTCCATAACTCCTCTGTCAAAATCTGCTAATACACCATATAAATCAAAATATATTTTACTAACCATAATAATCGCCTCACTTTCTATGAAAATCGCTTGATATAATCCATAAAAACCATTGCCTCTACTTCAGGAGTTCTTGAAGCAAACTCAGCCCTTTCAATGCCGTCGGTAACTAATAACCTTTCCCACAACCCTGTATAATTCATAAAATCGAATTTATGATCATCCAATATGACATAATCATCAATTTCTGGATGAGCCTTTAAATAATTGATTATGCCCTCCCCACGATTATTTCCCTGATCTTTTGTCTTTCCAGCAATATCAAGACCATATAAATCCAATTTTTCAAGGAGATATAAGTAATCATCATCATATTCGCCCATCTCCTTCCAGTCAGATGTTAATATCACTTCATAACAGTCATACATTTTTATTGCATTTGCCAGAATTTTAACTCTCGCGTCATCAATCCCCGTATAACCATCCGGCGTATGCTGGCATGTTGTTTTTGTGTTCAACACTCCATCTACATCCAGGAAAACCGCAAACAGCATAATCAATCACTCTCCTCACCATTTGACTTAAGTTTTTCGAATATTTCCTTTCTTTTTTCTTCTATCTCCTTATGACGCTGTTTTCTTCTTTCAATAAATTTGCCGACACATGAATCACATAATGTAACAATTCTTCCACCTAAATCAGTTCTAAGCGATACTGTTTTCGTATCCCCACACCATTCACATGTAGTTTTACTTCTTTCTTCAGCGTTTCGAACAATTTTTGCTATATCTTCTCTGAGTCTTCTTTTTTTGTTACCTTCCGTCGGATCCCAACCTATTTGCCCATCAAGAAGTGTAGATACATAATCAGTAACCTCATCTGCCACCTCACTTGTCTCGGGAAGAAGTATTCTTCGTACCTCTTCTGATACTTTTCCCGTATCAACTTCGTATTCATGATGACGAAGAAGAAGACTTAATGGGCCCTCAAAGGTCATATCAAGTAGTCTTTCAGGGTTAGAGAACTCTTTCCAAATACTCCCTCCGTTACAATCCCTTTCAGTAGGTCCTACTAAATATTTCTCTGGATGCTTTTCATTCCTTATCGCTACCTTCCCCCGGTCATCCGTATAACATTTTCCACCAGTAAAAATCTGTACATCCTGCCACATTCCCCACTTCTGTAGGAATGTGACTATATCCATTGTATAGTGCACTCTCTACTAGTTAATCTGACAATATATCCACCAATATTCTTTTCATAATGTTTGTGTATGTTCTTCCTGGTTTTCTATATTTTTCAAACATCTCCTTGAAATCTTCTCTGACATATATTATAGACATCTTCGGATATTTATACGACGAATATTGAACCCATGAATTGTATGCCTTGTTTATTTTTTTCTCAATTTTATGAGCCTGTAATCTTGCTTCTTCACCACTCATAAATCCAACATCGCCATTACTTTTTACATATTTACAGTCATTCACTTCAAATATATATCCCAAGTTATTATCTGGAATAATAGTGTAATATTCATACAGTACAATAATATCATTCATAGCTTTTTGCTCCTCTCACTAAAATGGAAGGATGTCATCGTCATTTGATTTATCATTCACTTTAACCTCAACAGGATTGATTTTATAAATAATAACAATATCTGCATCTTCCTGTGGTTCTAACCATTCTGGATGTTTATCTACATTCTTAATGAGATTCTCATTCCAGATATACGCGTCATCTCTAGGATATTTTCCCTTACGATCATATATTGCCAGATCACAATCCTTCATGACATGAACCTGAACCTTAAGCCCAGTTTTCTTATAAAACTTCTTAATATCCTTTGGCTCAAAGCTCTTAGGTAGCATATTAATCAATCTATTTACTCCCCTGACAATTTCTGCATTACGCTCAAGGTCAATATAAACTAAGCCCTCTTCTTCTAAATAATTTTCTACTGCTTCTACATGATTAATTCTAATTGTCTTACTTGCCATAATCTTTTTCTCCTTTTTTTAGTCAAATATTTTTTTAATTTGTCTGCAAACCTATCAATTCTTTTCGTGCTTGTTCAATTCGCTGATTTGCATATTTTACTCTTGAACTACATTGTTCGATATCATATTGAAGACTTCTTAAAACTGGTTCTAATATTTCTCGCTTTTTTCATACATTACAATTTTGCTTTCATCCTCCAAAATGCTCTCCTTTAGATATATAATGCGTTTCTTCTTTAATGCTTCATCTACCTCCTTTGTATTTCCAGGTATATCACCAACAAAGTTCACAGATTCAAATTCTGTACTATTCGGAATTCTAAATCCTGCCTGGATTAATAGCTTCTCTGCAGTAATTTCTTTATCTGCATAATTACTTCTGCAAGAAATACTCTTGTAGCTATTATCCACACTTTTTCCAGACATCCTGCAAAGTCTCAAGCCTATTACATCTAATGAAGGACCAAGAAATTCAATATCATCAATATGCCAGCTATAGGATGTAACTTCTTTTTCAGTTTCTAAATCATTAATCAAGTAGAGCTGTTCACCGCTAAAACTGTCAGCATACTATATATATGGCGTTTCAAGATTACATATCATCTCATAGACTTTTCTCAATGGTTCATTATCAAATGCACATTCTGTTATTCTTTCTTTAAACCTGTTTTTTACCATACGCATTCCTCCATCTGATATTTTCAGTTATTTTTGAATCGACATATTACAATTCCCCTATTGTAAAAGTTTATAAAAGACATCTGGTGTACAGCCCTTATCATCTATGTAGTAATCACAGCTTATTTTTCTGGAATTACCTCCAAAGAATGTTTTAGTTGCTTCTATATTGTCATTAACAGCATCAAAGTTAATTCCACAAAAGTTTCTACACCAGGCTACTGCCTGTTCCAGCAGTTCTCCTTCTCTGCAAGTCCACAGGATAAGGACGTGTCCCTCATCCTGTAAAGCCTTAAGTTTTTCAACCAACTCCTTATTAGGCTGTCCAAGATATGGCCAGTTAACAACATCCTGATTGATACACAGCGTACCATCGAAATCTACTGCAATGATTATTCTTCCCATACTCACATCACGACCTTTCTAACTCAATCCGGGAATAAACCAACATTTTTGCTAAACGATTTCAAAATATCCCTTTACAATTGCATGATCTGGGAAACCTACAAGAATTTGCTTGTAAAAATTAGAACCTTCAATATGTTTTGTGAAATCTTTTCCCCATACATAAATGTCAGTATCTCTCTTCACAAAATCACGATCATATTCTGCATCTCTTATCTCAATTCCCTTGGTAATAATGTGATCCTCAGCAAATTCATATTCTTGAGACACGGCAGTCTCTGCATAGATGCTGGAACCTTCCGGTGTATTTCTTATAAATCCAACAGCAGCAAGCATAGAATCTAATACAGAAAGATTCCATTCTTTCCTTGTAGCACCACGACGAAGATTATTGCTGTCAGTTACCACCATAGTTGGTCCATTAAGCAACGCTAACTTCTCTGTAACAATTTTCATCTGTCTTGCTCTGCCTTCGTACTCATTAACAGATTCCTTACTACCAACGCGGATTCGATAGCCCACCACATTAAACTTCTTATCATTCTGGTCTTTAAGCTCCACCATAAAATAATTGGGATTATCATTTTCTTTAGCTGTAATAAGGCTGTCGTCAACATTTAGCAACTGATATATCTCTGCTTTCCATAAAATACATACCTCATTTGTATTCTCATTTTTGCTGATAGCTGCTTCATATCCAGCTTCGCGCATCTTCTGAATAAATACTGACAAGCTATCATTCTTAACAACTTCTGTAAGCACAATAACATCTGCATCCTGTTCTAGTAATTCCTGAAAAACAAGTTCCGGAATTTCCTTTCCTAAGCCCGATCGCTGATTAATGTTCCAGCCTAATACTTTTCTACTCATAATTCGTTTTCTCCCTTCACTGATTGTTTTTTATAATTGCCTCTACAAAATAAACCCTTAGGATATGAAAAAGACCAGGTGGTATATTACAACCATCTGGCCTTTTATTATTTTTCCGGGGGTTTTATTTAATTGTCATTCTAAGCAACAAATGCTTCCTACTCCATGGCCATTATCTTTGATAATCCAGTACTTTTCTTTATCTACAGATTCTAGTTCATCAGCATCAATAAGCTTGATATCATACTTTGCGATAAAATCATTATCTATCATATACTTGATAAAGTTCCATCCTCGGTCATAACTTAAAGCCGTCATGATAGGTACATTCTTATTTCCTTTTTTAATTAAGAATCTCTTGAAGTACCAGCTATTCGCTTCATTCTTGTTATCATCAAGCCCATACCAGCATAGCAACTGTATTCTATCCAATAGTACATATTTTTGTCCTTTGGGATGATTACCCATAAAATATAGGTATGCTGCTATATTTTTAATAAATCTTTCTACTGTCTTTTCCTGAGGCTTTGCTGATTCCATATTTTCATCTAAAGAAAAAAGATATTGGAATCGATCTTTAAGCTTTGCAGATTTAATTGAAGTGGAATCCTTTTTGATAACCATATACTGTTCTCTTAATGGTCCAAGTTCTATTGCATTCGAGATAATATTATTTATGCTTACCACATTGAGCCTGTAATCGAATCCCTGTAAACTTTCAGTCCACTTTTCCTCGATCTTAGCCCAGCGCTTCGCCTTATCTTGCTTATCGCAATGCTTTTCATAATATTTCTTGAGCCATCCATCCGCCTGCGGGTATTTCTTATTCCATTTTCTTATTGCATCCATATCACCAGCATAATCATTTGCGCATTCAAAGCCCAGCCACCTAAAGAGAATGTTACTAACTGTGGCAATTAGGTTATCGCTTATCATCCCATCCGCAGATGTCTTATCTACATCAATGAAATTACCAAATATAAACCCTCTCGTAATTATCGTAAGGAAATGCTCGAGACCATATAAAACACCTGTGTTGCCGAAGTTGTCTGTTAACATCTTGGGCTGAAGGCGTGGAGTTTCGGAGGTTGGGATTGTGATGTAGGAGTTAAATTCTTTGAGTTCGTTGATCATATATTAATTACCTTATTTTACTTTCGTTATGATTTTCACGGCAAGTCTATCCTTGACTTTTGTTTATTCACAAATTCATCATACAATTCTTCCCACTTGTCTGATGTGGCTATCTCTCGTGCCCTCTCCTTAATTGCATTTCTCCACAAGTCATATCCATTCCTTAAAGTTGTTTTATCAATTTTTTTCACTGAATTTATTTCATAATACCCCTTTTTCAAAAAATGAGCTTGACTAAATTCGTCTACAAAATTTTCCTTGCTAACTTTTAACTCATCAAAATATTTATTATATTCACGAAAATAGTAATCAATATTTTCATTTAAAAATTCTAGAAACACATCCATATAATCATGGATTCTACTTTTCTTGCTATGTTTACAATATAATTTTTGTATCTCGGAAAGATGACGAACAGGTGTCCTTCCTATGTTCATTGGTAATATCCAAAAATTAGCTAGGCAGTGTTTATCGACATCCCACTGTTCTGTCAATTCTCTTGGTGGTCTATAATAGGGGGAAGACGCATTCATAGTATCTCCTTTTATAAACCCTTCACTTTTTGATATAAGCTTTTCTTCTTCTATTCCATAAATAATCGAATAAAACTTTATAGCTATATTCGACATATCTGGATCAAATGTAGTTCCATATTTAGTTCCTGAATGTATTACTTTTTCTTCTATCTTATATGAATCCATTTTTTGTTTCTCAATAGGAAGCAGTAATATCTTATATAGTTCTTCTTGTTTATTATTCATATTCGGTATACTTCCCTTACATTTTACTACAGGCACTTCGTCCATCCAATCAAATCCCAGAAAAACTTTCTGTTATCCAGCGATGTCGCTGAAATCTCATACAAGGCAGCAATTATATTCTGCTCCGACAAACCAGATTTATTCATAATACCACCTAAAGCCTTAAGACAAGCAGCATATATTTTGCCTAATGCATCCGTTGCATTATTATCATAATATGCCCTCAAATATTCTTTAAGCTTTTCTTCAAGT
This sequence comes from Bacillota bacterium, assembly GCA_029779695.1. Lineage (GTDB taxonomy): Bacteria > Bacillota > Clostridia > Lachnospirales > Lachnospiraceae > Lachnocurva. The sequence continues at coordinate 2,847 of JAKPAB010000349.1, read as the reverse complement.
TTCTCATCTTTAGCCTTAATATTACTCCTAATATCACGAGACAATATTTCATCAAAGGTACTTATCTTTGGTCCCTCAATAATCGAAAGAACAAGCCATAGATTTATATAGCCCCGATTGCGGAAATTAAATAACACTTCTTTTTCCTCGTTATCAAGGATATCAGCCGTAAATCCACCAGCAATAATATCTTCAAGAACAGCTGCCCTTCGTTCCATAGGAACAAGTAGCCATTTCTGATCATTGATTCTGTCCTTGATGTCCGCTACAGAATTGTTTTCATTTATATAAGTTTTCAGATGAGCCATTAATCTTGGCACAACTGTCCGCTGTATTCTTACTGCTTCCTCCTCATCATATGCCTGATATAGCTTCCTTTCCAAATTCTCTATGGCATAAAAGCCTTTATTCTTTTCACTACTTAAAATATGCATTAAAGTCTTAGAATAAAAGAAATAATAATCAAAGAGATTCTGGCATTTTGACTTGAATTCCTCAATCTCAAGCGCTTCCTCTTGTTTATTATCAGCGTATGAGAATACACTCTCCTCTTGAGACTTCTCAGTTTTCTTTCCGTTTTCGCCCTTCGCATAATAAGAAAAAGCATCATAGAATGCCAGTGGAAGCTCATTAATAAATGTACCAAAGACCGGTGGATAAAACTTTACAACTGTACTACAATCCTTAGCGGTAACTTCTATATATTTCTTCCCGCCATTTTCTTTAGACTCCACCTTCAGATTGTTAAAGGAATAATTCGCCTCACCACGAAGCTTCTTAAACTTATGAAGGAAGCTAATATAAGAACATTTTTCTATATCATTGCCAAGGATAATATCAAGATTAGGATGCTCTCCGTTCTTAGCGGCATCAATCTCAAGTCCTGTCAAAATCGTACACATTGCGCACGATGGTTTACTATATTTTTCTTCTATGCTTTCGTTCTCAACACTTTGTTCCCGAGCTTCAGTCTTACTCTGTGAGTCTGTTATCAGCACATGACCATATTCCATCTGACCAATGGATATAGCTGCATCCGATATCTGACCGATTCTGTTTGAAAAAGTATTTTTAATATGTTCATATGGAACATGTTCCTTAATAGAAGTCTTCTCACTAAGCGTTGAAGGTATCTCGATAACCGGTAGATTTCGCATCTGAACTTCACCAAAAAGCTTAGTCTTCGCTTTTACAAATACCCCAGATGCTACAGCATCCACAACATCCTGATTATATACAATACTTACCAAATCTCCGTCAAAATCGGCTCCACCTAAACATAAAGGTAATACAGAATGTCTTGGCACCATAACAATACCTGTTAGTGAGCCAAAATATTTGTCGTAAATCTCTCTGCTATACATATAATATTTATATGCATTTCTACCTTTATAAGTTGCTTCATCCGTATCACAAAATCTCTGCATTATATACTGCTCATTTCTTGATAAATGCGGATTCCTAAAGAAAGCGTAATAAGAATTAAAATCTAATTCCAATGCATCTGCATTTGCATCTACTCCATCTGTCGGCAAATAGAAACGATAATAGAGATATTTAGGGAAAAAATCAGGTGGGGTTTCAACCAAACTTACAAGTAGTGGCAACAAATCCCTACAAAGATATCTCGTCTGACCTTCCACTAATATTTTACCTGTCGCTAATTTTGTCAATAATCCCTTCTGAGTGTTTTTTAGCTCATGCTTTATATATATATCTTCTGAAAACAGTACGTTTTTATTTAATGCTCGTCTCCAGTTTGGAATACGATAATCAATCCTTCCCTCTTCAGAATCCACGATATCACCATCGTCACTCGCTTCTAAGTCAAAGCTGTTTAAATATTCAATTGGATTTTTTATAAATGATTTGTGTCTATCTAAAATATGGTTGAACTGCTCTTTACTAAAGTCAAGTGTATTAATCGTCTGATAACTTAAATGAACATACTTCGAGTGTCCATAAGGCAGATTGGTTCCTGATACGTATAATGCATGATCATATTTTTTCAGCATATCACAATAAAATGCCATAGGGTCCATATCTTCATTTCCGGTACTCTTCAGATATTCAACAATCCATTTCTTAGCTTTGAACATACTTTCCGTAATGAAAATTCTGGCTTTTCCAAGATCCCTCTTGATTCCAAATGCATCCACGTATGTATGAGTATCCCCACTCCTGTTGGTATTATATTCATCAAGAAATCCTCGAACATCTACCCGGTGAAGCATTCCCTTTGCAAAAGGAAGTCTTATCTGGAAGGATGTAGCCCCTTCTGTTCCAAGTGATTCATTAATTATCGAAGCATAGGAAGGATCAACGAAACCTACACCGTCAAATGGAGTGTCAACATACAATACTTTCTCTTCACCTTGTTCATCAACATCCCATATTTTTCCATTTTGTCCTATAGCCTCTTTATTTTCTTTGGCTGAAATATAATTAGCCTTCTCATAATTATATCCCGTGATGGATTTGTCTGGGTTTTTAGGATCTTTTCGCTCATCCTGAATTACTACTAAAGTTTCCGGAGTGATAGTCAATTCCTCATTCTCAATTCGCTTAGCAGAAGATAAATACAGACCTCTGTATGCATAATATTTACTTTCCTGTATCTGGATTATTTTAAAATCCATACCAAGATTTAATCGTTCATTTAATGCATCATAATAAGTCGCATCTATAAAAGAAATGCGGCTTTTACGGCTCATATTTCCGCTCTTATCAAATGCAACCATGTGCACGGGTGTATCTGCTTCTTCTGCGTAAATATCAAAACCATTTTCTATAATGTCTTTTGCACATTCCTGGAGTAATTCCCAGTAACCTTTTCCGTTATTATTA
>JAKPAB010000322.1 GCA_029779695.1 Bacillota bacterium | reverse complement strand
GGTTTGGAGCCTTTGCTTCAGACACTTAAAGCTCTTGAGACCAGAGGTATTCCAGGAGAGGTTCTTACCACTAATTATCTGGATTTCTCTGAGCCAAAAGCCTTGGAAAAACTACATGGACTTAAGAATATCAAGATTCGTATGTACGATACCGAAGCTGCTAAGAATGGTTTTCATACAAAGGGTTATATATTTCAAAAGTTAGATACATATAGAATCATTATTGGTAGTTCGAATATTACGTGTTCTGCATTGACGACTAACCATGAATGGAATACTAAAATTGTATCAACGGATCAGGGAGAAGTTGCTAAAGAGATAATTTCCGAATATGAAGAGTTATGGGATTCAAAGTTTGCTTTGGAATATGATGAATTCTTTGAGATCTATAAAGAGCGTTACAACATCATCAAGCATCAGCGTGAGGTGGTTCGTAATGACAAGATTCCATCAATTGAGAAATATAAACTGGAGCCTAACAAGATGCAGACTCAGTTTATCAATAACTTGAGGAGTATCTTGGATGCAGGACAAGAAAGAGCACTTCTAATTTCGGCAACCGGTACCGGTAAGACATATGCTTCAGCTTTTGCAATGCGAGAGCTGGGATTTAAGCATGTGTTGTTTTTGGTACATAGAATACAGCTCGCAAAGCAGACCAAGAAGTCTTATGAGAAAGTATTTGGTGACAAGGCATCAATGGGATTAGTCGGTGGTGGCTATCATGATTATGATGCAGATTATGTATTTGCTACAGTCCAGACAATCAATCAGGATACACATATGATGAAGTACTCACCTGAAGAATTTGATTGTATCGTTCTGGATGAAGCTCATCATACAAGTGCTAATACTTATCAGAGAGTGCTAAATTATTTTAAACCAAAGCTGTTTTTGGGAATGACAGCTACTCCTGATAAAAGGGATGACAATAATGAAGACAAGAATATTTATGAGATATTTAATTATCGGATCGCTTGCGATATCAGATTGCAACAGGCAATGGAAGATAACTTATTATGTCCGTTCCACTATTTTGGAATTAGTGATCTGTCATATCTCAATGACAAAACTATTAATGCCAAGAAGATAACAGAACATGATTTCAATCAGCTGACTTCTGCTGAAAGAATAAAGCATATAGTTTCACAGACTTCATATTACGGATACAGTGGTGATCGACTTAAAGGATTGATTTTTTGTAGTCGTATTGATGAATCAAAAGAATTATCAAGAAAACTGAATCAGATCATTAATCCAGAAACAGGAAAGTTTTTCCGTACAGTTTCGCTTGATGGAAATACTTCGGAAACAGATCGTGAAAATGCTTTCGAGAGACTTGCTATGGGAGAGGATGAGGCTATCTTTTCAGAATCAGAAGAGAAGCTAACGCCGTTAGATTATATCTTCTCAGTTGAGATCCTGAATGAAGGTGTAGATATCGTCGAAGTGAATCAAGTAATCATGCTTCGTCCGACAGAGTCTCCTATTGTGTTTATACAGCAGCTGGGCCGTGGTCTTCGAAAGGCAAATGGAAAAGAGTTTGTAGTCATTCTCGATTTCATCGGAAATTATAATAATAACTTCATGATTCCAATAGCTTTGTCAGGTGATAGGTCATATAACAAGGATACGATTCGTAAGTATGTTATCAGCGGTAACAATGTAATACCTGGAGCATCTACAGTTCATTTTGATGAGGTTGCTAAGGATAAGATTTTTGAGTCTATCGATAAGATCAAAGGAATGAAAGCAATCATAAAAGATAGTTATGTATCACTTAAGAATCGTCTAGGTAGAGTTCCATATTTGAAAGACTTTTATGAGAATGGTGAGATAGATCCATTGGTAATTATTCGAGAGTATAAGACCTATCATAAGTTCCTTGAAAAAACGGAAGAAGATTCTTATATTGGAAAAATCACAGAGGAAGAAGCAGTTATTTTAGAGTATCTTTCAAAGACAATTTTGTCTGGGGTCAGACCATATGAACTTGAGATTCTTAAATATATGGTTCTAAATTGTGATGATCTGAGCTATGAAAAAATGAATGAATACTTTGTTCAGAAGTATCATGAAAAGTTAGATAAGGATTCTTATGATGACGCGCTTGATGTATTGCAGGGCAAGTTTGTAGCTAATGCATCAGAATATAATAAATATAATAATATAGATATCCTGGAATGCGACAAAGAGAAAACAGCAAGACGTTTGTTCGTATTTGCAATGCGGCTGTCTCATGCTGAATTTTACAAACAAGTCAATGATATTATTGATGTTGGTTTGCTTCGTTACCAGGAAAAATATGAATCCTCTCGTGAAGATGGAACGCCTTTTGTTCTCTATGAAAAGTACTCGAGACGTGATGTTAGTCTGGTTATGAATTGTGGTAAAGATCTTTCATCAACCATGTATGGTATGAAGCGTATTGGCGACGATGTATTTATCTTTATTACATATCATAAGGCAGAAGCTGGTGAAGAACTTGAATATTTAGAAGGTAAGCCAGATTATGCTGATGCTTTTGAAGACAACATGACATTTAACTGGGATTCACAGATAGGTAGAGGTATTGACAGTTCTTATGTAGCAGAAGTTATAAATGCACCAAGAAAACATCTCATGGTTAAGAAAAGCGATGCAGAGAGCAATTTCTATTATGTTGGTGAGTTTGATATCAAGTCGGTGAATGTAGCTAAAAAGAAAAATAATATCGGTAAGGAACGTGATATTACAAAGTTTGTAATGAGTATGCATCACCCTGTTAGAGAGGATCTGCTTCGCTATTTGCAGAGTGATATTTCGATAGAAAAGGAAGCATAAAAGTGAAAACGGTAAGAGTAGTTGCAGCAGTGATAAAAGCAGTTAATAAAGATGGCAAACCAATAATCTTTGCAACCCAGAGAGGCTATGGAGAATTTAAAAATGGATGGGAATTCCCCGGTGGAAAGATAGAACCGGGCGAAACACCACAGCAGGCACTTAAGCGTGAGATCAAAGAAGAGCTTGATACGGAAATCGCTGTAGGTGAGATAATCGATACTATCGAATATGATTATCCAGCATTTCATCTTTCTATGGATTGTTTTTGGTGCGAAGTGCTAAGCGGTGATCTTGTCCTTAAGGAACATGAAGCTGCAAAGTGGGTGGATAAGGAATTAATAGATCAGGTTGATTGGTTACCAGCAGATGTGACTTTGATAGATTTAATAAGGGGATTTTTAGAAAGATGACGATTTAATTAAAATTGCTGGACTTCTGTTATAGGATGCTGTTGCTGGCAATATTGGAAGCGTAAGTTATGTACATTTATGACACCTTAAGAAAAAAACAGACGCAGTGCGTCATTTTTCTACAACGATGAAATTGAAAACTATGATCAAGCAGATAGGTCATAATTGCTTTGATAATTATACTGGAACTAGAAGACCGGTAGGAAATATTTCTGGTGGAGAAAGTTTTAAGGCTTCGTTAAGTTTAGCATTAGGACTATCTGATATAGTTTCACAGAATCTCGGCGGAATACAGATGAATGCTTAATCTTTTTATAGAATTCTATTAGAGGAGGATGACAGCCAAATATGAACAAGATTATTTTAGGAACAGAATCTTTGATTGCGTGCTGTGCTTTTTATTTGATCTGGTGGGTTCTTGCTTTTAGACCGGATGGAAGAAAAATGACAACCTGGTTCTGGTTGGTTTTTGCTGCTCTTTTCGGGCTGGCAGGAGTTGTGATTACCGTTATGGGAATCAATTCTGAAAAGCCTGGCATATCTTTGTTTGGAATAGGGCCGATGATAGCCGGAATTGTAATATATGCAGTTTTGCTGTATGTAACTTCTCATTTTATGCATAGGCAGGTGACAACAGAACTGATATTGATCGTAGGCTGGGCAGTGCTTGAAATCAGTGCTCTCGATACTATGCAGTGCTTTAACTCTGTGGGAGGCATCACGACAAAGACTGCGTTGATCCTGATGGCAGTGGTGATCTTGATGGCTGTTGCCTCTATGGTCGCATATTTGCTGTATTATAGCCTGGCTGCTGTGAAAGGATATATTGATGGGATGATTCCGTTGATACTGATCGCGGGGACTATGATCGCGGAACTTGTGGTGGTTAGTATCCAAGGATGAATTTGGATATAGAATTATAAAATGGAAGACCAGTTAGGCATAGAGGAGAAATGAATTGAAGTTGCTGTCTTTTTTATTTGAACCGAACCGCTTGATGATACGCCCTGTTGCGGCGGATGACTAGGAACGGAGCAGGTATCTTTTTATAAGGATAATAACGGGAAAGATATTTATTTCGACGGCGGTATTTTTGTAAGAAAATTTGAAACTGAAAAAGGATAAAGAACAATAATGATTTATGAAATAACTGATGTTACAGGAAAAATAAAAAGTTTATTTGGTGGCTGGGATGAAACTTTGGTTTACTCATGCCTTCAACAGGTTATGGGGAAAATTAATAGAGGATTGCTTTCCCGATGCAAAAAAAGTCACAAGATATGCGATAAGAAAAGATACAGTATTTAATAAGGAACTTCTCAATAATACAGTAAGTATGCTTCCGGACGGGTACGAGTTAAAAAGAATAAACGGGAGTTTATATGATTTGTGTCTGGAAGATCCTGTAACAGAGGATTTTGTATCATCTTTTGAAAGTAAGGAAGATTACATTGATAAAGGACGAGGAATTGTCATTTTAAAAGATGGGAAAATAGTTGCTGGTGCTTCGTCGTATACCAGATACAATGAAGGAATCGAAATCGAGGTGGACACAAGGCCGGAAGAAAGAAGAAAACATCTGGCTATGATTGCATGTTCAAAATTGATCTTAAATTGTCTCGAAGAAGGACTATATCCCAGTTGGGATGCTCAGAATACTTATTCTGTTAAGCTGGCCGAAAAATTGGGATATCAATTTGCACGTGAATATGTAGCTTATGAAGTGTCGGGAGGAATAGACGTATGATTGAAACAGAAAGATTAATACTAAGGCCTTGGCAGGAATCGGATGCTGAAAGTCTGTATGAATATGCAAAAGATCCGTTGGTTGGCCCAATCGCTGGATGGCCTGTACATACATCAGTGGAGAATAGTCTTGAGATAATTAGGAATGTGCTTTCTGCAGATGAGACATATGCAGTTTGCCTTAAAGAAGATAACAAAGCTATTGGAAGCATTGGACTGATTTCACCTGCACAGTCACATGCTAATATAAGCAAATCTGAGATTGAGGTGGGGTATTGGATAGGTGTACCATTCTGGGGAAATGGATATATTCCGGAAGCCATAAGAGCCATACAAAAGCATGCATTTATTGATCTAAACTGCAGTGCGATGTGGTGTGGCTACTATGATGGAAATGTGAAATCAAAACGCTGTCAGGAAAAGTGTGGTTTTAAGTTTGATCACACAGAAGAAAACAAACAGTGTGAATTAATGGGTGATATAAGGACAGAACATTTTAACTATATTACAAAAGAGGAATGGAAGTTGCAATAATCAGATCGCATCCGTATGTACGAAAGGCTCAATATATATTGAGTTAGGTAAAAAAATGCAGTTTTACAGAGAAAAAATAATTTCAACATTTGATAATTATGTATCGCAATATGACAAGTCAAATATAAAAGTACAGTTGAAGATTGATCATACTTATCGCGTCGCTGAGATATGTGACAAAATAACGAGTTCGTTGGAGCTAGATAAAGATGAAAAAGATTTTGCCTGGTTTTCAGGAGTATTACATGATATTGGAAGGTTTGAACAATTAAGACAATATCATACATTTCAAGATAAGATATCATGTAATCACGCTGCACTAAGTGCAGATATTTTATTTAAAAAAAATCTGATTTTAGATTTTGTAGAAGAATCAGAATGTGATTTCAATATGATGGAGAATGTTATTCGATATCATAATGTTCTGGATTTACCTGATAAGCAAAGTGAAAAAGAATCTATGTTTTGTAATATTCTCAGGGATGCAGATAAAATTGATATTTTAAAAGTGAATTGCGACACTCCTCGCAGTGAAATCTATGATTTACCGGAGCAAGCTTTTCTACAATCATCAATTACAGATTCTGTACTTGATGATATTTTGAATAAGCGTAGTGTCGACAGAAAAAATAGTTGTACTGGTATTGATTTTATTTTAGGACATATATCATTTATTTTCGGGCTAGTTTATCCTGAAAGTGTTGGAATAGCTAAAGAACAAGGTTATTTGCAGACTTTACTTGACTTTAAAAGCGAAAATGAGGATACAAGTAAAAAACTAATAAAAGTTAAAAAAGTTGTTCAAGAATACATGAATAGTAGCATTTGTTTGGACACACCGAGGACGAAAAGAGGAGAAACAAAATGAGTATAGCAATAAAGATTGTTGCAACACTGGTAGCATTGGAGTTCATATATATTATGTTTCTTGAGACATTTGCTACTACATCAGATAAAACCTCAAAAACATTTGGGATGGATAAGGAAGAATTGGCAAGAGATTCAGTAAATACGCTATTTAAGAATCAAGGGATTTATAATGGGTTAATTGCAATTCTAATTCTTTTGGCAGTTTATATATTTGTGAGCAAAATTGCTGTCATGATATTAATGGGATATATTATCATTGTGGCAATTTATGGATCGATTACAAGCAATCCGAAGATTATATTGATGCAAGGAGGACTTGCGATAATTACTTTAGTCTTGTCAATTATTATGTAAGTTCTGAAAGTTTTTGGGACAAGAAAACATTATTTCGGTAGACTTAGTCGACTTGATTAATAAACAACACCTCCCGTCAGGTCTGTCAAAAGCAGGAATAATTTCTTGTTTATTTCCAGAGATGGCGGGAGGTGTTTTATATTCGAAAAGTTTATTTGATGGCTGGGAAGAAACTTTGGTTTATTCATGCATTCAACAGGTTATGGGGAAAAGTAATAGAGGATTTTGTATCATCTTTTGTAAGTAATGATGATTACCTTGATAAAGGACGAGGAATTGTTATTGTGAAGGATGGAAAAATAGTTGCTGGTGCTTCGTCGTATACCAGATACAATGAAGGAATTGAAATCGAGCTTAAATTGTCCCGAAGAAGGACGATATCCCAGAAGCTGTAAGGAAAAGTACGGATTTAAGTTTCATCATGCAAGAGAAAGCTACATCGATGGAATCTGGAACAAAGAAAAAGAAACTTGATTGTAGCATGGCAGAATATCTGACAATTTATGAAGAGACCTGTGTCCAGATCATGCACATAGTACCATTTGATGATGAGCCCAAAACGGTTAGCATTATGGACGCATATCTTAAGGATAATGGATATGAGAATGACTTTAGCGATGGTCGTCTGCATCATGAGTTTTACCTTTCAGATGCTAGAAAAGTTGCGACAGAGAAATGGAAAACTGTGATTAGACATCTGATTAAGAAATTATTGCTGTTTTATTAAAACTATATGTTAAGAATATACCATTAGGCAGAAAGGAAAAAATCATATGTATGAACGATTGCTTGATAAAACAATTCATCCTGTATATTCCGACCTCGTTGATTTTTGCGGAGCGAAAGGAAATGCATTTGATCGTTTTAACGAATGGATAAAAGAGGCGTATACAACTGATACACAGATTAAATTCCCTTATGGTAATTCATATGGATGGTGTGTCTCACATCACAGAAAATCAAAGCTTATCTGCAATGTATTTGCTGAAAAAGATTCCTTTTGCGTGATGGTCAGGAAGACGGACGAGCAATTTGCAAGCGTTTATGAACAGGTGTCCAAGAAGGCACAAGAGGTAATAGATCATAAGTATACTTGTAGTAATGGTGGATGGATTCACTTCCGGGTGACGGATGAGGCTTCATACGATGATATCACGAAAATCATGGAGTTGGCGTAGGCGCACAAATTAGAATTTTGGAGGTTATTATGATGATTGGATTTTCTATTATGATGGGGTTTGTTTCAATTATTTTATTTTTTGTTAGTATTTCACTTTTGAAAGGAAATTATTCATTAATGCATGGAAATGTATTTGACAATACAAAAGATAAAGAAGGATTAGCTAAGGCTACTGGAAAGCCGGTATTACTTATGGCGTTTGGAATTGCAGTGAGTGGAATCGTGGCTGTTGTAACAAATAAAATTATTCTTTCAGCCATTATACTGATATGTGTTGCTGTTATCATGGGAATTTGGATCGTAACTATCCAAAGAAGATTTGTATAAATTCCGGTTCCTTTTATGCTAACTAAAAAACTAATAAAAAGGTGAGAATATTAAATATTTAAATGTAAAACCATATGACGTGATTTAAAAAGGAGGAATGTACTATGAGACAGGATTTTGGAGCAAAGCCTTGGAGCTATCCGCAGCCGGTGTGGATCATAGCTTCTTATGATGAAGACGGCAAAGCTGATGCCATGAATGCAGCATGGACAGGGATCAATGACACTACAGAGGTGGCTATGTGCCTGTCGGCGGGACATAAGACAGTCAAGAACATTCTGGCAAAGAAGGCTTTTACAGTTTCCATGGCAGATGTAAAGCACGTTGTAGAGTGTGATTATGTTGGAATTGAGAGTGCCAACAAGGTCCCTGATAAGCTGGCAAAGGCTGGATTTACTGTAACGAAGTCTGACAATGTAGATGCGCCGATTATAAATGAACTCCCTATGACTCTGGAGTGTAGGATGATAAGCTATGATCCTTCTACGGGGCATATGGTAGGTGAGATTGTAAATGTCAGTGCGGATAACAGTGTCTTGACAGATGGTAAAATCGATCCGAAGAAACTGCAGCCGATTACCTTTGATCCGGTGAACAATACTTATATCGCATTGGGTGAAACAGTTGGTAACGCCTTTAAGGATGGAATGAAACTGAAATAGGCATCTGACAGAATGTCGAGATGATGTATTTTTAAAGGAAGATTTATAACAAGAGAGAGGTTGACTATTTGGGTTATGGAGGCTTTAAACATCTAGAATGTACAAAAAAGTCCTGATATGGTACAATTTTACGAACTGTGTTAGGGTTTCTTAATATAAAGCATGTGAAGAAATGTTAATCTCACAAATGCTTGAAATATAAAGATTTTCAAAGGAGATAAATTAATCATGAAACTAGGTATCGTAGGCCTTCCAAACGTAGGTAAGTCAACACTTTTTAATTCATTGACCAAGGCTGGAGCATTGGCTGCAAACTATCCATTTGCAACAATTGATCCGAATGTGGGAGTAGTTAATGTACCGGATCAGAGAGTTGA
>JAKPAB010000289.1 GCA_029779695.1 Bacillota bacterium | reverse complement strand
GCTTTACCGTCTTTGAGGGTCTGCAGTCCGTAAGACCACATCCTCAGATTCTTGTAGAAGGGGATGGCTTTGCCATAGTCGAACGCGACACAGTTTCTCCGGCCTGTTTCCTCACAGATGTCCCATGCTTCGGTGTCGTTGAGGTCTTTGGTCAGAATGAGCAACTTGGTCGCGGCCTCATTCCATTGTGCCACCTCGTTCCCACTGTCGCGATGCCAATATCTGTTTTCAAAATAGATCTTTCCTCGATATAGAAGTCCGTCCTTGACCAGCTCGTCTCCATCACCATTGGCGATGGAGCGGTCGAGCCACAATTTCTGCAAGATACTCTCTTGCTTTCTGAGATCATTCATTTGGAACATTGTTTTGTTACTTTCCCCAGTCCTTAATAATTTTAATGATTCTCTTCACGATTTCTTTAATGTCATCTGGATCTACATCCTTTGCTGCATTTTGTTTCATTTTCATATTTGATTCCTATTAATGGCTGTCTCTAAATGTAAGTGCATTCACCTTTTCGAAATCTGCTGCAAAGATAATGCGTTCCTGATATGAAATCAAGAATAGTGACATTACAGTAAAATAATAATTAAAAACGGCAAGTGGCAAATCCTATAATAACCTTATAATAAGATGATTATAATATTCGCCATGGCGTAATGTGTCCGAACTTTTTCCGAACCTGTTTTGCTTAATGTTTTTTCTTCTGATGCAGATTTCTTACCTCTTCATGTAAAATGTTGAAATCTTGTTCGTAGAAAATCTCATGAAAGAAGTTATCGATTTTTTCCGTTGTCGGGTCACTCTTTTGGGGCGGCTTGTTTTTGCATATATCCTTCGAACCGAAGAGCTGGATTAATTGTGCAATCGAAAATTTATATCTGTTTTGTTGAGACTTGCTGCTGAAAATCACGACAAACCAATCTTTTAAGTATACCCAATGATGATTTTTCCAATTGGCGGGTTTCGCAAATCCGTCCGGAGTGCAGTCTGCCAGCCCCTTATCCACGGATTCTTTCATGAGCTGCGATAGTTTACTGATCGGTATGCCATGCGACGATTTATCTTGTTTCTTAAACCATGCTTTTGGAGGAATTTTTATATCCTGACCGATAAAAGAGATGATTCTCTCTTTGTACCAATTTTCGTCCTGCTTATTAAGGTAAGAAGAGGGGCACAGGGACTTTATCTCGCTTTTAAAAAGGAAGGTGTTTATCTCTCGGTCGGAGATGAACAGTTTCACATGCTTCGTGTAATCATGTTCCATCTCGACCAGGATGAGATCTTTCTTCTCCTTACTGTTCTGAAACTGATAGATATATTTGATGCTGTAATGATGTTCATTCTTGGTTAATAGATCCAGATAACTGTCGATATGTGAATAATCGCAGAGAATAAAGAGCCTCTTAAACCGTTCGGCAGTGATGGCAGAGTCGATGTAGGCTCCGTAGAGGTCGCTCCCTTGTTTGAGATACATCAGACAGACAGAGGAATACTGAATCTGTTCCTGGTCTACAGGATAGTCGAACCATGACCATTCCATCGGTGGCACGTATCCGTTGTATGGCATCATCTCCATACCCGACTTGTTTATTTCTGTTTCCAGTTCGTTCCAATAA
>JAKPAB010000274.1 GCA_029779695.1 Bacillota bacterium | reverse complement strand
TGTTTTACCCGTTGCACAAACTGAAGTGCCACTAATAGAAATATTTTCAATATTTAGTCTTTTTGAATCATTTGTTGGATTCACCGAAATAGCCTTATTGCTAGCAGGATTAACTATAACTACCTCAGAGCCATCCTTAATAATAGCATCATCCATAGGTTTATCAGGAGTTGTAGGCTCTGTTGGTGTCGTTGGTTCTGTTGGTGTTGTTGGTTCTGTTGGTGTTGAATTAACAGATACATAATCCGCATTTATAACCCTAATGGTATCTTTTGCCGTGTTACTTGCAGATGCAGAGTAAGTAGCAAAATCTTTTCCATTACATCCTATAGCAATCGGATTGCCATCAGGCGCACTTTTAGATGGTGCCGTTCTCAATGTCGCACTCTTGATCATAAGTACCTTGTTTATTGTTTCAAGGCTCCATCTGCATTTTGCATCAATCGTATCCGAAAGTGTAAGAGCGTTATTATCATCTCCCCTTAAGTACTTTCCTGATGCATCCTTAAGCGTAATAAAATTATCAGCATCAACAGTAACTTCAAGAACTGAATATTCTGCAGACGAAATGATCTTATTACCTTTCTCATTTGCCACAACTGCTGTCATCTTATTATTATTACTAATTGCTGTGCTTAGAACATATCCTGATCCTGGATTTTTGCTGTCGGGATTGTAAAGTACAACCTTTTCACCGCCCTTAAACTCGGTGATAATTCCACTTCCCCCTGCGGTAACATCTGCCTTAACCTTGGATAGATTTCCAGTAGATAGAACCGTTGTCAGAAGCATTGCAATAAGAGCAATAAACGATATTATTCTCTTCTTGACCTGTCTCTTCATTAATATACCCTCCCTTTGGACTTTTCCCTGAAGTCTAAATCATGCAGATCCCGCATATTTATATCGAAGCGAACTCTGTCATCAATGCACCCTTTGTATTTCGATGTTTCCAAAATCCTCCATCCGGAACATCCTTTTTTCATATATATAACTTAGTCTCGAATTTTAATCTCAATAATGCCAAATGGCACTTATTATAATAGATATATTACATAAATATTTCAACTCCTTTTTGTCTATTTTGATGTCTTAAAAACCTGACAGCGCACTATTTTATGGTAAAAGTGCAATTTTATTGAGTTGACTGCTTCATACTTGGTTGATTTTCAAACGTAATATAGAATTAACATATTTTTGTTGATTAATGCCATATGGCACTTGTTACCCGTTATTATTTATATATTTAAATGCTTTTTAATGTTTATATATAACTCTTTTAGGTCCTAGTCTTCTATCGTGTCCTATTTGTACCAAAATTTTTAATAATCAGCGTTATATTTGGCTGTGCATGTCAGTTTTCAATCATATCTTTTAATGCTTAAACTTTTTTCAGATAACTATCTAAAAAAAATACTTTTATATTGTGTAGGCTAATGAAAGATGATATACAAATTTGATTTTGGTATTGAATATTTTTAAAAATTTGCAAAAAAATAAGCACTCCGAAACGGAGTGCTTATTTTACCGACTGTTTTGTATTTTAGATAAGTTCGAGCAGAACTTCCATTGCTGCATCGCCTTTTCTCTGACCAATCTTTACGATTCTGGTATAACCACCATTACGATCAGCGTACTTAGGAGCGATCTCATCGAACATCTTGTTCGGAAGATTAATAGAATTCCTCTTTGATTTAGACACTACCTCAGTAACAGGGTAGAAATACTTAAGCATTTCACGACGAGCGTGAAGTCTAGAAGGCATATCCTTCTTGATCTGCTTATCTACTGTGTCGTATACAGTAACTTTCTTACCGTCAACAACTTCCTTTACTCTCTTGCCATCCTTGTCCTTACGGGCAACTTTAGCCTGAACAGTAACGTCTTCAAAATTATCTTTTTCACGGATAGCAAGTGCAATATAGCTCTCAGCGATCTTTCTTACTTCCTTAGCCTTAGACTCAGTAGTAATGATCTTTCCGTTATTAAGAAGGTTTGTAACCTGATTTCTAAGAAGTGCTTTTCTCTGTGAAGATGTTCTTCCTAATTTTCTATACTTTGCCATTTTATTTCTCCTTTTGCGGCGTACCGTTCAACGCCCTATGGTCTTACTTTTCCGGCACTATTATACTGCCACATGGAAGGCTTGAAGCAAGCGCCTTTTGGACTTATCCGCTTCAAGTTCCACAAGCAATCAACCTGTGTTTATTATAATTAATCTTCAGCTGTACGAAGGCTGAGTCCAAGTTCATCAAGCTTAGCAAAAACCTCATCAAGAGATTTCTTACCAAGATTACGAACTTTCATCATCTCATCAGGAGTCTTATTTGTAAGCTCCTCAACAGTATTAATGCCCGCTCTCTTTAGACAGTTAAATGAACGAACGGAAAGTTCAAGTTCATCAATTGTCATAGCAATCGCCTTGCTATCCTTATCTGAAGGACTAGAAGCCATAACCTCTGCATTAATTGCGTTCTCTGTAAGATTAACAAAAAGCTGAAGATGTTCAGACATAACCTTGGCTGCAAGACTTACTGCCTCATCAGGTCCAAGTGCTCCGTTTGTATATACATCCAATGTCAGCTTGTCAAAGTCTGTCTGCTGACCAACACGAGTATTCTCAACCTTAAGGTTAACTCTCTCGATAGGTGTGTATATAGAATCTACAGCAACTACTCCAATAGGAGTATCATCTGTCTTATTTTTATCTGAGGAGACATATCCTCTGCCGTCTGTGATAGTCATATCAATAGCCAACTTACTGTCAGAACCGCCATTCAAATGAGCAATGACAAGATCTTTATTCATAATCTCTATATCATCGCTTACCTGGATATCACCGGCGGTTACAACACCTTCACCCTCGAAATCAATATATGCCTTCTTAGGTTCGTTGTCACCGCTGTTATCACGGATAGCAAGGCCCTTGATATTCAGAACGATCTCAGTAACGTCTTCCTTAACTCCCGGTATTGAGCTGAACTCATGCAGGACGCCATCAATCTTAACCTGACTTACTGCAGCACCCGGAAGAGATGAAAGCATGATTCTGCGAAGAGAATTGCCAAGCGTAGTACCATATCCGCGTTCGAGAGGTTCTACGACGAAACGGCCATACTTCTTGTCCTCTGACAATTCGGCTATTTCAATATTGGGTTTTTCGAAATCGAACACCACTGTACCTCCATCCTGTACTATGTCTAAGTGACCTTACTTAATTATTTAGAATACAACTCGACGATAAGCATCTCATTGACAGGAACATCAATCTGATCTCTTGTAGGAAGATTCTTAACAGTAGCCTTGAAATTCTCATTATCACATTCAAGCCAATCCGGTACTAATCTACCATCAGTGGTCTCTTTGATATCCTTAAATCTCTGAAGGCTCTTTTTCTTATCAGCAACTTCAATTACATCGCCAGCCTTAAGAAGATATGAAGGAATATTAACATTCTTACCATTAACGAGGAACATCTTGTGATCAACAAGCTGACGTGCCTCTCTTCTTGTACGTGCAAATCCGAGACGGAATACAACGCTATCAAGACGGCTCTCAAGCATGGTCATGAGGTTTTCACCATTCATTCCCTTCATTCTTGTAGCCTTTGCATAATAATTACGGAAAGGCTTTTCAAGCACTCCGTATATAAACTTAGCTTTCTGCTTCTCTTTGAGCTGAAGACCATATTCAGATACCTTACGACGGGTATTTCTCGGCTGTCTTCTTGACTTTTTATCTACTCCGAGATATATAGGATCAAGGCCGAGGGATCTGCATCTCTTTAAGACAGGTGTTCTATTAACTGCCATTATTTATTTCCCTCCTAATTAGACTCTTCTACGTTTCGGCGGACGGCATCCATTATGAGGAACCGGTGTAACATCCTGGATACTTGTAACCAGAATTCCGCTTGCAGAGAGTGCTCTTATAGCTGCTTCTCTTCCTGATCCGGGTCCTTTAACCATAACATCTACTGACTTCAGTCCTGTTGGAGCTGCAGCCTTTGCCGCTGTTTCCGCTGCCATCTGTGCAGCATACGGAGTAGATTTTCTTGAACCCTTAAATCCCAGGCCACCTGCAGATGCCCATGAAAGAGCATTGCCGTTAGCATCAGTTAATGTAACAATTGTGTTATTAAAAGATGCCTGGATATGTGCCTGGCCATGTTCAACGTTTTTCTTGACACGTTTCTTCGTGACTTTTTTAGCTGTTTTAGCCATAATAAAACTAACCTACTTTCTTAATTATTACCGAAACTACTTCTTCTTGTTTGCAATAGTCTTGCGAGGGCCTTTTCTAGTACGGGCATTAGTCTTAGTCTTCTGTCCACGTACAGGCAGTCCCTTTCTGTGGCGAATCCCACGATAGCAACCAATCTCAGTAAGGCGCTTAATGTTAAGAGATGTCTCTCTTCTAAGGTCACCCTCTACCATGATGCCACTCTCATCGAGCGCTTCGCTAAGCTTTTTGACTTCATCATCTGTAAGATCTTTTACTCTTGTATCAGGGTTAACTCCTGAGACTTCAAGGATCTTAGCAGCACTTGTGTTGCCGATTCCGTAGATATAAGTAAGACCGATTTCGATCCTCTTTTCTCTCGGCAAATCTACACCTGCAATTCGAGCCATGTGTATCTGTACCTCCACTTTTTTTAAAATACAAAACAATCTGAGCCTGTCAGTCGGTATGTAAAAAAGACAGACCCATGTTTATTTGAATCAGTCTGCGCTTTTGCAGACTGCAGCCGCATAAATTTAGTTAAGAGATCAAGGATTAACCTTGTCTCTGCTTGTGCTTAGGATTTTCACAGATTACTCTGATCTTTCCCTTTCTTTTGATTACCTTGCACTTTTCGCACATAGGTTTTACAGAAGATCTAACCTTCAAAGGATTACCTCCTCTCCTGAATATAAAAATCTTATCCGCACTACACTTTTATGATTGAGCAAAGCTCTACCCCAAAAGCGTCCGAGTAAGATTATATCTACAGTAGGGTAAAATGTCAATATTTATTTATCTCTCCAGACAATTCTTCCTTTTGTGAGGTCATAAGGAGACATCTCAATTGTTACCTTATCACCGGGAAGAATTCTAATGTAATTCATTCTAAGCTTCCCGCTAATATGAGCAAGAATTTCAAGTCCATTTTCAAGTTTTACCTGAAACATTGCATTTGGTAATTTCTCAAGTACTGTACCTTCGACCTCAATAGTGTCTGCTTTTGACAAATCCGTTCCTCCCGTATTAATTACTTTATTATTTCTTCAATGATTCTTATTTCTTCATCAATACCTATAATACCTGATACCTCATGAAGAACATTTTTATTGCCGTAATACCTGATAAGTGGTTCTGTTTGTTCATGATAAACATCCAGTCTTTTGAGAACTGTCTCAGATTTGTCATCATCGCGAAGGACCAAATCTCCACCGCATGAATCACAAATCCCTTCATTCTTTGGCTTAAGTTCAGGTGTCACCGTATGATATATCCTACCACACTTTGAGCAAGAACGTCTACCTGACATCCTCTCGACGATTACATCGTCTTCAACTTCCAGGTCAATCGCAAAATCAACCTTTTCTCCGGATGCCTCAAGAACCTTGTCAAGCGCTTCCGCCTGAGGTATGGTTCTTGGAAATCCATCGAGGATGAACCCGTTTTTGCAATCATCCTGCTTTATACGATCAGCCACAAGATCACATGTCAGCTCATCAGGTACCAATCTGCCTTCATCCATATAGGATTTGGCTTTTTTACCAAGTTCTGTCTCATTCTTTATATTCTCTCTAAAAATATCTCCTGTAGAGATATGAGGAATATTGTGTCTGGCTCCAAGTCTTGAAGCAATTGTTCCCTTGCCGGCACCAGGTGCACCGAGCATTATGATCTTCATCGGCTTCTCCTTTACTGTTCGCTTAGGAATCCCTTATAATTTCTAACAAGCATTTGGGATTCGATCTGCTGAAGTGTCTCTATAACAACTCCGACTACAATGATTATTGAAGTACCACCAAACGAAACATTTGCTGTGGTAAGACCATTTAAAACGATTGGTGTCAATGAAACGATTGAAAGTCCAAGTGCTCCGATCAATACAATTTTGCTAAGAATAGCTGCCAAATAATCACTTGTAGGTCTTCCAGGTCTGATTCCCGGAATAAAACCACCCGATTTCTTCATATTGTCTGCAATCTCAAGTGGATTGAAGGATATCGATGTGTAGAAATACGCAAAAGCAATTATTAATAAGAAATATAAAAGAGCACCGATAGTATATATCCAGTTGTTTTTATTAAACCAGTTATTTTCAGAAAGACCTCTGAGTATTCCGGCCCATACACCAGTTCCCTGTGCTATTCCCATAAAAGAACAAATAATAACGGGCGTCTGCATCAACGACTGAGCAAAAATAACAGGCATTACACCGCCAGTATTAACCTTAAGCGGAATGTGTGAACTCTGTCCACCATATGTACGTCTTCCTCTCAGCATCTTAGAATACTGAACAGGGATTCTTCTCTCTGCTCCCTGGAGAATTACTACCATTACTACAATTGCAATGATGATAGCAGCTATAACCACTCCAGCTAAGATTCCGTTTGCTACTCTCTTTCCCTTAATGAACTGTTCGAAGAGTGTTGTAAGGTCCTGAGGCATTCTCGAAATTATGTTGATAATCAACACTATTGATATACCATTGCCCACGCCGTTGTCCGTAATTCTCTCACCAAGCCACATAAGAATCGTTGAACCTGCAGTTAATACTGCGATAAGTGTGATCACTGAGAATGCATTATAGCTCGTCAGGTAACCACTTCTTCCGAATCCGATAGCCATAGCAGTTGATTCCATTAGTGAAAGACCAACTGTTACATAACGTGTAATCTTGGTCATGAACTTTCTACCCTGCTCACCATCTCTGGTTATTTCCTCAAGTTTAGGAAAAGCAATTGTGAGGAGCTGGATAATAATTGATGATGTAATATATGGTGTTATGTTAAGAGCAAAAATACTCATTCTCTCAAGTGAACCACCTGTAATCGCATCAAAAAAGTTCATTGAATCGCCAGCTGAACCGAATAGTTCCTTAAAGACTCCCTCCCGTACACCGGGAGAAGGAATCTGGGAACCAAAACGAATTACAATCAGCATCAAGAATGTGAAGAACAACCTCTTTCGCAGGTCTTTGATTTTAAAAGCATTGCGAACGGTCTCGAACATTTAGATCACCTCGCAGCTTCCGCCTGCTGCTTCAATCTTCTCTTTAGCAGAAGCACTGAATGCATTAGCCTTAACCTGAAGCTTTTTTGTGATCTCTCCATTTCCGAGAATTTTAATTCCGTCTCTTGCGTTCTTAACAATACCTGTATTCTTAAGAAGTTCAGAATCGATTACTGTTCCATCTTCGAATCTATCAAGAACTGATACATTGATAGATACGATTGTCTTTGTATTTCTATTTGTGAATCCTCTCTTGGGGATTCTTCTGATCAAAGGCATCTGACCGCCTTCGAAACCAGGTCTAGGTGATCCAGAACGTGCTTTCTGTCCCTTATGTCCCTTACCTGCTGTTTTTCCGTTTCCTGAACCGTGACCGCGGCCTCTTCTAAAGTTGTCGCTGTGTACGCTTCCCTCTGCCGGAGATAAATTAGATAAATCCATTTTAATACCTCCCTAATTTCAGTATTAAGCTTCTACCTCTTCCACATTAATCATGTGATTAACCTTCTGAATCATGCCTCTTACAGATGCATTATCAGGAAGAACTACTGTGGAATTAATTTTGTGAAGACCCATTGCATTAACAATCTTAACGTTCTTGGGAACCTGACCGATTTTTGACTTCACAAGTGTAATTTTCAAATTTTTAGCCATGATTTCCTCCTTAACCAAGCATCTCAGCTACGGTCTTACCGCGCAGTGCTGCAACCTCTTCAGGGGATTTAAGCTCTGAAAGTGCTGAAAGAGTAGCCAATACAACATTCTGTTTATTGGATGATCCAAGAGACTTTGTACGGATATTCTGAATACCTGCAAGGTCACATACAGAACGCGCAGGGCCGCCTGCGATAATACCAGTACCATCGGGAGCTGACTTAAGAAGTACGGTTGCTCCTGTATGCTTTCCGATAATATCATGAGTAATACTATGGTTATCATTCATCTTAACTTCAATAAGATTCTTTATTGCGTCTTCCTTACCCTTACGGATAGCATCAGGAATCTCAGTTGCTTTACCAAGACCTGCACCAACGTGTCCGTTATGGTCTCCGACTACAACGAGAGCGGCGAAACGCATATTACGTCCGCCCTTAACAACCTTAGTTACTCTCTTGATTGCTACTACCTGGTCATCTAATTCAAGCTGACCCGGATCAATAATGGTACGCTTCATTTGTCGTTTTCCTCCTTAAAATTCCAGGCCAGCTTCTCTAGCAGCTTCTGCAACAGCAGCTACCTTACCCTTATAAATGTAGCCTGATCTATCGAATACGACAGTCTTGATACCCTTTTCAATAGCCTTCTTTGCGATGGCTGTTCCGAGAGCTTTAGCTGCATCTGTATCATCTGTGTTATTCAAATCTGCCTTAATATCTTTCTCAAGTGTAGATGCTGCAACAAGAGTGTTAGCTGCTTCATCATCGATGATCTGAGCATAAATATTCTTGTTACTTCTGAATACGCAGAGACGCGGTCTGTCCGGGGTGCCAACGAGATGATTTCTTAATCTTCTGTGTTTCTTTTCACGGATTAAAGATCTGGACTTTTTGTTTATCATATCTCTCACTCCTCCAATTACTTCTTACCGGTCTTACCTGCAAGACGGCGAACATGTTCAGTAGAATATCTAATACCTTTACCCTTGTACGGTTCAGGCTTTCTCTTGTCGCGGATATTTGCGGCAAACTGTCCAACCTTTTCCTTGTCAATTCCGGAAATAACGATATTATTACCTTCGACTTTTGACTCAATTTCATCAGGATCTACCATCTCAACAGGATGTGAATATCCCAGATGAAGTGTAAGATTTTTTCCTGATTTCTCTGCACGATAGCCGACGCCGTTGATTTCAAGAGTCTTGGTATATCCTTCAGTTACGCCAGTTACCATGTTCTGAAGCAAGCTTCTGGTAAGGCCATGAAGTGATCTCATTTTCTTTAAATCATTGGGTCTCTCAACGATGATCTCATCGTTTTCTTTTCTGATAGTCATCTCAATAGCGAGATCTCTTACCAGTGTTCCTTTGGGACCTTTTACAGTCACATGATTATTTTCTGCAATATCAACAGTTACTCCTGCCGGTACTGCGATTGGCATTCTTCCTATACGTGACATGCCCGTACCTCCTAATTTTTTTGTATGTCTGATCTAAAAGATCAGTTTATACTTATCGTTTCAATATGTTGTCAAGCTTACCAAATGTAAGCAAGCACTTCTCCACCGACTCCAAGCTTTCTAGCTTCTTTGTCTGTGATTACTCCCTTATTTGTAGAGAGAATTGCGGTTCCAAGACCGCTAAGTACTCTGGGCACATCATCCTTGCCTGCGTATACACGAAGACCAGGTTTTGAAATCTTCTTAAGACCAGAAATGATCTTTTCTTTCTTTGCGCCATTATACTTAAGTGTAATCTCTATGTTCTGGAATTTATCACCGTCAACGATCTCATATTTCTCAATATATCCCTCATCTACAAGGATATTTGCTATAGAAACTTTGATCTTTGAAACGGGAACCAAAACTTTATCATGCTTTGCAGTATTTGCATTACGGATTCTAGTAAGCATATCTGCAATAGGATCACTTATATTCATGCTATTGTCCTCCTCAAACAGCTTACCAAGAAGCTTTCTTTACTCCAGGGATTTCACCCTTATATGCAAGTTCACGGAAACATACTCTGCAGATTCCGTACTTTTTCAGAACAGAATGAGGACGACCGCAGATCTTGCAGCGTGTATATTCTCTGCTAGAGAATTTCTGCTTTCTTGCCTGCTTAACTTTCATTGATTTCTTAGCCATGTTTTCCTCCTAATTACTTGGCAAAAGGCATGCCGAAGAATCTAAGCAGTTCGCGTGCCTCTTCGTCTGTCTTAGCAGTGGTAACGATGATAATATCCATACCTCTGATCTTGTCTACTTTATCATATTCAATCTCAGGGAAGATAATCTGTTCCTTGATTCCAAGTGCGTAGTTACCTCTTCCATCGAATGCATCAGGGTTAACACCTCTGAGGTCACGTACACGGGGAAGTGCAAGATTTACAAGACGATCAAGGAAATCATACATTTTTTCACCACGAAGAGTTACTTTGCATCCGATTCCCTGGCCTTCTCTTAACTTGAAGTTAGCAATTGAGTTCTTTGCCTTAGTAACGATGGGCTTCTGTCCCGCAATAGCTGTCATATCAGCTACAGCAGCATCAAGAAGCTTTGCATTTTCCTTAGCTTCACCGACACCCATATTGATGACGATCTTCTCAATCTTAGGAATTTCCATTACGTTCTTATATCCGAATTTCTCAACCATCTGCTTTGTAATATTATTCAGATATTCTTCTTTAATTCTACTCAAAGTCTATTCCTCCTTTCCGCTTATTTATCGATCACTTCGCCTGTAGCTTTTGCTACACGTACTTTTTTGCCGTCTTCATCTTTGAAACCGACACGTGAAGGTTTACCGTTTACAAGAAGCATTACATTTGAAATGTCAACAGGCTTTTCCTTTTCAACACGTCCACCGTTCTGGTTTGACATGCTGGGCTTTTCATGCTTTGTACGAACATTAACACCTTCAACGACAACACGATGGTTCTTATGATCGATGGAAAGGACCTTTCCTTCGTTATCTTTGTCGACACCTGCAATTACTCTTACGGTATCGCCGACCTTAATCTTTGATGTCATTTAGTTACCTCCTACAATACTTCGGGAGCCAGAGAAACTATTTTCATGAATTTTTTATCACGAAGTTCTCTTGCAACCGGTCCAAAAATACGTGTTCCTGTAGGATTATTGTCATCCTTTATGATAACTGCTGCATTCTCATCGAACTTGATGTAGGATCCGTCATTACGACGAACGCCTCTCTTTGTACGAACAACAACAGCTTTTACGACATCACCCTTTTTAACAACTCCGCCGGGTGTTGCCTCTTTAACAGAAGCACGAACTATGTCGCCGATATTTGCATATCTTCTTGTTGAGCCTCCTGTAACACGGATTACAAGGAGTTCTTTTGCGCCGGTGTTATCGGCTACAACTAATCTACTTTCCTGCTGTACCATGACAACCCTCCTTAATCCTAATTATTTAGCTCTTTCGATAACGGATACAAGTCTCCATCTCTTTTCTCTTGAGAGAGGACGAGTTTCCATTACCTTAACCGTATCGCCAACGTGTGCTTCATTATTTTCATCATGAGCCTTAAGCTTATAAGCCTTCTTTACTATTTTATTATAAAGAGGATGGCGCTCATTATCACGTATGGTTACTACGATCGTTTTGTCCATCTTGTCGGATGTAACAACGCCGACACGTGTTTTTCTAAGATTTCTCTCTTCCACGATCTATTCTCCTTTCGATAGTATCTGGATTACCTTGCCATCCGCTTCTCAGTGATAAGCGTCTGTATACGGGCTATATTTCTTCTTACTTCTTTTATTCTTCCTGAATTCTCCAGCTGATTAGTAGCATTCTGGAATCTCAGGTTGAAGAGTTCCTTCTTAGCATCAGTAAGCTCGGCAGAAAGTTCCTCTTCAGACTTTGTACGAATATCTTGTACATAATCCTTAGTTTTCATTTGCTTCACCGCCTTCCAGTCCTTCACGGGCCATTATCTTGCATCTGCAAGGAAGCTTGTGAGAAGCCAGACGAAGTGCTTCACGAGCAACTTCTTCAGATACGCCTGAAATCTCGAACATTACACGACCAGGCTTAACAACAGCTACCCAATGGTCTACAGCTCCCTTTCCTTTTCCCATTCGAGTCTCAGCAGGCTGAGATGTAATAGGCTTATCCGGGAAAATTCTTATCCATACTTTACCGCCACGCTTGATGTATCTTGTCATGGCTACACGGGCTGCTTCGATCTGTGTGGACTTAATCCAGCAAGGATCGAGGGAAACTATACCGTAGTCACCGCTTGCAATTGTATTACCTCTAGAAATCTTACCTGCGAGGCTTCCGCGGAACTGCTTTCTATGCTTTACTCTCTTAGGCATTAACATTGCGGTTCACTCCTCCCTTTTTGTTCTTATTAGGAAGAACTTCTCCCTTGTAGATCCAAACCTTAACTCCAACCTTGCCATAGGTTGTATCAGCTTCTGCAAATCCATAATCAATATCTGCACGAAGTGTCTGAAGAGGAATGGTACCTTCATTATAGGATTCTTTTCTTGCCATGTCAGCTCCGCCGAGACGTCCTGAACATGTAACCTTGATACCCTGAACATAATTAGATTTCATAGTTCTTGTCATGCAAGACTTCATAGCACGACGGAATGTTACACGGTTCTCAAGCTGCTGAGCAATATTCTCAGCTACAAGCTGTGCATCATCATCAGGGCGCTTAACTTCCTTGATGTCGATTACAAGCTTTTTGTCTGTAAGTTTCTGAACTTCAGACTTGATTTTTTCGATTTCAGCTCCGCCCTTACCGATTACGACACCAGGCTTAGCTGTATAAACGATAACCTTAACACGGTCAGAAGCACGCTCGATATCGATATTAGCGATTCCTGCAGCGTAAAGCTTCTTTTTAAGGAATTTGCGGATTTTCTGATCTTCGATGAGGTAATCAGCGAATTCCTTGTCAGCATACCATCTGGAGCCCCAGTCTTTGATAATGCCGACTCTTAAACCATGAGGATTGACTTTCTGTCCCATTCTGTTCCTCCTTATCTTTCATCCAGAACCACTGTAATGTGGCTCATACGCTTCTCTATACGATAAGCTCTGCCCTGTGCTCTTGGATGAATTCTTTTCATCGTCGGTCCCTTGTTTGCGTAGCACTCTGCTACATATAGGTTCTCTTTCTTCATTCCATTATTGTTCTCAGCATTAGCAGCTGCGGACTCAAGAAGCTTCTTTACAAGATTTGAACCATATCTGGGGTTGTACGATACTATACCTAATGCTGTCTCGAGATCTTTGCCTCTGATGGCATCAAGTACGAAGCAAGCCTTCTGAACAGAAATCCTAGCGAAAGAAAGCTTCGCTGAGGGTCTTTTGTCTGTATTATTGTTTCTCTCACGCTTAATTTGAGATCTATGTCCCTTAGCCATGATGAAACCTCCTTTCGAAAATTACCTTACTGCGCTCTTTCTTTCATCATTGTTTCCGTGATGGCCGCGGTAAGTTCTAGTCATTACGAACTCTCCGAGCTTGTGTCCTACCATGTCTTCTGTGACATATACGGGCACATGGGTCTTGCCGTTATGTACGGCTATTGTAAGTCCAACCATCTGCGGGAAGATGGTAGAACGACGTGACCATGTCTTTATGACTGTCTTGTCGCCGGACTCTTTTACTGCGTTTACTTTCTTAAGCAGACTCTCGTCTGCGAAAGGTCCTTTTTTCAGTGAACGAGCCATGAAGTTCCTCCTTATTTGATAGCTTTGCCGTTTCTTCTTCTGATGATAAGCTTGTTAGACTGCTTCTTTCTCTTTCTGGTCTTGAGACCCATTGCAGGCTTACCCCAGGGAGTACAAGGGCCAGGACGTCCAACAGGAGCCTTACCTTCACCACCACCATGAGGATGGTCGTTAGGGTTCATTACTGAACCACGAACTGTAGGTCTGATTCCCATATGTCTCTTACGTCCAGCTTTACCAAGTTTAACAAGATTGTGGTCAGCATTTCCAAGATGACCAATTGTTGCACGGCATGTAAGAAGAACCATTCTCATCTCCCCTGAAGGAAGGCGAAGTGTTGCATGTCCATTTTCCTTTGCCATAAGCTGTGCAGAGCCGCCGGCTGAACGAACCATCTGGCCGCCTCTTCCAGGATACAGCTCGATGTTATGAACTTCAGTACCTACTGGAATGTTCTCGATAGGAAGGCAGTTACCAACACGAATTTCTGCGTTAGCTCCGTTCATAACAGTCATTCCGTCCTTAAGTCCTGCAGGAGCAAGGATGTATGACTTAGTTCCATCTGAATAAGCGATAAGAGCAATGTTTGCTGTACGGTTAGGATCATACTCGATACCAACAACTTTAGCAGGCATATTGTCTTTATTTCTCTTAAAATCAATGATTCTATACTTAACTCTGTTTCCGCCTCCATGATGACGAACAGTGATCTTACCCTGATTGTTACGGCCAGAAGTTTTCTTCTTGGTAACAACAAGTGACTTTTCCGGAGTATTCTTTGTGATCTCCGCGAAGTCAGATCCGCTCATATTTCTTCTGGAAGGTGTATAGGGATTATATGTCTTAATTCCCATTATTATCTCCTTTCGACTGTTTGTTATCGCACTTTACTGTGCATATTTCTCCAATTTACAGATTCTGAAAAAGATCTATATCCTTGGAGTCAGCAGTAAGAGCTACAATTGCTTTCTTGGCAGCTGCGGTTCTACCTGTTGTTGCACCACGACGCTTATTTTTCCCAAGTACATTCATTGTGTTGACTGATGCAACTTTTACTCCGTCGAACATTTTCTCGACTGCTTCTTTGATCATCGTCTTATTTGAATCTGGATGAACAAGGAATGTGTACTTTTTATCTGCCATCATGTTCATACTTCTCTCGGTTACTACCGGGCTAATGATGACGTCATAATACTGAACGTTAGCCATTATGCGTATACCTCCTCGATTTTCTGAACAGCAGCCTTAGTTGTAACTACTGTGTTGTACTTAAGGACATCATATACACTGATTGAATCTGCATGAGTAAGCTTAACATTAGGAATGTTTCTTGCTGACAGAATAACGTTGTTATTGTCCTGTGCCTCTAGAACAACAAGGGCCTTGTTTAAATTAAGTA
Source organism: Bacillota bacterium (assembly GCA_029779695.1). Lineage (GTDB taxonomy): Bacteria > Bacillota > Clostridia > Lachnospirales > Lachnospiraceae > Lachnocurva. Next base: position 39,109 of record JAKPAB010000274.1, on the reverse strand, counting down.
CGTTTAATACGTTCTGCATATCTTTTGTCTTGATTGAATCAAGCTTAAGATCGTCGATTACGATTAACTTATTGTCCTGAACCTTAGAAGTAAGTGCTCCCTTAAGAGCTGCTCTCTTCTCTTTCTTGTTCATCTTGAAGCTGTAATCTCTTGGTACTGGTGCGAATACAACTCCGCCGCCTGTCCACTGAGGAGCACGGATAGATCCCTGTCTTGCATGACCGGTTCCCTTTTGTTTCCAAGGTTTTCTTCCGCCGCCTGCTACTTCTGAACGTGTCTTAGCTTTCTGAGTTCCCTGACGAAGATTTGCCAGATGACTCTTCACAGCCATATGTATGAGATTTTCTTTAACTTCGACTCCGAAGATAGCATCATTAAGATTAATAGTGCCTACTTCTTTGCCCTGCATATCGAATACTGATACTGTAGCCATTTTATAATTCCTCCTTTCCTGATCCTTATGCCTTAACTGTTTCCTTGATAGTTACCAAAGACTTCTTAGGTCCAGGAACTGATCCGCGAACCAGGATAAGATTCTTTTCTGCATCGACTCTTACAACCTCGAGGTTCTGAACTGTTGTCTTAGCAGTTCCCATATGTCCAGGCATGCCTTTGCCTTTAAATACACGGCTAGGTGTTGAACATGATCCATTAGAACCCTGATGACGATGGAACTTAGAGCCATGTGCCATAGGTCCTCTGTGCTGATTAAATCTCTTGATTGCTGATTCAAATCCGTGACCCTTTGAAATTGCAGTAGCGTCAATCTTGTCGCCTACTTCAAAGATGTCAACCTTGATCTCATCTGCGAGATTATAGTCAGCTGTGTTCTCAAAACGGAACTCTTTAACGAACTTCTTTGCGGAAACGCCAGCCTTATCGAAGTGACCTTTTTCGGCCTTATTAGTTGCGTGGCGATGAGCTACGTTCTTTTTGCCTTGAGCGTCCTTCTTGACTACTTTTTCCTTGTTTTCAACGAATCCTACCTGAACTGCCTCATAGCCGTCGTTCTCAAGGGTTTTGATCTGAGTGATTACGTTAGGGCCAGCTTCAAGTACTGTAACTGGTACTAAAGAACCATCTTCGTTGAAAATCTGGGTCATTCCCAGCTTTCTGCAAAGTATTGCTTTCTTCATTTGTTGTTTCTCCTTTTACAGCGGAACGCTTGCGCGCTCATGTGATACTACAGCGGAGCATATTCATGCTCATGCTAGTTTGCAGCGGAACACAATGTGCTCATGCATGTTGTTTGTTACAGGAAAATTACTTTTCCTTCATTTTGATGTCTATATAGACACCGGCAGGCATTTCAAGTCTTGATAAAGCCTCGACAGTCTTCGGGGTCGGAGTCATGATGTCGATAAGTCTCTTGTGAGTTCTTCTCTCGAACTGCTCCCTTGAATCCTTGTACTTATGTACTGCACGAAGAATCGTAACTACTTCCTTTTTTGTAGGAAGGGGTACGGGTCCGCTTACAACTGCGCCGTTCTTCTTAACTGTTTCGATGATCTTTGCAGCTGAAGCATCAACCAATTCGTGATCATAAGCTTTGAGTGTGATTCGCATTACTTGTGTTGCCATAAAAAAAGCCGCCTCCTTTTCGCACTTTTGTAGTACGACAAGTGGTGACTGTACACTAGTCCGTGTGTGTCCATTTTTGTACTCACACGTTTGTTTCTACACATTGGTAGACATTATTAGTACAGTGACTTGTCGTCAGTTTCTTGACATGACATTCGCTCCGCGGAGTTACCTGCTAATGCAGCAATCTCTCGTTTCTACGCTATCAATATCACAGCACTTGATAATATACAACGATTTGGCAGTAGGTGCAAGCGTATTCTGAAAATTATTGTATTTTTTTTAATACAATCCGTACACTTCAAACTAAGCTATCAAAAGTACCTTCCCGATGCTCCCTCTGGTAGAACCAGACCTGTTTTTTTAACCTTCAGACCTATTTCTGTACTTTCCGCATGACCGCCATGTCCTGCGAGAGCTGTTTCTATCATATATGTAAGAACTGCCGGTTGTAATCCAGTTGTATATGAATTTACAAGAAAAAAAAGCGGTTTATCTGCAAGGATTTTTTCTGCATTGACTATTAGCTCAAAAACGCAATCTTCCAGTTTCCATATCTCGCCTTTAGGTCCTCTTCCATAGGAAGGCGGATCCATAATAATAGCATCATACTTATGACCTCGGCGTTCTTCTCTCTCTACGAACTTCACGCAATCATCTACCAGATACCTGATATGTGAATTTCCAAGACCTGAGGCCTCAGCATTTTCCTTGGCCCAAGTAACCATTCCCTTAGCTGCATCTACATGAGTAACTTTTGCGCCTGCTGCTGCTGCCGCAAGAGTAGCTCCGCCTGTATACGCAAAAAGGTTAAGTACATTTATCTCTCTTTCCGGATCCTCTGCCTTAGCTTTTTCGATCAATTCAGAAAACCAGTCCCAGTTCGTTGCCTGTTCTGGAAACAGTCCGGTATGTTTAAACTTAAATGGTTTCAATCTGAATGTAAGTTTCTTCCCAGATGGAAGGGTGTAGCCTATGTCCCATTCTTCAGGAAGATCAAAAACATCCCAATCCCCACCGCCGTTGGTGCTTCTGTGATATGTAGCATTGGGATGTTTCCATCCATCTCCTTTTTTCCCAGTATTCCATATTACCTGTGGATCCGGACGTCTAAGAACATAATCACCCCAACGCTCTACCTTTTCCCCTCCGGAGCAATCCAGAACTTCAAAGTCTTCCCATCTGTCTGCTATATACATGTTTTTCTATTTCCTTTTATCTATATAATAAGTTGCCATAATACAAATATATGATATTCCATACATGATCAAATAATTCTAGTCCAGTATTTCTATTATATCATCTATCGTATCAGCTATTTTCATAACATCAAACTGTTGCAGGAACTCTCTGTCCTTGAATCCCCATGAAACCAAGATACAATCCAATCCTAGATTTTTAGCAGTAGCTGCATCCACATCAGAATCTCCTATATATATAGAAGATTTTCTTTCGGCATTGATCTCATCCATCGCTGATATGCCCACATCCGGGTTAGGTTTGGTCTTCATCCCTTCCTTGATGCCTCTTGCCGTATCGATCACATCGTAAAAATAATGCTGATACAATTTTTGTACAGCAGCATCATTTTTATTGGATACAATCGCTGTTTTGAATTCATTGTTCCTTAGATATTCCAGCAATCTCATTATCCCATCATATGGAGCTGTATCATCCATACAATGGAGTTGATAGTGATCCTGAAATTCCTGGTATTCCTTTTCAAAAAGCTCTGTCGAAATATTATCTGGAGTTGCTCGCTCCATAAGCTTTCTGATCCCGTTTCCAACAAATCGTCTAACCTCATCATAAGTACGTGTAGGCTGGTCGTTCTTTTTCAGCACATAATTGACGCTGTTCATGAGATCAGGAAGTGTATTTAGTAGTGTCCCGTCCAAATCGAATATCGCCGACTTGTATCTGCTCATTAAATCATCCCTTTCGTTTTACTAGGCGGCATATTATTTGGTAAGATCTATCTTCCTTATTACATTTCTGACCTGAAGAATCTTTGATGGGCTTACTGACAGTTCATCTACTCCCATTTTCAAGAAAGTCTCTGTAAGTGTCGTATCAGCGCCTAATTCTCCACATATTCCTACCCAAGCCCCTCCTTTGTGACCATTTTTAATAGTCATCTCTATTTCGCGAAGGACTGCAGGATGATGTGAATCATTTATTGAATCTAACTTGGCATTCTGTCTATCGATTGCAAGTGTATACTGAGTGAGATCATTGGTCCCGATTGAGAAAAAATCGACTTCTTTGGCTAATTCCTCGCTCATCATAACTGCAGCCGGTGTCTCCACCATAATTCCTTCTTCTACATCGCCGTAGGGAATTCCCTGTTGATCCAATTCTGCCTTAACCGTTTTTACTATTTCTTTTATCTTATGAACTTCATCTACAGAGATTATCATAGGATACATAATTGATATAGTGCCATAATAGCTTGCTCTGAAAATCGCTCTCAGCTGTGTCTTAAATATATCTGGTCTGTCAAGGCAGATTCTAATAGCTCTATAACCCATTGCCGGATTTTCTTCCTTATCAAGCTTGAAATAATCTACTTGCTTGTCAGCTCCAATATCCAGTGTTCTTATTATAACCTTTTTACCTGCCATTGTTTCAGCAACGGTTCTATATGCCTGAAACTGCTGCTCTTCAGTAGGATAATCATCAGTTCCAAGATACAGGAACTCGCTTCTGAATAGCCCGATCCCGCCGGCATCATTTTTCAGTACATCTGCCACATCTCCTACTCCGCCAATGTTGGCATAGACATTGATCTTCTTGCCATCAAGCGTAACATTTTCTTTTCCCTTCAATTCCTGAAGCAACCTGATCTTCTCTGCATCCTGTTCCTGAATCTTCTTGAACTTTTCGATTTCTTCAGTATCGGGATCTATGATCAGCTTACTATTGTAGGCATCGACAATTGCCTTTTTTCCGTCACAGTCCTCAGGGAAATCCACTCCTATAACTGCCGGGATATTCATATTTCGAGCTAAAATAGCTGTATGAGAATTGGTTGACCCTCCCTTTGTCACAAAAGATAGAACCAGATTCTTATCCAGTTGAACAGTTTCGCTAGGAGCCAGATCATCAGCCAGCAATATAAAAGGTTCAGAAGCAGATACCATTCCATCTGACTTGCCCTGAAGAACCGTGACAACCCTATTGGAAATATCTTTCATATCCGCGCTTCTTGCTCGCATATAATCATCTTCCATTTCAGAAAACATCGTTGCAAAATTATCTCCGGTAGTTGCTACTGCATATTCCGCATTGACTTTCTGTGTTCTAATTATATTTACGATAGAATCGTTATAATCAAGATCATCCAAAAGCATCTGGTGAACGTCGAAAATAGCTGCGTTGGCTTCTCCAACCTCCTTAAGTGCCTTATCGTACAGGTTCTTTAGTTGGTCCATCGCCTTGGCCTTGGCCTCTTGAAATCTATTTACTTCTGCCTCAGGATCTTCAACTCTTGTCCTTTTGACCAGACTGTCGTCCTTCCGAAAAATCACAAGCTTACCTATCGCAACACCACTTGTAACGCTTTTCCCAATAAATTCCATATATTCTCCTTACATATATCTAAAAAAGGGTGTCAAAACATTGGCACCCTCTTTCCATTCTGATTATAGATCTTCATATAAACGATCGCTAATTACACTGACAATAGATCTTTCCGCAGAAGACCTTAAAGTGCTCTTTTATAGGTTTTCCTTAAGAAAATCTCCAAGTGCTTTGATGGCGTCTTCTTCAAATTCGCCGTCTGCTGTAAGCGTAATTTCCTCACCCTGTTTAACTCCAAGGCTCATTACTGCGATGATTCTCTTAGCATCCACTTCATTATTGCCTTTTTTAATCTTGATGGCACAGGGAAACTTAGCTGCCGCTTTAACAAAGATTCCTGCGGGTCTAGCATGAACCCCCATAGGGTCTGTAATAGTGTAGTTTAATGTCTGCATTATAATGCCTCCTTATAATAATGCGCGTAAACGCCCAAAGAAACCAAAACCTCATTTAGGAACATATTATATCATTTATATTATATGTGTATTGTACTTTTGCAAAATATTTTGTATTTTTTATGCCATTTGTTTTTACCAATATGCTTTATATTGGTTTTCGAAGTGATTTCTGTTTGAATATACGTTTCAAATATACTATGATTCAACAATGTGAACAAAGCAAAGTCAACAATAATTGCATACTAATGCAAAATAAGGAAATCAAATGAGTAAAAATTATAAGTTAAAAATATCATATGACGGAACCAGATATTTCGGGTGGGAGCATCAGCCTGGAAAGCCCACTATTCAAGGCTCCCTCGAAAATGCCATTTCAAAAATGTGTAATATACCCGTTTCTGATGTGGAAATAAACGGAGCAGGACGAACCGACGCCGGTGTCCACGCCAGAGCAATGATTGCTTCTGTTGTCATGGATACCAAGAGGTCCTGCGATTCCGCCTTGGAATTTTTAAATAAAAATCTTCCAAGTGACATATCGGTCTTAGATATATCAGAAGCTTCAGATCGCTTTCATGCAAGGTACAATGCCGCCGGCAAGACATACATGTATTCTATTTACAATGGGCCATGCAAGCCAATTTTTGATCGCAAATACGTTACAGTTGTTGATACGCCTCTCGATGTTGAAGCCATGAGAAAAGCTTCTGCCGACATCATTGGAGAGCATGATTTTAAAAGTTTCTGTGGCAACTCTCATTTCAAAAAATCGTGTGTCAGGATAGTTGATAAGGTTGATATCCGATGCAGTAAAGGATATATACACATCTCATTTCACGGCACCGGTTTTCTACAAAACATGGTAAGAATACTGGTGGGGACTCTGATCGAGATCGGTGCCGGTAGAATGGCTCCGGATGCGATTTCAGCCATAATAAATGGCAAGGACCGAAACCTTGCCGGCCCCACAGCACCTGCCAAAGGGTTATGTTTGTTAGAAGTAGATTATTGATATTATCATAAAAAATTCCCGCTTTTGAAAGCGGGAATTTTTATTATCAATTATTTTTACCAGCTAGAACAAGTGCATCAGCAAGTGCTGCGAACTGCGATTCATCGGCCGGTTTCTTTTGGGTTCTGATTGAAACTATAGGATCCAGAACTGTAATCTCTTTCATTTTTTCAAGTTCTTCCTTGATCCTTCTTCCTGAAGATGGTGCCCAAGATCCATTTTCTATTATACCGAATGTTCTCTTCTGAAAATTCTTGACCTGAAGATGATATAGGAAATCCATAACTGCAGGAAATAGTGCACCGTCATATGTAGTTCCGGCAATAACTGTTCTGTCAAAGCAGAACGCTCCTTCAACTGCTCTTGCCATATCACCACGGTTAAGATCTATTACAACAACCTTCTCGCCTCTGTCTTCGAGGAGCTTTTTCATATAAAGCGCTGCCTCTTTCGTATTGCCATGAGGTGAGGCAAAAGCAATCAATACTCCACTTCTCTCCGGCTCATAGCTGCTCCATTTTTTGTAATAATCAATATATTCTGATACATCTTCTCCCAAAACAGGTCCATGAAGTGGGGCTATAGTTTTAATATCAAGGTTCTCTGCTTTTTTCAAAACAGCCTGAACTGAAGTTCCATATTTTCCTATTATATTAAAATAATATCTTCTAGCCTCAACTATCCAGCTGATCCTGTTTCTAGAATCCCCGAATGTTCCAAATCCATCTGCTGAGAACAGGGTCTTGCTGACAGCGTCATAGGTCATCATAACCTCCGGCCAGTGAACCATAGGTGCCATTATAAATGTAAGGGTATGAGTTCCAAGTGAAAGGGTATCTCCCTCTTTTACAGATATTATCCTCTTACTGAGATCCATATTTACAAACTGCGGGATCATGATCGCTGCTCTTTCAGAACAAACTATACTCATTCCAGGATATTTCTGAGCCAGAACCTGCATGCTTCCGCTATGGTCCGGTTCCAGATGCTGAACCACCAGATAATCCGGAATTTTATCACCTAATACATTTTCAAGATTGCTTATCCATTCATCTGTTGTACGCTTGTCAACAGTATCCATAATAGCAATTTTTTCATCAAGAATAACATAGGAATTGTATGTCACTCCATAGTTAAGCTTATACTGTCCCTCGAAAAGATCCAACGTCGAATCATCACATCCAACATATTTTATATCATCCGAAATGTTCATCATTATTCCATGCCTCCTATTTGTATTTTAGTCCTATTCCCCGTCATCCTGTAAAATATAGGTTTTTCTAAATTCCCCAGGTGTCATATCTCTTTGCTTTGCAAAATTTCTATTAAAAGTTTTGACGTTATTATATCCCACATTTACCGCTATATCTACCATGGCATCTTTGGTTTCCACCAAAAGCTTGCACGCCTGGTTTATTCTTAAATAGTTGAGAAATTCTTCAAAGTTTCTCTCAACTATATATAACATAATTTTATTCATTTCTACAACTGTGATGCCAAATCTGTCAGCAATTTCTGTTTGCTTAAGTTCTTCAGCATAATGTTCACCAATATAAGATACAATATTGTATCCCTTTTCACCCGCGTTATCATCTAGCGAGATCTTATTAGCCGGATAAATCTGTCTATATTGATTGGGCGTATATCCTGTTCTAGTCTCAAAATTTCTTATCAGATGTGATGCATCTGTAAATCCAACTATAAATGCAATGTCCGTAAGTGCCAGTCCTGTGTATGTCAGCAGATCCGTAGTTTTTGAGATTCGCATCTCATTAAAAATGGCTGAAACAGACATTCCTGTTCTTTCTTTTATGTATTCTCTTACCTCATCCTCTGACAGATCAAAAACTTCTGCCAGCTGTTCTGTCCTTGGATGTTCTTCAAGATGCGCATAAATGTAACTGATAATATCAGTCTTTTTATCCGAATCCTGCATTTCCTTTCCATTATTTATTATATGTCTGTCATATAATATCATAAGCTCCTCTAGCTTATTTTTTATAAGAAGAGTTGCCAGATCCTTTTGTTCTTCATCTCCATTATTGATAACTGACTCTATTCCAGTTTCTTCCCTTATTGCATCAAGAATAGAAACAATCCTCTCTTGTTCGTTTTCTGTGATCATAATAAAAGGATATTGTCTAAGTGGACGCAAAAGACCTGACTCCATATTTTCAGGAACATATCCTGCCTTAAGCGAATTTGATATAAGTTCTATGTTGAAAACCACTTTTATCAGTGTCAGTGGCTCATCAACGGAAAGTATACTTGTAGTGCTCCACGGTAAAATGCAAAATAAAGACCCAGCCTTGCCGTTATATAGTCTTCCATTTACATTAATTAGTGCTTTTCCTTTTTTTATGAACCAGAATCGAGCCGTCTGATGTATAAGCGGAACCGAAGGTTCTTCAATAAATTCCACATCATAAGTACACATCTTACGTCTATCATAAGATGAGCATGCCTGTTCCTGTATTTCTTTTATTGATTGCATTTGTAAACCTCTTATTTTTTGAAGTAAAAAAATTATATCATAAAAAAACCCCTTCGGCAATTTTGTGCCAAAGGGGCTTTCACGCGTTATTCATTTTTGCTAACTCAGTTCTTACGCAAAATCACAAGCAAGAGGGGATTAGAATCCTGCATAAGTCTGCATAGAACCTTTGTTATTTTTGAATCTTATTTGTGAATACGAGTACCTGTCTTACCTTCAAGAGCTTCCTTTGCTTTTTCAAGGGAAGTGATGAGAGCAACACCGTTATCAGTATTCTCTACAAAAGATAGGCATGACTCAATCTTAGGAAGCATGCTTCCGGGAGCGAACTCACCATCAGCTGCATATTTCTTTGCTTCTTCAACTGTGAGATCCTCAAGGTTCTTCTGCTCAGGTGTGTTGAAATGGATAGCAACCTTCTCAACTGCTGTAAGGATAACAAGCATATCTGCGTTAAGCTCACGAGCAAGAAGTGAAGAAGCACGATCCTTATCAATAACAGCTGCAACGCCTGCAACGCCGTTATCTTCTTCAACTACAGGAATTCCGCCGCCACCAGTAGATACAACAACATATCCGTTGTTAACCAATTCCTGGATCATAGGTAATTCAACAATCTTCTCAGGCATAGGTGAGGGAACAACTCTTCTGTATCCTCTACCTGCGTCTTCAACGAATGTCCATCCTTTTTCAGCCGCGATCTTATCAGCATCTTCCTTAGAATAGAAAGCGCCAACCGGCTTGGTAGGATGTTCGAATGCAGCATCGTTTCTGTCAACGATTGTCTGTGTTACGACACTGGCAACAGTCTTGTCGATGTGACGCTTATTAAGCTCACGTCCGATAGCCTGCTGAAGGTGATAACCAATATATCCCTGTGTCATAGCTCCACACTCAGGGAAAGGAATAAACGGTGTGTTACCGCCGTTGTTTGCAGAAAATTCCATTCCAAGATTAATCATTCCGACCTGAGGTCCGTTACCGTGGCCGACGGCAACATCATAGCCTGCTTCAATAAGGTCAACAATGGTTACAGCTGTGTTTTTAACGAGAAGCAGCTGCTCTTCTGGTGTATTGCCGAGGGCGTTTCCACCCAGGGCGATAACAAGTCTCTTAGACACTAATTATTTAAGAGTTGCATACATTACGGCCTTGATTGTATGCATACGGTTCTCTGCTTCATCGAAGCAACGGCTCTGATGTCCGTAGATTACATCATTTGTAACTTCTACGCCATCCATGCCGAATGTCTCGAATACCCATTCACCATTCTCTGTATTTCTGTCATGGTATGAAGGTAGGCAATGAAGGAAGATAGCTGTGTCTTTTGCACAAGCCATAAGCTCTTTGTTAACCTGATAAGGCTTAAGAATGTCAATTCTCTCCTGCCATTTCTCAACGGGTTCACCCATTGATACCCAGATGTCTGTGTAAATAACATCAGCATCCTTTGCAGCAGCCTTAGCATCAGATGTAAGCTCGATAACAGCTCCTGTTTCCTTTGCAACTTCTTTGCAAGTCTTAACAAGATCTTCGGCAGGCATAAGTTCCTTAGGTCCGCAAGCTACGAAATGCATACCAAGCTTAGCAGATACAACCATAAGAGAATTAGCAACGTTATTTCTAGCGTCACCGAAGAATACCATCTTCTTGCCCTTTACGTTCTGGCCAAATTCTTCCTGGATTGTAAGAACATCAGCAAGCATCTGTGTAGGATGGAAATCATCTGTAAGACCATTCCATACAGGGATTCCTGAATACTTAGCAAGATCATCAACATCGCTCTGCTTAAATCCACGGAACTCAATACCATCAAACATTCTTCCGAATACGTAAGCTGAATCCTGAACAGATTCTTTCTTACCCATCTGAGAAGAATTAGGATCAAGATATGTTACTCCCATACCAAGGTCCATTGCTCCAACTTCGAATGCGCATCTTGTACGTGTAGAAGTTTTCTGGAAAAGAAGAACTACGTTCTTTCCTTCAAGGTAACGATGAGGAACACCGTTTCTCTTCATGTTCTTGAATTCTCTTGAAAGATCAAGAAGATAGTTAATCTCGGCAGGAGTGAAATCAAGAAGCTTAAGGAAGCTTCTTCCACTTAAATTGACACCCATAATTGTCTCGCTTTCTATACAAATAAAACAAAAAACACCAATATCCGGGCACACCACATGGCGCACCCGGTGTCAAAAGCTCTAGGCTTTCGAAACAAATTTAATTGTCTTAGTCCTCACGGATAAGAGGCATAGACATACAACGAGGGCCTCCTCTTCCTCTTGACAGCTCGGCTGAAGGCATCTCAAGTACATTGAGTCCCTTCTTTCTGAGGAGTTCGTTGGTAACAGTATTTCTCTGATATACAACGATTGTTCCAGGAGCTACGCAAAGAGTGTTAGAACCATCGTTCCACTGCTCACGAGCAGCTGCGATAAGATCGTCGCCACCACAAGGGATAAGCTCGATATCATCACGTCCTGTGTATTTCTCGAGGATATGCTCAAGATCAGAATCAAGACGTGTAATCTTAAGTCCTGTAGGATCCTGAGGAGCGCTCTTAAGCTCGAATACTGTAAGAGGTCCAACGATTGCAGGATGGATTGTGAACTTATTTACATCGATCTGAGTAAATACTGTATCAAGATGCATGAATGCACGGCATGAAGGAATCTGGAATGCAAGAACTGTATCAACCTTGCAATCAGAATCTGCGAACATTGTTCTTGCAACTTCTTCAATAGCATCAGGTGATGTTCTCTGGCTGAGACCGATAGCTAATGTAGTCTCAGTAAGGTTCATTACATCTCCGCCTTCGATGTTTGCATGTCCGTCACGATCATAGTAACGCTTAACAAGACCTGCAAAATCAGGATGATATTTGAAGATATAATCTGAATAGATTGTCTCACGGCATCTGGTCGGGAATCTCATCTTGTGAAGGAATACGCCATCACCAACAGATGCGAACGGATCACGCTGGAAATAGAAGTTAGGCATAGGTGCTACTACAAGGTCATCGGGAGGAGCGATCATATCCTGAAGTGAGAATGTGTCATATCTCTCGCCCATTTCCTTAAGGGTAACGCCTTCGATTGTCTTCATGACAAGATCTTTTCCGCTATAGTTTGAACGGAGATAGTCAAGAAGTACATCCTGCCAAGGCTTTGTCTTGATATTGCCTTCCTCTAACCACTGATACATAAATGTATCAACGAGTTCAGGATGTGCTTCAAGAACCTCAGTCATAAGATCTTCGATGTAAACAACTTCTGTTCCGTTGTCGCGAAGAATCTTTGCAAATGCGTCATGCTCTTCCTGTGCTACTTCAAGATAAGGAATATCATCGAAAAGCAGTTCTGAAAGTGTGTCTGGTGTAAGATTTAAAAGCTCTTTTCCAGGTCTATGAAGTAAAACCTTCTTGAGCGGCTTAATCTCACTTGTAACGTGAATACCTTTCATATTAGCCCCTTTCTGCTAAAAAAACATAATTACATTAGTTACATTAAAAAATAAAATGCTTTTGACTAAATCTTTTTAATCTTGCATTCATTTTCGACGTTCATAATGATAAGACATTTGCACAAAAGAGAAAGGACATTTATTGATTTATTTATTGTAAATAATGGTAAAATGGATTAGAGTTTGTTAACCGATACTTGAATATTGTTCAACTTCAATAAATTTAGGTAAAAGAATTTAGCAAATTATAGGTAAAAACACCTAAAACTACATTTGTTATTGTACTTGCTAATCATAAGATTATCAAGCAGTTATTTTAAAATTGAGGGCAAATCATGCAAATATCAGAATTATTTGAATCTATTCACCTAATGCCAGAAATCTCTGGTCACGAATCTCATACCATAAATATTCTTTGTAATTTCCTTGAAAGTGAAACCGATCTAGATATTCATAATAAGAACGGATGGTTATACGGGATTCACCATGAAGGTAAAAATCTTCCAACAATTGCTATCCGTGCTGATATGGATGCTATATATCGCAGTAACGGAGAACCATTTCATGGTTGTGGTCACGATGGTCACAGCTCAATGGCTGCAGGCGCTGCTTCATTAATCAGTGGAAGGAACGTCGGCAAAAATGTTATTTTTTTATTTCAACCTGCCGAAGAAACTGGTGCCGGAGCAGAAATATGTTTTCCGCTTTTTGATGAGCATCACGTAGACATGATCATGGGGCTTCATAACATTCCTGGTTTTAAAAAAGGACAATTACTTTTTTCAAAAGATACCTTTGCAGATGCATCTGAGGGGCTTACAATAAGGCTAACCGGTCAGCAGAGTCATGCAGGATATCCTGGTCAAGGTGCCAACCCTGCTTTTGCGGCTGCTGAGATCATTCAAAAGATTCCAGATATATTAAAGATGAACTATAATGGTTTTGTTCTTATAACAGTTGTATCGATTAATGTAGGCGAAAAAAATTTTGGAATCTCTGCCGGTGAGGCAGAAATATGTCTAACACTCCGTTCCGAAAAATCTGAGGATTTACTTACACTGGAAAAAAATGTCCTAAAATGCGCAGAAAATGCGTGCATCAAACACCCTGGATATTCAATACTTGAATATAAGCGAATTCGAGGCACTTTTGTAAAACATGGTATAGGAACCAAGAGCCACCCAGCAACAGATCTTATTTCTGTGGACTTTTCGAGACATGATGTTTTCCCCGTTACGGAAAATATCCCAGAAGATTCTTTTAGATTTAAAAATTCTATGGAAGATAAAGGCTTTAATTGCAGATGGCTTGCTGAACCTATGAGATGGTCAGAAGATTTTGGTCATTATCGTGATTGCACCAGATCATTTTTCTTTGGACTGGGTTCTGGCGAAGAATGTCCAGGTCTTCATACCGAGAATTATGTATTTCCTGAAGATCTTCTCGAGCTAGGTGCCAGAACCTGGGTAGAAATGATTGACTCAGCTGTTATCTAAGTCTGTACAAAAATTTTTAAGAGGTTTTTATGGATCAAAATATGACTCAGGGTAAGGTCTTCCCTATTCTGATAAAATTTGCTCTTCCGATCTTTATCGGAAACATATTTCAACAACTTTATAATATGGCAGATACACTGATAGTCGGGCGTTTTGTCGGCGATAAGGCTCTTGCAGCTGTTGGATCTACTGGAACAATCATGTTCCTGATATTTTCCTTTTCCACTGGACTTACTTCCGGTTTCACTGTACTTACATCGCAATCATATGGAGCTCAAAATTACAAAAGAGTTCGGCACAGTGTGGCCAATGCAGTAATACTGTCTGTAATTGTCACTATAATAACAACTGTACTAAGTGTATTATCCATGGGTAAGATTTTGACTCTTATGAGTACGCCAGCCGACATCTATAATTATGCCTATGATTATATAATCAATATTTCCCTTGGTATTTTCTGCAGCGTTTTTTACAATCTAGGTGCATCTATTCTCCGCTCTGTAGGAAATAGTAAGATACCATTATATTTTTTGATCTTTTCTGCATTTTTAAATGTAATACTTGATCTACTTCTGATCATTGTATTTCATATGGGAACTGCAGGTGCTGCAATAGCCACCAACATTTCTCAGGGTGTCTCTGCAATTATGTGTTTTGTATACATCGTTAAAAATGAGCCTGGCTTGACGCCCAAAAGAAAAGACTGGTACTTATCTAAATTAGATACCAAAAGTCAGTTAGTGGTTGGAATACCTATGGCCCTTCAATTCGGGATTACAGCCTCAGGAACCATGATAATGCAAACAGCCATTAATCATTTTGGTTCTGCTGCAATTGCCGCATTTACAGCAGCTTCAAAGGTCACTAATCTTTTTACCCAAGGAATGCCAGCTATGGGACAGACCATGACTGCCTACGGCGGTCAGAACTATGGTAACGGCAATTATCATCGTATAAAGCAAGGAATCAAAATATCTTGTCTCATAATGTTGGTATATTCTATTGTTGCCGCAGTTCTCTCTATCGCGCTAACTGAACCTGCTATGCACCTTTTCTTTAGCGATGCTTCTATTATTCCATCCCTTATGCCATGGGCAAAGGTATACGTTCAATTATGTTCACTTTTCTACATACCTCTTTCTGCGATTTTTATCTATAGAAATATGATGCAGGGATGTGGTTATGGGATGCTGCCAATGATCGGTGGAATAATCGAGCTCATTGCAAGGGCTGTTACAGCGAATGTTTCAATGGTAATAAAGAGTTATCCACTGGCAGCATTTAGCGATCCCGCCGCCTGGATTGCTACAGGTGTATATTCGATTATCGTATGGCATTTTCTGTTTAAAAAAATTCAGAAAAAGAACACTTTTATTCAAGATGAATGATTTTAAATTGTTATAGCCGAAAAAAGAAGTGGTGCTCTATGCATCACTTCTTTTTTTACTTACTTTTTTATCTATATAGCGAATTTATTCTTGTCTCAGATTCATTATTCTATTTGCTATAAAGTTATTTTTATCTATGATTTGTCCTATTTACGATAAAGTTACCCTTATATCAATTGCATTTTTATCTGAAAATCATTTTCTGATAAACAAACATCCGCTAATGCGCCCTCTATAAGAGGCATCATCGGTGGTAGATGTCCTATATCCAGGTCCATTATTACAGGAACATTATAGTTCCTAAGTATCCCAAGAACTGCTTCATATTGATCAAGTCCCATTAATGGTTGATCGTACATAAACGGTCGTCCGATCAGGAAACCATTAGCGTTTTTGAACCATCCAGCCTGATCTAACTGCCATAGATATCTTCTCATTGACATTGTATTTAATTCACAAGATTCAAAAAACCATATAATGCCATCATCTGCATATTTTCCACAGAATTCTGTAGCCTTATCGAACCTGGTTCCCACCAATGTCCCCAGGCAATCGAGACATCCTCCGATAAGCCTTCCGGAAAATTCAGCTTTTTTGATATTTTTCGCACTGCCCTCTCCAATAGCTGAAGTCCTAATCAGATCTTTTTTCCCTGGAATATACGAAATGATATTATGTTTTTCCGTAAGGTTATAGGAAACCAATGGGTGTTCCTCATCCTTCAGTGAAGTACTCTCCCACATATCATATCCATGAATCGTAAGATTCTCCCCTGTGAGGACGTTCATAGCATCACTTATAGATTCATGCCAATTTTCAGCTCCAAAAGATGAGACACAGGGACCGTATATCGCTGCCGTGTCTGTTAACGTTGGAAGCAAAAATGTAAGATTTGAATTATCAGAATAACCCATAAAAAACTTGGCCGGATTTTCTTTTATCATATCGAAATCTACAAAGGGAAGATCCTGACACATTAATTCACCGCCACCACATGATATAAGTACATCATTATTTTCTGAAGCGAAATATTCGTTGACCTCTTCGCCACATTTCTCCGGTGTATTACTGATGCCTATTCCCTGATCAGAACTGCAGTTAGGTCCAATATCAACTGAGTATCCCATTTTGATAAACTTATCTATCGCACTGTCGAACTCTGTTATATATGGTTCTGTTGCACATCCAAACGATGGTGCTATGAATCCAATGACTCCGCCTTTAGGTAGAAATTTCCCATATCTCATCAAGTATGTCTCCTTATTGATCACCAGAAAGCCCATGAATATTATTAGATTATTTACATCCAAGTGTACTTTAATATAACCTCATATATGGACTCGTTCATTCTGATTTTCATCATAGCATTGAGATTATGCTTCGTCAATTTAGTAGGGTTTTACTTGCCATCAGCCTACTGTTTTATTCCTGACCTACTGCAATTGTCTTAACATTAGAAACTGCACTTCTGACAGGTGGGAGTAGCAGAATCGCAATAGTGATTCCAGCCTCTACTCCGAGGTAACTACCATTATATGCTAAGCTATATACAAGAGGATTTGGAAAACTCTTTGGCGCATACATACCAAAGAAAATAACTCCTGAAAGTGTAGCAAAGAAGTACCTTCCGATGACACCTATAATATAGCCCTTTATAAGACCGTTTTTCTTGTTATGAAACAATCCTGCCAGCCCCAGTGCTCCGAACGCAAAAACATAATCAACCATCATTTGCGGGAACGATATTATATATGGGTCAATAACCATTTGTAAAATTCCGTATGCAATTGCTGCCATAAGACCATTTCCAAGTCCGTACCAGTATCCAACCATAACTATGAACAACATGGAAAGAAGTGTAACAGATCCTCCCATTGGCATCTCAAAAATCTTGATAAGAGATGTGACCATAGCCAGTGCTATTGCCATTGCTGAAAAAGCTATCTGCTTGGCGTTTGATCCGCCCTTTTTTCTTCCAAAAACAAATACACCAAGAAGTAAAACCACTAGCATAACAACAACCATTGCTGTAAATCCTGCTGTGGTAAATGTATATGTTCCATCCTTTGTTGCTCTAAATAACAAATTGCTCATAAAAAATACTCCTTTCAGCATTTTCTGCAAAGGAGTACAAAACAAAAGCTTCCCTACGCCGGCATTATCCGGATCAGGTTAAAGGGTATTTCTCAGCGTAAAAACGCACCCCTAGCAGAATTATTCTATTGTGTTGTGTTGTTTCTTGTTGTTTCACGGTTTCCCGCGCAGTGCTTTCGCACACTTGCTATAGTAGTTCTTTTCAATTCATCAATCAATACCATCAGGTCAACTTTTTCAAGAAATATCCATCTACATCAATACCGCTGTCCACTGCAATAAAAGCTTCCGGATCATACTGTTTAACCAGTATCTTCAATCTCATAACCTCATGCTTGCTTAGATATATGAGAAACAGTTTAACCTTCTGACCTGAGAAGGCTCCGCTTGCATCTATTCGGGTAAGTCCTCTTCCCAGTCTTCCCATTATTTCTACTTCCATCAAACTGGTGTCCTCACGCTTAGAAATTATCAGAACCTGAGAATTGATATTTTGGGTATGTATCATATCACATGTAACAGAAACCACCAGTGAAAACAGTATGGAATATATAACTGTCGGTATATCAAACAAAAACAGACAAACTGCAAACAACACCAGATTACATACAAATCCGAACTGACCTATGGAAGCCTTAAGCTTGCCATTTATCATTACCATACCCACCAGATTCAGTCCACCATCGCAAGCACCGTTTCTCAGTATCATTCCTATTCCACCACCGCACAAAATGCCACCTACAATGGCAGATGCCAGATGATCATCTATAATGGCCTTGACCGGAATAGGCACAATCGTCATGGCAATTGTCATAAATGTTATAGCCAGTATGGTCTTGACCATAAATCTCTTTCTCATGGACTTCACTGCAAGGATCAACGCAGGAATATTCAGAATGTAGTACAAAATACCAGTTAAATCTATATTGTAAAATTTAATCCCATTATGGGCCAATGCATAAGTAATAAGCTGTGCTACTCCTGTAAATCCTCCGCTGTAAAAATTAAGTGGCTGAATAAACACATTAAGTCCGAATGCATATATAAACGCGCCCAAAATAATCCAACCGGTTTTAGGCGCTTCACCTCTGGCTCCATTCATTCCAGAGTCTGACTTCATCTCTCTATTATTAAGTTCTCTTACGATATCACTGGTAGATATTCCCTCTAGCTTTTTATTCTCATTCATATCTGACACCGCACACCTCATTAATCTATATAAAAAAAACACAGAAGGACTAATGCCTTCTGTGTTATTCTAATATTAATTGGAGTAGATTTCCATACCAGAATTTATTCTGCCTCGATTTCTTTTATGGAACATTCATTTCCATATAGCAGGAATGTCTCCCCACTTCCGCAGTGAGGGCAGGTCTTACCATATTCTACCGTAGCATAATCCTTATTACAGTTCTCACAATGAGTAACGGCAGGAGTTGTCTCCAGCTTAAGTGAGCACTCTTCGAGAAGAGGCCTCTTCGCCTTAAAATAATCCCAGCAATCTATAAAGTACTCAGTCATGATTCCGGATACTTCTCCGACCTCAAGAGTGACCGAACCTATCTTTGTAAGATTATTCTCCTTTGCAACGTCCTCAAGGGTATCTGCCACATGAGTCACTATTCCAAGTTCGTGCATATAAAATCTCCTGTTATTGTATTACTTATTGCCATTAAAGATAATCTTGAACTGACGCTTAGCCGCATAGGGGAGGACGCCCTTAAGTTTATCTTCTGTTCTTCTCATATGAGAAGCATCTGGTAGATCTCTGTTTAAATGAATAGCGTCAAACTCACACTTTGTGGTACAGAGTCCGCATCCTATACAACGGTTCTCATCAACTGTTGTAGCTCCGCATCCAAGACATCTCTTTGCCTCAGTCTTGACCTGTTCCTCTGTAAATGTCGCTCTCAGATCACTGAAGGTCTCAACAGGATTGCCTGATTTCATTCCGGGAGCCTGTCTGTCAGCATTATCAAATGCCTCAACCTTGATGTCTTCCTTATCAAGCTCTACAAACTGTCGCAGATCCCTGTTAATGTTCATGCTCTGTCCAGGATGTACAAATCTGTTGATGGAGTTTTCAACGATCCTGCCTACTCCAATAGCATCAATTGCGAATCTAGGACCTGTATAAGCATCTCCACCTACAAAAATGTCAGGCTCTGCTGTCTGAAGTGTAGTAGGATCAGCCTTAGCTGTCATATTTCTGTTAAGCTCTACCTTGGTTCCATCAAGCATATTGCCCCACTGGATAGACTGTCCGATTGACAGAAGTATATTAGAGCAAGGAATAGTAATTGTATTATCTTCATCGAATTGAGGATTGAATCTTCCCTCAGCATCTTTTACGGACGTACACTTCTTAAATACGATTCCTGTTACTTTTCCGTTTTCGGTCAGAATCTCTTTTGGACCCCATCCGTTCTTGACATCAATGCCCCACTCTTTAGCGTCGGCTACTTCGTCCTTGGCTGCAGGCATCTCATTCTCGCCCTCGAGACAAAGCATGGTTACATGACCATCTGTAAGTCTTACTGCAGAACCAGCAACATCGATTGCAACGTTACCGCCTCCGATTACTACTACATCGCCATCCATCTTTTTGATATTACCAAGATTGACATTTCTAAGGAAGTCAACTCCCGTTACTACGCCCTCAGCATCCTCGCCGGGAACTCCAGTCATACGTCCGCCCTGAGCTCCGATTGCTACATAAAATGCCTTATATCCCTGATCTCTAAGGGACTGAAGTGTAATATCCTTGCCGATCTCTGTATTATATTTGAATTCTACGCCCATATCTGCAAGTATCTCTATTTCGGCCTGAACAATATTCTTTTCTAGTCTATAGTTAGGGATACCATTCATAAGCATACCACCGGCTCTTGATTCTTTTTCAAAAATCGTAACAGGATAACCATGCTGTCTGAGATAGAAAGCAGCTGACATTCCTGCAGGGCCTGCACCAATGACTGCGATCTTTTTATCTTCCCATATCTTGCCCTCGTCGTTTTCGCAAAGAGGGATATATCTCTTATCTGCTTCAAGTTCCTGCGCAGCAATAAATTTCTTGATCTCATCGATAGCAACAGGCTTATCGATAGTTCCTCTTGTACAGGCATCCTCGCAACGTCTGTTGCAAATAGCTCCGCAAACTGCAGGGAATGGATTGTCCTGCTTGATCAGCTTGAGGGCATCCATAAACCTGCCTTCTGATGCCATCTTGACATAACCCTGAACTGAAAGATGAGCAGGACATGCTGTCTTACATGGAGATGTTCCTGTCTCATAGCAATTGAGCTTGGAATCTTCTCTATAATTAGGATTCCACTTCTCAGGTCCCCACTTTTTAGCATCAGGAAGTTCTGTCTTGGGATATTCAAATGCAGCTCCGTCAGCGTGACAGAGTTTCTGTCCAAGCTTCGCAGCTCCTACAGGACATACCTCAACACACTTACCACATGCTACACACTTTTCCTTATCAACCTTGGCTCTATATGCTGAACGAGAAAGGTTGGGTGTATTGAATAACTGTGATGTTCTAAGAGCATTACATACTCCAGGAGCACAGTTACATAGTCCGACGATCTTATCCTCACCATCAATATTAGTTATCTGATGAACGAATCCGTGTCTCTCGGCTCTTTCACAGATCTCAATTGCCTCTTCCTTGTCGATGTATCTGGCAGACTGTCTATTAACCATGTATTCTGCCAGGTTATCAAGCGCGATACAGAACTCTCCCTCGATTTCTCCTGAGCCCTCTCCACGGATCCTCTGCTGACGACGGCAACTACAAACTCCTACAGCCATCTTACCTTCATACTTATCTAGCCAATGAGAGATATGCTCTATGCTAAGAGATTTATTTTCTGTTTCAATTGCCTTTTCAACCGGAATTACATGCATTCCTACTCCAGATCCCCCAAGAGGTACCATTTCTGTCAGGCCTTCCAGTGGCATCTGAGTCATAAGGTTAAAAAATGTCGCAATATTAGGATGCTTCTCCATAAGTGCAGCATTCATCAACATAAACTCGGCAATTCCAGGAACAAAGATAGGCACATCGTAATATTTAACTCCGCCTTCTTCTTTATAATCTGATTCGACAGTTCCTATCCAACAGAGATGATCTACTATTTCCTGTGCCTTCTCTACAGACATATTATTCATCTGTGCGAGCTCTTCTACATTATAAAGTGTTCTGGTTTTCTTGAAGCTAAGCATTAACTTGGCTTCCTCTTTGGTGAGAATCTCATCAAGACACCAGTACTCAGGGTCCTGATAATTCAAGCTCTTGTGAAGCTTCTTGTCCATTCTATCAGTAATCATGTAGCCAATCTGAAAAATAATTTCTGCCTTTTCAGGGTCCTCCGGAACATAATTAGGATCCATTACGAAATCATTCACATTGGTCATTCTACGTTCATCTTTTGTTACTTTTGGCATTTTTAACTCCTGGTCTTCTGAATTATTTATAAGTGTTTCATATATTTCTAGTTAATTTTTTCACGCAAACCACGTATTTTATAATACTATGGGAACCCAAAGTTCGCAATATGGTTTCCATGCTCTGATTGTTCTAAATTTAATCCAAAAATCGTTTTTACACTTTTTTTATAGGTTTTTACAAGTTGTATTTTTAGAATTATTCAGGATTTTTTAAATGCACACATACATGTTCTCGCACATAAATATTTCAATCCACGCTCCCGCATAGGGAGCGACGTGCTGTGGTGGTAGTACACATTGTTGTGGACAAATGTTATCGCGGCCGGTCTTTTTATCATCTCTGGTAAATGAATCAAATATTTGTCTTCAGGCTGAAAAATGTATACCATGCTTTCTTCTGTCGGATATTTGCCTTCTCTATTGCACCTTCCTCCTGCCTGAATAATACTGTCAAGTCCTGTTTTTGCCCTATATACAATTTTAAAGTCAAGATCTACTCCTGCCTCTACAAGATTAGTGGCAAGGACACGACAAACTTTCCCATCCTTAAGCCTCTTTCGAATTGTGATTAATGTACTTTTGATATCTATTGATGTCATACATTTCGACAAATGATAGTTTCCTTCTCCCTTCAATAAATGATATAGGTTATAAGCATGTTTCCTGGTAGAGACTATGCATAGTACTTGACTTTGCTTCATAAGCTCATCTGCAATTTCTGCATCACTGATCTTACCTTTGTTCTTATATGTTACACGTTTAAATTCTCTATATAAATAATCGGTATCCTCGCATATTTCAGTTGTCTTCATATCCGCATAAACATAATTTATATATGTATTTCTAAGAAATCTATTTAGTGCAGGCTGCGTTGCAGTACAAAAAACGCAAGTGCACTTATAATTGTTGATAAGCTCTAGAATACTCGAAATACATGGTTTCATATACTGTTGTGGTATTGTCTGTGCCTCATCAAAAATCACAACAGCATTGGCTATGTTATGCAATTTTCTACATTGAGAAGTTCTACATGCAAATAATGATTCAAAAAATTGAACAGCAGTTGTAACAATAACCGGTTTGTCCCAGTTTTCTGTTGCAAGTTTTTTTGAATATCTCAAATCGTCATCTTCGTCATTCTCGGAAATATCTATATTCGAGTAATGTGCAAGAACATTTTTTTTACCTAGAATGTCAGAGAACACATCTACTGTCTGATCAATAATTGAGCAGTAAGGAACTACATATATAATGCGATTCTTGTTTTTTGTAACTGCATTATTTAGTGCAAAAGCCAGTGAAGCTACAGTTTTTCCTCCACCGGTTGGAACTGTAAGTGTATATGCTCCATCCATTGAGCTTTTGCCTTTTTCAATGCAATTTCGTAGTATATCGGATCTTAGTTGGTTAATATGGCCTTTACCTTCAAGCCAATTTTTTTGACCTATGTATTGATTTAAATCATCTAGCAAAGTCTTTATATCGTCGCCCGAGTCTCTTTTTGACAGTCCATAATTCATAAACAGTTCTGTGTCTAAATAATCTGCATCAACCAGGCAAGAAAAAATCATACGAGTCCAAAACATTACACTAAACAAGCCTTTATCTATTTGGGATGAGCCAACAATATTGAATGCATGCCTTTTCTGCAATTTATCTAAATTTATTTCACTTTTGAAGTTTGAATAGTCTGGTATTTCTTTATTGAGCCTAGCTCCAAGACTCTTTGTTACACTGCTATTATCATAATTAGATCCCACATTTAACAGTCCAGCATGATGACCTGCTATACAGCTTGCAGCCACAACACCAAATATATTCCAGTTATTAATATTTATTTCTTCTTTTGCTCCTGCTGTCGAATGATCAATTTTAGGTCCATTTTCCCATATCCTTTTTTGAAATTTTGCAGAATACTTTCCAATATCATGTGCCAGTCCTATCTGTAAAGCATATTCTTCAGCTCCAAATATTGAGGCAAATTTGGATGCAAGTTTAGATGTATTATTCAGATGATCCTTTATTAGTTGCACTTCAACTTTTTCTTCTTGAAAATTTTCATCCCTTATAGTGTAGCAAGAATCCCCACTTGCCTTCCTTAAATGTGCAGCAAACGGTCTTATATTCTGATCTGTATCTATCATAATTCCCCCATTTTATGTAGTACATCATGAGTTGTTTTGTGCTATTATAACAGAATTCGCTTAATTTGATTCAATTTTCAAAAAATTTATACAAATTCTCAACTAAAATCTTTTTATTTTTCATATACTTATCATTATCTACATAAAAAGGGATGCCACATTATACGTGACATCCTTTTTTCGACTTTTTATAAGGTATAGACTACTATTTAGAAATCTATTTAGCTCTTACTTTTATTCTTGCCTTTATTCTTCTCTTCACATTGCAAAATCTACATGCTGTATGGTGCCGGAGCCCCCGGATTCTTTTAAAAATACACCAGTACTTCTAGAAAGAGCATTAACCGTTTTTTCATTGGAATCACTTCGAAATTCAATTGGCGTATTAACCGATCCCAAGCATATTGCACCAATGTCGGCATCCTTTAGGCTCATAAGTGTATCCTTTCCGTCAGCAGATTTGAACCATACACTTAGTTTACTCCAGGCATCGTCATTCTCATCTATCCAGCCATTTTTATCTGAATCAAGCTTAGACAGATCTCGGAATCCATCACCGCTTGACGTTCCAAACAGTTCACTTCCGTTATCGATTTTGCCATTACCATTTTTGTCATAGCTTAGGAATCCCGATCCGTTCTGTGGCATAGAAATGTTATCCATTTTGCCATCATTATCCAGATCAAATGAAAATTTCTTGTCTGATACTGACGTGACATCACTACCAACATTGACCACCAAAGGATCACACAGTTTCAAACGCGGTGCCTTGATATCAATAGAAGTTGCCTTGATAAATGTACTGGACATATTCAATTCTACATTGAAATCAATCGTTCTACCGTCCTCGGTACAGGCTGTACCTTTACCTTGAAAAGTTACACTGGTACATTCTGCACTGAATTCAGTTGTATTGTACATTATTCCACCAGATGAACCATTTTCCTGATCCTCATCGGATGATCCAAGACTTCCGGTCAAATATGGAAAAATGGAATCGTTATTACTGTTAGTCCCAAAACCATTGGACGATCCCCCCAAAAATCCATACATTTCGTCAAAAATATTTGGCTCATTATTTAATGTGTTGTCATTGTCACCAATTACTTTTTTAAGTTCCCTTAATGATTTCTTGCCTCCACCAATAGAGCGTAAGAGATTAAGAAGTAATGTAAGCGATGTAACTGCTGTGTCCGGAAGTGAGATTCTTCCTACAGATGATTTCCCCTTAATCGATTGGATGTTGGCCGTGCCAGACTTATCGGTGCCCTTATTGCTATCAAGGGTATCAAATGCTTCCTCTGCCATCCGTTGAATATCACTAAAACTGGTTCCCTTTTTTGTTTCATCCTGTCCATCCTTGTCAGGACTCGTAAGCACTCCTTTGGATGTATCCGCAATGCTTCCCTCCAGGGTATAACCCTGATTGAAGCTGACTCTCTTCTGATGAATCAATAATTTACGGACGTCTGAGGAGAGGCTCACTTGTGATGAAGCGATTTTCATAAAAACCTCCTGGAATTGTTAGCGTCAACCGAGCAACTCTCAATTCCTATATCGGCATTAATTATGAAAATATCAATCCTTATTGGGTATTTCTATATTATAATCATCAAAATTGAATGGATCATCGCCATTATTGAATTTATATTTATATTCATAACCGCCATTGTCTTTTATCTCATTCTTGATGATACCTGCAAGACCAGATCTGAAAATTCCAAGAACCAAAACAGTATAAAATATAACGCTTAAAAATATTCCAATAATTCCGCATACAATACCGCCGATTGAAACACCATTGGTCGTATTGGCAAATTGCTTGTTTTTACCCAACTGGATCGCTCCGAAAATAATAGCAAGTATTCCTGCCACAATGTTAAGGCCTGACCAAAACAGAACGATCGAAGCAATACCAAGGATAAGGGATGTTACACCAAATCCTGTAGAATATGGTCTCTGTGGTACATTCTGCTGAGGGTTATATCCGTTATTATGCATATCATATGGACCACCATAAAACTGACCCTGATTCTGATTAGGCTGGTTATACTGATTCTGTCCATAATATGCTCCAGCATTGCTATTCTCATAGCCATTCTGCTGGGAATTGTTCTGGTTCTGATAGTTCTGTTGATTATTGTTCTTGTTCTGGTAATTCTGCTGAGTATTATTCTGATTCTGATCCTGATAATTCTGCTGAGTATTATTCTGATCCTGGTAATTCTGCTGAGTATTATTTCCACTCACATCTGAATTAGAATTGTTATCATTTGTATCAAACTGATTGTTATTATCCATCTTTTTACTCTACAGTCACTGATTTTGCCAGATTTCTCGGCTGATCAGGATTGATATCCTTTCCAACTGATGTGTAATATGCCAGAATCTGAAGAACTACAACAGATTCAAAAACTGTAAGTTCATCGTCTATATCAGGAAGCGGTATATGAATATCACAAACTGTATTATCCTCTATCTCCTGATCCTTACTAACAAGAATAACATACGCTCCTCTTGCCTTGACCTCACGGATATTTGATATAACCTTGCTATAGACATTAGACTGGGTAGCAATAGCGATTACCGGAACACCCTCACTGATAAGTGCGATCGTTCCATGTTTTAGTTCCCCTGCTGCGTATGCCTCGGCATGAATATATGAGATCTCTTTAAGCTTCAGCGCACCCTCCATTGAAAGTGTATAATCAAGTGCTCTTCCGATGAAAAATGTATCCTTGGCATTAGTCATCCTATTGGCATACATACGAATAGTATCCTCCATCTGAAGAACGCTCTTAATATGCTCAGGAACCTGTCTAAACTTGGCAATAAATTCTCTTACAGCATCGTTTTCTATTTCTCCTGATAGAACACCTATTCTAGCTCCGATCAGATAAAGTGCTGCTACCTGTACCGTATATGCCTTGGTGCTGGCTACTGCTATCTCTGGACCTGCATGAGTATACATTACATAATGGCTCTCACGGGCAATTGTTGAACCCTTGACATTAACAACTGCAAGAGTCCTATCTGTTCTGGACTTAGCGAGTCTCAGTGCTTCAAGTGTATCAATTGTCTCACCGGACTGTGAAATCACGATAACAAGTGTATCTTTTGTAATCGTAGGACGTTCGTATCTGAATTCTGATGCGATCTCTACTTTTACCGGAAGGCCTATCTTATTCTGAATCAGAGTACGTCCTACCATTCCTGCATACATAGCTGTTCCGCAGGCGATAACCGTAATGTCCTTGATTCCCTCAAAAAGTGAATCAGGAATATTATCATCTGAAAAATCAGGCATTCCGTCCTTAATTCTAGGGCCTACAGTTCTCTCAAATGCATCCGGCTGTTCATGGATCTCTTTTATCATGAAATGATTGTATCCATTCTTCTCTGCTGTAGATACATCCCAGTCTACTGTCATATACTCAGGTTCAACTGTCTTGCCATCCAGATCATTAAGTGTAATTCCATCCTTCGTCATTTTAAGTATATGATATTCTGGAAGCACGAAATATTTATTGGAATATTCAATAAATGCCGTCAGATCCGATGCCAAAAAGGAACCATTTTGAGGAGCATATGTGGCTACAAGCGGACTGACATTTCTAATAGCATACACTTCACCGGGATGATTGCTAAACATTATGCAAAAAGCAAAAGAACCCTTAAGCTCACTTACTGCCTTTTTAATAGCCTCTTCAGGATTACCATTATAATTGGCATTGATAACAGCGCATGCGACCTCTGTATCTGTTTCTGACTTCAGCTGCCCCATGAGGTGATACTTTTCAATAAGATGATGATAATTCTCGATTATTCCATTATGAACCAGAACCACATCCCCTACCTTGTGTGGATGAGCATTGGCATTGGTGACTCCACCATGGGTAGCCCATCTGCTGTGACCTATTCCGCATACTGACAAATTCTCATCATCGCAGATAGCCCTAAGATCCATGACCTTACCTGCAGTTTTTCTGACCGAAATATGCCCTGTGTTTTCCTTGAAAAAGGCTATTCCGGCACTGTCATAGCCTCTATACTCTAAGCGCTGTAGACCGTCTAAGAGTATATTCTGGGCCGCCATTCTGCCTGTATATCCTATAATTCCGCACATGTTTTATCCTCATTTTCTATCTGTTAATTGAAACCCATATATTTCTGACTCAAATGGTAAGCTTTAAGAGCCATTTTTCTTCCTACTTTTCCAGGGATCTTCATTGCATTGCCAAATACTCCAAACCTAATATGTCTGTAAGTTCTAGGGTTGACATCCTTGATATGATTCCATAGGTCTTTGACCTTCTGCAGGTTCTCATCCGTTCCTGAAAGATATCCAAGACATGTGCTGACAACAGTGATCATTTCCAGAAATGACAGCATATAATTCCTTAGATTGGGTTCTTCTATGGACCAGACATCACAGCCTTCTATCAATCTGTAATTAACTGCTAGCTGCTGATCGATACGTTTTATCATTGTCTGTTCTGCAACTGACTGTCCTTCTCTTCCGATGTAGTATCTATAATAATCAACATTCAGATAATAAATAGTCTTAACATATGGCAACGGTTCATATACAAACAGATTATCTACATAAAATGTATGCTTGGGAAGCACCATTCCACTATCTCTTAGCATCTCTGTCCTATATGTAACAGAATGCATCAGAATGGTAAATCCCTTGATAACTCTCTTCATATCTCCCCATCCAATGATCTGGTTCTCAGGGAAAAGAGGTGAGTATATCATTCTTCTCTGGTGATTCTCAGATACCTTTTCATACACATAATTGGTAAGAAGCATATCTATATGATGATTCTCTTTTACAAGCTCTTTAAGTGTAAATACAACCCTGGCATATGCCTCGCCATCTACCCAATCATCAGAATCAACTACTTTATAATATAATCCGGTAGCGTTTCTAAGACCTGTATTAACTGCCTCGCCATGTCCACCATTCTCCTGATGGATAACTCTTATTATCCCAGGGTACTGTTCTGCATATTTGTCTGCGATCTCCGATGTTCTGTCTGTAGATCCATCATCAACAATAATAATCTCCACATCATCTCCGCCTGGTAATAACGAATTGATGCATTTTTCCATGTAATCCTGTGAGTTATAGCACGGAATCGCAAATGTAATAATCTTCATTTTTGATTCTTTCCTCTCTTCTTAATATATTACTAATTATACATAGTCTAGGGTATTATAATACAATTTTTATAAAATGTGAACTTGACAAAATAATTGACTGATCTAATATCACATAAACTCACTCATAAGGCTTCCAAGCGTAGGTTCTGCCCAGCTGTAGCCAGACATATACTCTCCTCTAAAACTATTCAAAACTCTCTCATCATGATCTAATAACTGCCAATAATCACAGCTCATTTTTTTTGGATTGACGCCAATTTCGTATCGGGATATCCTCAGTATATCTACGGCGCCGCAATTATTAAGCGTATAAATCAGATTAGCCCTAGCTTTTCTGACCTGAGCCTGTGTGGAAGCAATATTTGTATTACTCTCCCATATGGTAGCTGCGATCTCACCATTTGTAACCATTGCTCCTCTTCTGTCTACCAGAAAAGCCAATAGTTCCTTGCTTCTAGTAGAATCAAAATCAACGGCATTTCCATCCACAAAGAGTTCAAAATTCCCAAATGTTTGTGCATGATTTCTGCTCTTTGCCGGAGCCAAAGGTACCCTGAGATTTTCAAGTTCATCCTTTACCTGTTCTGCTGTAACAGGTTTTAGGATATATCCCGAAGCCCTTACCTTCATGGCTTCCATTACATATTCATCATATCCACTGGTAAAAATTATATTGACGTATGGCCATATTTTTTTAAGATTAAGCGCCACTTCAAGACCTGTCATTTCTCTTAATCTTATCTCGAGAAACGCGACTTCGCACATATCTGTTCTTGCATATTCAAGTGCCTTTTCCCCACTTTGAAAGGCATGTATCTCAGCTTCAGGAGCCACTTCCGTTATAGCATCCAAAAGAACTTCCAACTCTGGTTTTTCATAATCTACTGCAAGAATCTTCATCTATTTCACTGCTTTCTTTTACAGTTTGTTTTAAACCTAAAAAATATAAACAGTAGCTACAGTTACCTATATTATGTTTGGACTATATTTAATTTATACTATTGATTCTAGCAGAGAGATCATCTTTTTATAAAAAAATAATACACCTCTTGAATTTTCCAATCAATATTATTCATTCTTTTTAAAATGTCAAAAATGGGCTATACTCATGATGTCAGTGGGATCCTCCCAGGCAATTAGATCATGTGAACATTGATCTGATATTAATTCAAATTATGGAGGTAATTATGTCATATAAATATGAAATAGGTTTTATAGGATGCGGTAATATGGGAAGTGCTATTCTAAAGGGTATCATAGGTTCTTCACTGTCTGTCCCCGAAAAAATAGCTGCAAGCGCTAATTCTGAAGCTACTCGCAATCGTCTGAGATCAGAGTACAATATAAATATTGAATCTAATAATACTGAAATCGTCAAAAATTCCAAAGTGATCTTTATAGCTGTCAAACCTGCTGTATTTGGCCAAATATCAGATACTATCAAATCACTATTCAACCCTGATCAGCTAATAATCTCTGTTATGGCAGGTAAGAGCCTTGAAGTCATCAATAATTCACTTATTGGCTGCGACAAGTTTTCTGGTCATTCTGATGCAAGTAAAAATCTTCAGATCGTAAGAGCTATGCCCAATACTCCCGCTCTCGTAGGTGAGGCTATGTCAGCTCTTTCCTACAGTGAGTCCGTGACAGAAGAGAATAAAGCTCTGGCATCAAAAATATTCAACTGTTTCGGCAAATCTGAAGAGATTCCCGAGAATCTCATGGACGCTGTAACCGGGGTAAGCGGTTCATCTCCTGCCTATATCTATATGATGATAGAGGCCATGGCCGATGAGGGAGTCCGTGCCGGGCTTCCCCGCCAGAAATCCTACACATTTGCAGCGCAGGCAGTTCTAGGTTCTGCGAAAATGGTTCTAGAGACCGGCAAACATCCCGGAGAATTAAAAGATGCCGTTACATCCCCTGGTGGAACCACTATTGCAGGTCTGGCAGCACTGGAAGAAATGGGCTTCAGAGGCACCGTTATGGAGGGAATACATGCTGCTATAATGAAGTCGATCGACATGAGTAAATAGACATATTGTTTTTGAATTCCGTTTGTCATAACGTAATGGTTACATAGCTTGGCAAAAGCAATAAAAAAGATGTAAGAACGACTATCATTCTTACATCTTTTTTTAATGTTATTTGAGGTTATTTGAGGTTATTTTGAGGTTATATATTTATTTTATATAAGTATCTTAGAAGTCTGTAAGTGTGCCTTCTCTTCTCTCGAGAAATGCGCCCATACCTTCCTTCTTATCATGTGTATCATTAACTACGCCAAAGAGGTTAGCTTCCATCTCGACTGCATTTTTGATGTCCATGTCATAACCATTGTTTATAGCAGCCTTGGCAACTGATACGGCGTAGCTTCCTTTTTTGATGATCTTTTTAGCCATATCCTTAGCTGTTGTCATGAGTTCTTCCTTGGCAACTACCTTATTAACAAGACCGATTCTATATGCCTCTGCAGCATCAATATTATCACATGTAAATATCATCTCCTTGGCACGTCCCATTCCTACCAGACGAGCAAGCTTCTGAGTTCCACCGAATCCGGGTATGATTCCCAGACCGCACTCAGGCTGACCAAAAATAGCGTTATCAGAAGCAATTCTGATATCACATGACATAGATATCTCGCATCCGCCACCAAGTGCAAATCCATTAACAGCTGCAATTGTGACCTGTCTCATATTTGTAAGCTTAAAGAAGGGAACTGAAGCACGTATCCCGAAAGCTCTTGCCTCAGGTGCTGTGAAGTTGACCATCTCTGAAATATCAGCTCCTGCAACAAATGACTTGAACTCATTACCCTTTTTATCAGGACCACCTGTCAGTATTACAACCTTAATATCGTCCCTTGGTTCGATTTCTGTAAGTGCAGCATTAAGTTCTTCAAGTGTCTCTGAATTAAGTGCATTAAGTGCTCCAGGTCTTGAAATCGTAAGAACTGCTATTTCATCTTCCACTTCAAGCTTCAGATTTTTAAATTCTGTCATGTTGTTCCCCCTTCTAGAAAACATTCTTTATATTCTGTGTACTTCTATGTTTTTAACATCAAAACAAGTACTCGCATTACATTTGTTTCTACTATAGCGTTTTGATAATTTTTTGTCAATCGCGAATCATCTGCCAAATCTTACAAAATTTGAAGGGGATTTATAGGCAGTTTTCATCCAAGCAGTTTTTCAACAGTTGCCAGGCGTACGCATGTGGCAAATATTTTGATGGCCATTTCCAGCTCCTCTTCTTTAGGGTACGAAGGAGCCAGACGAATGATGGAATTTTCCGGATCACAGTGATAGGGGAAAGGGGCCCCAGCACCTGTTAAGGTAACTCCAACTTCTTTTGCCATCTTTATAACTTCTGAAGCCAGATTGGGCTTGGTAGTAAAGGTCACAAAATAACCTCCCAATGGCTCGGTCCACTCACCGGCATCTCTGCCTGTAAGTTCTTCATATAATATATTGAGTAATGCTTCGAATTTCGGGCGAAGAGACTCTGCATGCTTAGACATCTGATGCCTAATGCCTTCTCTGTCCTTTAAAAATTTAACATGACGAAGCTGGTTAACCTTATCATAGCCTATTGTCTGAGCACTAAGAGCCTTGATCGTATCTTCTCTATTAGCAATGGACGTTGCCATTCCGGCAATTCCTGCACCTGCAAAGCTTATCTTGGAGGTCGATGCAAATTCAAAAACCATATCTGGATGACCGACTTTTTCGCATTCTTCCAAAATATTTAGGATCTTGCCCTGTTTATCAGGCTCATCATATAGATGGTGAACACAGTATGCATTATCCCAAAATATCCTAAAGTCCTCTGCTGCAGGTTCAAGAGCCGCAAACCTTTTAACTGTTTCATCTGAATATATATAACCTTGTGGATTGGAATAAAGGGGAACACACCAGCATCCCTTAACAGCAGGGTCTTTTACGAGTTCTTCGATCATATCCATATCAGGACCATGCTCATACATAGGTACATTTATCATCTGGATGCCAAAGTACTCCGTCACACCAAAGTGTCTGTCATAACCTGGACAAGGACATATCCATTTTACCTCAGGGAGCTTTGCCCAAGGTGTACTTCCCATATATCCCTTTAACATTCCTCTGGCCACTGTATCGAACATGATATTTAAGCTAGAATTGCCATACACGATAACCTGCTCAGGCTTGGCATCTATCATCGATGCGATAAGCGCTCTAGCCTCAGGGAGACCATCCACGCCGCCATAGTTCCTGGTATCTATTCCAGTAGCAGGATCTGTAATATCATCTGCCGTGACTGATGTCAGAAGATCTGCTGATAGATCCAGCTGCTCAGAAGAAGGCTTGCCTCTGGCCATATTAAGTGTCAGATCCATCTCCTGATATTTTTTATAAGCTGCCCTGAGGCTCTCTCTTTCACGTAAAAGCTCATCGTGCGTCATCTCACTGTAAGACTGCATCTTTGTCCTCCCAAACCTGTAGTTTCTGTTTTACTTTTGCCTATTTGTTTCACTAAATCATCAATATGTATGCATCATACATCCATTTCAAATGTATAACCATATTATTTTTAGTTATCTTTCTTCAACTATTACTAATTCACTGATACAAATAATTAGAACATAAAAAAATATTTTCATTTATTTTCATCTCTTTTTCTAATTTATATATCTATTTATATATATCTGTTATTTAGCTTTAATGAATTTACATTTAATATTTTGCTTCATTTTTGCATTATTTTTACGCTTATATTTGGCAAAAATGAATTTCTAGCTTTTTGATAATTCATTTTCTATTATATATGTGTACAACTTTTTTTCAAGAGGTATATGGCAAAAAATAAACAAGAAAATTAATTTATATACTGCTTTTGCATAAAAAATGTCTATGACATACCCTTACAAACCTCTAATAAACAACACTCCGAGAAACATCTCAAAGTTTCATCTATTTATTATCAATAGAGGCAAGTAGGATGTCATAGACATTTCTATAGCTTGCACGATTTTTAATTTTTTAGTTGGTCCTCTGTCTTACTGGACCTTTCCTACTAACTGATCATTTTCAGTTCTGATAATGATTTTATCTCCGATCTTGATATTTCCGCTTAAAACGATCCTTGCGACTAGAGTCTCTACTGATTTTTCCAGCAGACGCCTAAGCGGTCTTGCTCCGTATAGCGGATCATAGCCGGTTCTGATCAGATATGAAACAGCATCATCTGTTAATTCTACACTGATCTCTTTATCAGACAGTCTCTTATTAAGGTTATCAAGAAGCAATTCTATTATGCTTCTGACTGTATCCCTTCCCAGAGGTTTAAAGAATATGATCTCATCCAATCTGTTTATAAATTCAGGGCGGAAATATCCTCTCACCTGCTCCATGACCAGATCCTCTGTTCCATCAGCCAGTCTGCCCTCTTCATCAATGCCATCCAAAAGAGCCTCTGCTCCCAGGTTTGAAGTCATTATGATTATCGTATTTTTAAAATCTACCGTTCTGCCTTGAGAATCGGTGATACGTCCATCATCCAGCACCTGTAGAAGCACATTAAATACATCGGGATGTGCTTTCTCGACTTCGTCAAAAAGAACCACTGAGTACGGTTTTCTCCTGACTGCTTCGGTCAGCTGTCCGCCTTCGTCATATCCTACATATCCCGGAGGCGCTCCGATGAGTCTAGACACTGAATACTTTTCCATATATTCAGTCATATCTATTCTGATTATGTTGTCCTCATTATCAAAAAGTGTGCCTGCGATCGTCTTAGCAAGTTCTGTTTTGCCTACGCCGGTAGGCCCTAGGAATAGGAAGGATCCTATTGGCTTGGAAGGATCTTTAATTCCGGCTCTTGACCTTATAATTGCATCAGTAACTCTATTAATTGCCTCATCCTGACCCTTTACTCTTTGCTTTAGGACTTCGTCCAAATGAAGTATCTTATTTTTCTCAGTTTCATTAAGTTTTGCTACTGGTATTCCTGTCCATCTTGAAACGATCTCAGCGATTTCATTTTCAGTAACATTTTCATGAACAAGGGACAGATCCTTGCCTTTTAGTTTTTGCTCTTCCTGTTCGAGCTTCCCAGTAAGCTCCGGGAGCTTGCCATACTGAAGTTCAGCTGCCTTGTCCAGATCATAATTCTGTTTGGCTGTCTCTATTTCATTTTTTACTTTTTCTATTTCCTCTCGAATAGCCGATACCCCAGTGACTGAGCTCTTTTCGTTTTCCCACTGAGCCTTCATTATGCTGAGCTTATCCTTTTCCTCAGCCAGCTCTTTTCTGAGATTGGACAATCTCTCCTTGGACAGATTGTCATTTTCTTTTTTAAGAGCAGTCTCTTCGATCTGTAACTGCATCACTCTTCTGTTAAGTTCGTCCACTTCCTCAGGCATAGAATCAAGCTCAGTTCTGATGGATGCACAAGCTTCATCCACTAGATCGATAGCCTTATCTGGCAGGAATCTGTCTGAAATATATCTATCTGAAAGCGTAGCTGCTGCAACAAGGGCGGCATCAGATATCTTGACACCATGGAATACTTCATATCTTTCCTTGAGTCCTCTTAATATACTTATTGTATCTTCTACCGATGGTTCATCCAGCATAACCGGCTGGAAACGTCTGGCCAGTGCAGAATCTTTTTCGATATATTCTCTATATTCGTTAAGCGTTGTGGCTCCGATGCAGTGCAGCTCTCCTCTTGCCAGCATTGGCTTTAGCATGTTGCCTGCATCCATTGCGCCATCTGTTTTGCCGGCTCCGACTATAGTATGAAGCTCA
The DNA here is from genome assembly GCA_029779695.1 of Bacillota bacterium. GTDB lineage: Bacteria > Bacillota > Clostridia > Lachnospirales > Lachnospiraceae > Lachnocurva. The sequence continues at coordinate 3,043 of JAKPAB010000274.1, read as the reverse complement.
TCTATAAACAGAATTATCTCGCCATTGGATTCTTTGACATCCTTTAGAACAGCTTTCAGTCTCTCCTCGAATTCGCCTCTGTATTTTGCACCTGCTACCAATGCGCTCATATCCAACGCAAATATTCTCTTGTCCTTTAGAGTATCCGGTACATCTCCCTTGACGATCCTCTCTGCAAGTCCTTCAACTGCTGCCGTTTTACCAACGCCAGGCTCACCTATCAGAACAGGATTGTTTTTTGTCTTTCTGGATAAGATCCTTATTATATTTCTGATCTCCGAATCTCGTCCGATCACAGGATCAAGCTTGCCATCTCTTGCTCTCTCAACTATGTCATAGCCATACTTCTCCAACGTACCATAGGTAGCTTCCGGATTATCTGATGTTACTCTCTGGTTGCCTCTGACTGTAGAAAGGGACTCTAAAAATCTATCTCTTGTGATGCCAAATTCCTTGAGCTTATTTTTAATTTCCTTGTCCGGATGAGACATTATCGACAAAAAGATATGTTCTACCGATACATAATCATCTCCCATTGCCTTTGCTTCATTTTCAGCATAGTTTAGGGCATCATTTAATTCTCTTGAGACATATACCTGACCACCGCCACTTACTTTGGTAAGTCCTGCCACCATGTTCTGGGCATCATTTTTAAAATAATTTAAATCGATTCCCATTTTCTCTATGAGCTTTGGGATGAGTCCATCCTGCTGTTCTAACAGAGCCAGCAGCATATGTTCCTCTGTAATCTCCTGATTACCATATTCCGATGCGTATGCCTCACAATTCTGCATAGCTTCCATAGATTTCTGTGTAAATTTCTGTATATTCATATGTTTCTCCCTTCCTTCATTATTCATGAAACACTAATATAATATGAAAATTTTTATATATAAGGCACTGTTAATGCAGTTCCCTATTCATGCTGTCTATAATTATTCTCGTATGAATTAGTTGTATCATTGTTTGTTAGCACTGTCAACTGTTGAGTGCTAATTTCTCGAGATTAGTAAAAGAAAAGCGAATACCGGTCTATTTTATAAAAATCAGATTCCATCTTTTTAATGTTGGAACTGACTATTATACAGATTATAATAGAAACCATTCTGTGCAAGTAGCTCTTCATGATTCCCCTGCTCTATTACTTTTCCATTTTTCATAACTAAAATTATGTCTGCAGACTGAATCGTTGATAATCGATGTGCAACGATAAAACTTGTTCTTCCCTTCATCAGCTCTGCAAAGGCATTCTGAATTTTAATTTCCGTTCTTGTATCTATAGATGACGTTGCTTCATCGAGTATTAATATTGGTGGCTGGCTAAGCATTACTCTGGTGATACACAAAAGCTGTTTCTGACCTTGTGATAGCTCACCACCGTCTTCCTCTATCTCTGTATCAAATCCATTTGATAAACGTTTAATAAACTCATAGGAGTGTGACGCTTTGGATGCCGCTATGATCTCTTCTTTTGTTGCATCCGGCTTGCCCATAATAATATTTTCACGAATAGTACCAGCTTTTAACCAAGTGTCCTGCAATACCATTCCGTAGGCATTTCTCAATGATTCTCTTGTCATATCCCTGATGTCAATTCCAGAGATTGATATACTTCCTTTTTTTACATCATAGAACCGCATCAATAAATTGATCATTGTTGTCTTTCCACATCCGGTTGGTCCTACGATCGCCACTCTTTGTCCTGGTCTTACATTCAGGTTAAAATCCTCGATGAGTTTTATGTCATCCGAATATGAAAATGTGACATTTTCAATAGATACACTTCCGTCCACATTGGATAATGATACTGCATCATTTACTTCTGGAACTTCTGGATCTTCCTCAATCAGCTCGAATATTCGTGAAGCACACGCAAGTGCATTCTGCAATTCTGTAACGACACCTGATATTTCATTGAAAGGCTTGGTATACTGATTGGCATAACTAAGAAAACAGGACAACTGTCCAACTGATATCCCACCATTAATGGCAACAAATGCGCCGGAAACAGCCACGCCTGCATATACAAGACTGTTGACAAATCTAGTCGCAGGATTCGTAATAGATGAGAAAAATATTGCCTTTAACGAACACTTTTCAAGCCTGTCATTAACTTCATCAAACTTCTGCAATGCTTGATCTTCATATGCATATGCCTGTACCACTTTCTGTCCATCAATCATTTCATCTATTATAGAAGTCTGCTCTCCTCGCACTTCTGACTGTTTCTTAAACATCAAATATGTTTTTTTCGCAATAAAATTTGCTACGAAGAGAGAAACCGGCGTGATCAAAACAACTACAAGAGTAATCCTAACGTCTATTCGAAGCATAAAGATCAGCGTTCCAAATATAGTAAGGATACCTGTGAAAAACTGTGTAAATCCAATTAACAGTCCGTCCGCGAACTGGTCCACATCCGCGATAACACGGCTGATGATTCCTCCATAGGAATGGGAATCAATATAATTTAACGGCAGGATCTCAATCTTCTCAAATGCCTCATCTCGGATATCTCTCGTCACATGATAGGTTATTTTATTATTACAGATATTCATGATCCATTGTGAGAATGCAGTGATTCCCACAATCACACCGACTTGAATTAAAATCTTTATGATCTTTGCAAATACAACCTGATCCGGTCCTATTATATAATCAATTGCATTACCTATTAAAATTGGTACATATAATGTTGAAACAACCGTTACTACTGCCATCATAATAGATAAAACTAAAAACCCCCAATATTTCTTAATTCTTTTTAATACTTTTAAAATAATTGCTTTCTGTGAGGATTGACTCATTTTTTGCTTTTTCATTATGCATTCTCCTCACTTTCTTTTATATTAATTGCAATATCATTATTAGATACATTCAACTTCTTGTTCTTTGTTTCCTCTTTCTTAAATTGTGAGTAATAAATCTCCTGATAAACCTCGCAAGATGCGATCAATTTCTCATGTGTACCAATTGCTGCTATCATACCGTCCTCCATAACGATAATTTGATCTGCATACATTAATGATGCTGTACGCTGAGA
>JAKPAB010000265.1 GCA_029779695.1 Bacillota bacterium | reverse complement strand
CGTCTATCGTCCCGCACCCTTCAAGATTATCGGGATAAGGGTTTTATAGCCTTTTACAAGATAGAGGGTAAGATATTATATAAAATATCAGATGTGCGGAAAATGTTAGAACAACATTACTATGACCCATGGAAACAGAAACGATAACTGTATTACCAACCACAATAAATTTAAACAGTATTCAATAGGTGTTTCCCCCGACTTTTTCAGTTTGGTTTTTCGAATGAAGAAAAGCACATTAAATGTTTACCATTTCATACGCTAAAGTTTAATAGATTAAAGATAATTATTAGTCTTTTAACGAGTCTCAAAAATAAATATATCAGTGTGTATATCTTCAGCATAAAGTTTACCGATTGTCTTGATTTCGACTTAAGTGTTTTGATAAAAACGAGTATATTTATTAACTATCAAAACATTCGCTATCATGAGTAAAAAAACGAGTAGTTCCAGTAATCAATCACGGAGTTCTAGTGGTCAATTCATCAAAGAGATTCGCAGTAAAACACAGAAAGTATATTCCTCAGATCAAAAGATATTGATTGTCATGGAAGGCATTCGAGCCGAAGTATCTGTTGCTGAGCTTTGTCGCAAACATGGCATCTCTCAGCCTACCTTCTACAAATGGACTAAAGACTTCGTGGAAGCAGGCAAGAAACGCTTGTCGGGCGATGAACAGCGAGAAGCTACATCAGACGAAGTCAAAGAGATTCGCAAGGAGAACAGTCTTCTCAAAGAGTCTCTTGCAGATTTGGTGATTCGTTACGACATTGTAAAAAAAAGCTTGGATCTGTTGGATTAAGCATTCATTACAAGAGGTATATGAGATTTTCAGCAGAAGAGAAGACGGAAATTGTGTTGCTCGTTTCCCGTAGTCCAGAGGGTGTAAATAAGAGTTTACATTCATTGGGGATTCACAAACGAACATTCTACAATTGGTATCATGCATACTGTAAGGATGGTATTGATGGACTTGCTCCAAAGTCAAGGAGCAAGAGACAGTGGAACTATATTCCTGATGATCAGCGAGAACTTGTTGTAGAGATGGCCTTAGAATACCCTGATAGATCGTCCAGAGAGCTGGCTGTGAAGATGGTGGATGAAACAGGAATGTATATCTCAGAATCGAGTGTTTATCGTATTTTGAAGGAAAGAGGTCTCATTCAGCCTGCTTATCATAGTTTTATGATTGCAGGGGATGAGTTTCATACCAAGACTAAGTTTGTAAATGAGATGTGGCAGACCGACTTCACCTATTTCAACATCAAAGGTTGGGGATGGTATCATTTATCAACTATTTTGGATGATTATAGTCGTTATATTATTCACTGTGAGCTGTGTAAGGGCATGAAAGCAGAAGATGTGATGCGAACTGTAGATGCAGCGATGATCAAAGCAAAGATCAGATCCAAAGCTCCTCCTAAGATATTGTCAGACAATGGTTCTTGTTATATCTCGAAGGATCTAAATAGTTTTTTGACAGACAAATATGGTATTGATCAAATTCATGGAAAGCCCGGACATCCTCAAACGCAAGGTAAGATTGAAAGGTATCACAGAAGTCTCAAATCAGTGGTCAATTTGCATCATTATTACTCACCAGATCAGCTTACAGAAGCAATCAGAGAGTATGTAGACTACTACAACAAAGAACGTTACCATGAATCTTTGAATAATCTGACACCACAGGATGTCTATCTGGGTAGAGGAGAATTGATATTAAAAGAACGTCAAAGAATCAAAGAACAATCCCTCAAAAATAGAAAAACAGCTTATCATACAAGTAAATTACTAACTCAAAATACACCAAACTAAATATTTTTTGTTTTTAACGACCTCCCACTAAAAAATAGAGGTCTTGAAAACAAAAAATATGAATTAATTTAACTAGGTTTGAAATACAAAACACTTAAGTGCGACTGGTGAACTTTAGCTTGAAGACATACACACGAGGTACCTTGTTTTATGATAACATCTCCTTTTTTCAAAGGTGTGAGAAAATAATCGAGTTTATCAAGTAGTTTCCCTTTCAGTTCTGGGGATACTTCCCTGAATAAAGGGATCTTATGTATGATAGCTATTTGTTGTTCAGTCAGTTCTAATTGTTTGTCCATAGTATTT
>JAKPAB010000259.1 GCA_029779695.1 Bacillota bacterium | reverse complement strand
CCCCATGCCAATGTGGTGGCATAACGCACATGATCTCCCCTGTTGAGGGACGTGTATCAAACAATATCCCGATAGGAAACGGCAGACACCTGAATATATACCAGCTTGATAACCTGATTTTTTCCAACAGGTCTGTAAGAGGATTCAATGCATTCCTGAAAAATGAAAACGGAAGGATTACCCTTGACCTCGTGATAGAATCCAGGGAAAAGATCAGACCCTCTCTGCTGAAAGAGGCTCTTTTTGAAGACATCTGTTTAAGAGTAAGCTATGGCAACGCTGACCCCTTCAGGCAAAGAGCCAAAAGAAGAATAAAAGTATCATGATGAATGAGAAAAAAACTACGGCAGATACCTGCCCCGCAATTATTCTTTCTGCCGGGTTCTCGGAAAGAATGGGACAACCAAAGGCACTGTTGAAGTGGAACCGCTCAACCACTTTCATTGAGAAAATAATCAACGAGTTCGGCAGCTTTAACTGTAACCCCGTGATATGTGTCATAAACAAGTCAATAGAACCCGATTGCAGAAGATTAAGGGTCCCTTCACACGTGAAGTTTATAATAAACGAGCATCCTGAGTCAGGAAGGTTCTCTTCTGTAAGAACAGGTATCAACGAGGTCACTGAAGCCGACTTCTGTTTTATTCATAATGTTGATAATCCTTTTGTAAACCGGGATGTCATCAACAGACTCTTCGCTTTGCGTGACCCGGATGCGTGGTGCTCACCTGTTTATGCCGGCAAGGGAGGTCATCCCGTCCTGATCTCCTCCTCAGTCATCAGAGTGATAGCCAACACTCATGATCTTGCAATAACGCTTGCGGACATTCTTAATTCTTTCCCCAGAATTAACATGGAGATGGCTGATGACACGCCCTTGAGAAATATAAACACACAGGATGATTACAAAAAATACCTGGGGGAATGAACAGTTGAGCTGTGCCAGATGATAGATTCCTCAGACACATAAACCCATGGAATAATTATAGCAATTACCCCTGAAGCACCCGGATTGGGAGTATAGATTAGATTGTGTAAACGCTAACTGAGAGGTAGCTTTGCCAACACAAAAATTGGGAAAGCTAACCTCGAAAGTTTATTAGTTTTAATTTTAATATCAGTTAGCGATGAAAAAGAAACTTGACATTCCGAAAGACTTCTGGAAAGATTTTAAAGACCGGAAGGACTTTGATGATTTCTTCAGTGAGCTGTTCAAAGAAGGGATCAACCAGATGCTTAAAGCCGAGATGACGGACCATCTGGGTTATGAGAAACACTCCAAAGAAGGTGATAACAGCGGTAACTCACGCAATGGGGATTACACCAAGACACTTAAAACCAACCTGGGAGAGATTACGGTAAATGTACCCAGAGATCGCAATGGCGAGTTTGATCCTAAGGTTGTTCCAAAGCACGAGAGCCGGTTATCTGATGAGATTGCTGAAGTTATCATAGGTCTTTATTCCCGGGGTATGAGTACTACTGATATACAGGAGCAGATTGAACAGATCTACGGAGTCCGGGTAGACTCCACCAGCGTGTCCATTATCACCAACTCCATGATGGAGTCGATTAAGGAGTGGCAGAACCGTCCCCTAGAGGAAGTATATTTTGTGGTATGGATGGACGGCATATCGATTAAAATCAGGCATAACGGAAAGGTTGTCAATAAGACTGTCTATCTGGTTATAGGGCTTACCCAGGAGGGCAAAAAACAGGTTCTGGGCATGTGGATCTCAGAGACTGAGAGTGCTTCGTTCTGGATGACTGTTTTAACTGATCTAAAGGCTCGTGGCGTAAAAGATATCCTGATTGCCAGCACTGATAACCTGAGTGGCTTTACCGAGGCCATCAAGGGGGTTTTCCCACTGGCTGACACCCAGCTCTGCATTGTACACCAGGTCCGTAACTCCCTGAGGTATGTGGTATGGAAAGACAAAAAGGAATTTGCAGCTGACATGAAGGAGATATATCATGCTGCCACCCTTCAGGCAGCAGAACAGGCTCTTGAAAATTTTGAAAAGAAGTGGAACCATAAATATACCTACGCTGTCAGATCCTGGAGAAATAACTGGGTCGAATTAACCCAGTTCTTCGATTATCCGCTGGAAATCAGGAAAATAGTTTATACGACCAATGTTATTGAAAGCCTGAACCGGGGTATTAGAAAGTACACTAAAACTAAGTCTGTCTTTCCTCATGATCAGGCAGCCCTCAAGGCTGTTTACCTGGCAATTGCCAATATTGAGAAAAAATGGACCTTGCCCATCCGGGACTGGGGTATGATCTTGCAGCAATTTTTGATTAAATTTGAAGATAGATGCAGAATTTGAATACAGGCGTTTACACAAAGTATTCTATAGACTCCCCGGATTGCCCCGATGCCAGTGAATCAGCCCGGATTATGCTGATGCTTGTGAAGCACCCGGATTATCCTGATGTCAGATGCCCTTCACTGAGCCTGCCCGCACTCGTTAATTATACAGACTTTGCGGGCACAATATCTGAACAGGTGGTATCCTGTGCCAAACTCGCTGACTAACTGGAAAAGCAGCTCAGGCTTTTCAATCTTAGTGGCTCCAATAATACTGACTCTATTTTCAAAAAGAATATCGGGTATAATGCTGCTGGATGGCCCTGTGACAATCACCTTCGTCTCGGGTTTTATTACTGAGAGCAGACCGTCAATAGTGTTGTTCACAAGTGTCATGCCGGTGATAATCACCACATCTGATTCCGGGATAACTTTTGCATAATCCCCGGCAGGAACATAATACTTCCTGCACTCTTCATTCAGCGCATCCCTGTTCAGTTCAAGAACATGTAACCTGCTGCCGGCAGCAGCAACTGCTTCAATATATGAATGGAACGCCCCGACAATAGTTACCGTTCCGGCTTCCTTCAGGTCAATCAACTCAATCGGGTCTTTGTCCTCAATGACCCTGTATCTGCCACTTGACAGTATTCTTGACGATATCGCGTTCAATACCGCTATTCTGAGAGTATCTATGGCATTCGACAGCCTCTGTGTCTCGAATAGTGACTTAACGCTCTGATTTCTGATATTTAACGGGGAGAAATCCCCGAAATCACGGTTTTGCTTTGTACAATGACGTTGCTTGCCTGACAAAGTGGATGCAACACCATAGCTTCCGTCTGTAAGCCTGACGGCAGTCAGATGGGAACCGAAACAAACCTCATCAATCTTCAAACCCTCAACCTGATCTTTATAGTTCAGATTAAGGAATTTATATATCTTATCCTGTATCATCGCGTGTTTTTAACATCAATAAGCCTGGCAAGGATACTGATGGATATCTCTGCCGGTGTAATAGCATTGAATCTGATGCCAATAGGCATGTCAACCCGGTTCAGTTCATCTTCGGTAAGAATCTTTTCATCCAGGAACCGCTTTCGCAGTGTCGCAATTTTATTCCTGCTGCCAATCATTCCCGTATAGGCCGTAGGCTTCCTGCCAACGGCAGCCAGAACTTCTTCATCCATCTCATGTCCGGGAGTTACTATGACGCAATAGGTATTCTCATCAAAAGTTATCTCCTCAACAGCTTCGAGATAGGGTTTGTGTATCTGGGTGTACCTGAGGTTATCACTTTTCTCGAAGATATCCTCACGCCAATCAATAAGGAAGGTTTCAAATCCAAAGTCAGGCGTGAATCCGGCGAGTTGCCTGCCAATATGCCCTGCCCCGAAGATGTAGAGCCTTGCCGGTTTCCTAAGGGGTTCGAAGTAAACTGTCATCATGCCCCCGCAGGCCATTGACAGATCATTATGAAGATTGTACTTCTTTGACTGAGCTGTTTGTTCCTTCATGATGGCCACGGCATCACTGATCACCTGTTGCTCCACGGCACCTCCTCCTACAGTGCCTTCATGGGCTCCGTCATCAAACACTATCATCTTTGCTCCGGCTTTGGCGGGTGATGAGCCGGTTACGGCGGTGACAATACATAAGACTGACTGACGGTTGTCTCTCAGGAAATCTGTTACTCTGAATAATAGGTCATTCATCCTGTCTGTTTTTATACATTCATTATATGTTTTTACCACGTTCACCGGCATTCTGCTGCCGGCTTTCCAATCTGCGGCTTATAAAGTAGGATCTTGATAAGCATATCAGTGTTAGCTGAACATTTTTGCTCATTCGCTTCATGATTTTTCAAAAATAAGACCGTTATGTGTTTTTTCACATAACAAAAATCATGACTGAGGATGCACTTCACAAAACTTTATTCTGGTTTATCATTCCCGTGATGGCCGTCGCACTTCCCGTTTTCACTGCATTTTTGCTTCCTGACTACAGCACTATCCGCAAATATACTAAAGCAAAAACGGTCTTCCCTGATGATCAGGCTGCCTTAAAGGCTGTATATCTGGCTATTGCTAATGTTGAAAAGAAATGGACTTTCCCCGTAAGAGACTGGGGGTCTATTCTTAATCAATTAATCATTAAATTTGGTGACAGATGTGGCGTTCTTTAAACCCGGCGGCTACTCGTTTACACAAAAATTTTCACAGGCTCATTTTAATGCCAAGCTTCTGATCCTTTGAATACTGTATAATATCCTATTTTTTTTGTTTTCGAATCATAAATAACCAATCGATTCAAATAAGCCAATAGGAAAGTACACTTTTTCCCATCATGAAAATTTAATTTATGGCGTTTAATAGTGTATTGATCATTTGAGATATGTTCACCAACATAATATCCTTTCTTGTATTCCCATAAATTCGATTTAACCCTTTTAGGCATCCAATAGTTCCAATCTATTAGCATAAAAATTAAAAAGAATAGAATTAGGGCTATTATTATCTTACTTTTCCTCACTTTCATAATTGATATAAGATTAATATGTTGCTCCTGGTTGATGCCTAAAACCAACAAACTGTCCATTCTTGTACACAGCCATGGGATAGGCATAAGTAGGCATGGTATTCGAAATTTTGTTTGTTACTGATCCTACAACACTACCAACAAAATATGTCGGGGGCTGATGATTTCCATTCTTAATACTACTTGTACTTACTCGTACATTTGTGTATGGTGAAGGCCAAGATCTTTGTGTTTGCCCCCAAACTTCCACACTACTCATATTGCTATAACCTGATAATTGTTGTGCAAATGGTTTATCAGACTGACCTTCTCTTCTTCCTCCTTCTCTGTTATCAGGATCTTTTCCTGTTCGGCAACCATAAAAACCTAATTTACCTCCATCTTGTACCCAGTTAAAGTTAATATCACCCCAACTTGATACTGTTTTCTGATCTATACTTCCGTTTTTATTTTCTCTAAATGGACCATCAAATCCACCATGTGACCAAATACCAACTTCTTTTGTTTCACCAAATTGATCCTTATTTGCAGCTACATCTCCTTCAATAGTTGATTGTATTTCATCTGTGCTTGAAATTCCCTTAAAGATGGCCTTATCCCCTTCACCAATCTCTCCATTCTTTAACATATCATTAGCTCGTGTTAAAGCTGCAGCCCAGAAAGCTCGATTCGATTCTTCATCTTCTTCTCCTTTCTTATGATTATCAGTCAAATAATAAAATAGATAAACATCTTCTCCATTAGGGTCAATAAAAAATATCGGATTATTTAAAGCATAATTATAAGGAGTCCATGAATCATAAGATTCAGCACTTGGATCTATACTATGCCATCTACCTATTTGAGGATCGTAATAGCGACTTCCGTAATCGTAATGATTCAAAAACAAGACTAGGTGTTCCCTGTTTAAGTTTATTTATTATACTTGTTGATAGAATCAGGTATCTCATATTTAATAACACTCTTGAAATCAATTTTATCAAAAGGATTTACCCAGGTGTCTTCATAAACCATATACTCTTGCTTGATTTTCTTGATTACCCAGGTATATTCAAAATATGATGAAGTATCTTTATGAAATTCAATTTCATGATCAAATGTTTGAGGTATAACTAAATTCTCAATTCCACTATAAATAAAGACTGTTTCATTATCTTTAATTAAGTACAACATTGGATTCCTCTTCATAAGATAATCATTTAATAGTTCATCGCTATTTATACCTTCTGGATACTTAAGACTAGCTCTTAAGCATAACAAAGTTTCATTTTCATCTTTTTTGTCAATGTACATTTCGTAATAGCATCCATGACAATTAGCTTTTTGAATAAAAATATGCAAAAGACTGTCAATGTTGTTGTTAAAGCAAAAGTTGCCTGAACTTAATATGGTTTCTTGCTGAACTTCCTTGTGATTTTTAGAATTTAAGCAACTAAATAGAAATACAAGTGCAAAAAATCCAAATATTAAAATACTAAAGCTTCTCATAATTATTTCTCAGTATTATATTTAACTAAGAATCGAAGACTTGCGCCTTTTAGTAAATCATTTACTTTGTTATACCCTCTAGGCAATTCAATTGGGGACTTGCTTGCTTCTGTGCCAACATATCCATAAATATTACCATCATATCCCATCGTGAAATAGGGAATATTAGGTGTATAATTACAGAAGGTTGCATCATCTTCGTGCGATGGCAGTGCAACAAAACCCCATTCTCCGTTAAGATCATCTTGGTGGGTATGAATAGTGGCAACTATTGAAAATGATAATCCAGAAACCGGATCGATTAATTTTGAATCTGAAAATCCATAACCATATTCCTGAAAATAAGCATCCGTATTGGTGTTTAAATATTCAGGTAGCACAAGTACATTTTCATCACCGATAACTGCAAATTGTTCACGGTTTAC
>JAKPAB010000243.1 GCA_029779695.1 Bacillota bacterium | reverse complement strand
CCGTGCGAAAGAATAAGATAATCTACATCTGCCACATTCACGCCTATCTTCAATGCATTCTCAGACCATTTGCCCGTAGCGCCGACATCCATCATATAACATTTTCCACCACATCCTATCCAAGCAGAAAAGCCATGTTCTGAAAGAAGGTCTTTGTCTGACGGGGAAGGATTATTCTCTATGATTATTTTTATCTTCATGATATCAGTACAACTTCTCATATTCATCCTTCAACATTGAATAGTATAGACGACTGACATATTTCCCATCCATAAAAAAGAAATCGCGCAAAGTACCTTCATAAATGAAATGGCATTTTCTAATCACTCCCTGAGAAGCAATATTGCCTTCCTTATGACATACCTGTACTTTATGGAAATTCACTTTCTCAAAGCAGAATTTCAGGATGGACCTTACAGCTTCTGACGCATAACCTTTACGATGGAATTTGCTCCCTAAAGCATATTCTATTTCGCAAAAGAAGTTTTTGTTATCCACGAGAAAGATGGCAATCTGCCCTATGCAGATGCTAGATTCTTTTTCGATAACAGCCCAACGATAGTAATCCGGCTTTTCGTATGAAGCTATATATTGATCCAACAGCCCCTTAACTTCTTCTCGTGTGTTGTAAGTCGGCTCTGAATAGAGTGACTGGATATTAGGATCACTGACCCAATAAGTCAGCATATCATCATTATCCGTATAACGAAAGGGTCTGAGTGTCAGCCTTTCTGTATCAATTGTTTGGGTTCCTTTGTGATGTAACATATTTTATAAAGTTATTTTCCAATACCATCGTATTGGTTATCACTTCTTGATAGTCATTATTTTCTTATCCGCCATTTCCTGAGCATAATCATCCTCACCGATTTCATTGATTCGACGGAGGCAGGCTTCGCGATCGGACTTAAAGATCAGTGCAAAGAGTTTGCTGAAGAAGTTGTTGAACTTCTTACATTCATGCGGATTCATCTTGCATTCTGCACAAGTGTGATAACAGTTATCCACACAGCAGGTTCGTATCTTGCACCATTTTGCCTTCTCGTTCTGACGGCAACCGGGGCATTTGTCATTCATATACTTGCCACATGCGCCACAATATAGTCCGCAATAGGCTATCAACTCTTTGTCCACTTTGATTTCTTGTTTCATAACGCTAGGGATATATTTTGCAAAAATAACGAAATTGTCTTTATATTCCAAATAAAATAAGATTCAATCAATGAGAATTTGTCCGGATACCTTCTTTTCTTGCTTTAACCACAATCTGTTCGTCCTTCATGACGTTTACATCTGTATCAGCAACTTCCGGACTACATTTTGGTAAAATACAATCATATAGACAGAATGCTATTATCTGTACGCAAGAAACCCACATCGGGAGTGTTTTTACCCCAAAGATTGTATACTCTTTGAATATTGAATTTTTCATCCATAGCTGAATTTTTCCGCAAATATAAGTTTATTTCGATTATAAACGAATTTTTCTATTAATTTATGCTGAACGTATATCCTTGGAAACATAGCTATTAATTTCTTTTGTCGTAAATGTCTCATTAGTTGACTATAAATGCTAATAGTCAGTAGTCTGTTTTGACGGTTTGGAAAAGGAAACCTTTGTTGTAAACGGAAGAAAAATGATAAATCAGTAAAATTGGTAATAATTAAGGTTCATCCTACAAATGAACCATAAAAACCAAATATTACTGAAGGTGAGCGTTTGGGTTGTCGGGGACAAAACCGTGAATAATTACAAAAAAATCCCCTTAGGCATTGTCAATTGAAAATAAAACACTAACTTAGCGGGGTAAAATTGTGTATTACTTATAAAATGCCCCGTTTATGGAAATAGAAAGAGACAGATACCTTAAAGAGTTACTTGACTGCAGACATGATGGTTTAGTCAAGATTATAACTGGATTGAGAAGATCGGGAAAGTCTTATCTGCTTTTCAAGATTTTCAAACAGCAGCTGCTTTCAGAAGGAATCAGGGAAGATCATATTATTGAAATGGCATTCGATGACTTCTCGAATAAAGAATACCGTAGTCCTGATAAGTTTTATGCGTACGTCAAAGAAAAAATTATCGATAGTGATATGTATTATATCCTTCTTGACGAGGTGCAGTTGCTTGAAGACTTCGTTGACGTACTCAACGGATTTCTCCACATCGACAATGCCGATGTATATGTAACAGGCAGTAATGCAAAATTCCTCTCAAAAGATGTTATTACCGAGTTTCGTGGACGTGGAACACAAGTACACATCAATCCCCTTTCTTTTCGAGAATTTATGTCGGTTTATAAAGGTGAGAGATATCAAGGCTTACAGGATTACATCCGCTACGGTGGTCTCCCCAAGGTGGTATTGACTGAAGGAAACGACAGAAAGGCGGCCATGCTGAAGGAACTTATAAGCGAAACTTATATACGCGACATCATACAGCGCAACAAGATTCGGAACAATGATGAATTGAACGACCTGTTCAATATCCTTGCTTCGAATATAGGTGCACTCACCAATCCAACTAAACTCTCAAACACCTTTAAGAGTGAAAAGCATGTGGATTTAAAGTCTGATTCAATCAGCCGTTATATTGGCTACTTCAAGGATTTCTTCCTCATGGAGGAAGCCACAAGGTATGACATCAAAGGCCGAAAATACATAGGAACTCCACACAAATATTACTTTTCTGATTTGGGACTTCGCAATTCTGTTTTGAACTTTCGTCAGGTGGAGCCCACTCACTTGATGGGAAACGTCATATACAACGAACTTCGACTGAGAGGCTACACTGTTGACGTTGGCTCGGTTACACAGTATATCAAGGGCGAAGACGCAAAGACTCAGCGCCGCCAGTTGGAAGTGGATTTCGTATGCAACCGAGGTTTTAAACGCTATTATATACAATCGGCATTGGAACTTCCAACCGAAGAAAAACGTCAACAGGAATTCAACTCCTTGCTTCATATTGACGACAACTTCAAGAAGATTGTTGTAGTTGGTGGTATGATTTCCACATATCAGGACGATCATGGTATTTTGATTCTCAATATTTTCGATTTCCTGCTCAATGAAAACAGCCTTGAAATGTGACCAGACCCAAAGTAAAGAGGATGTTAGAACAACATCCCCGATAATTGTTAGTCAGGTCTTTGCTGAGAAATGCTCAGTGTCACTTCGGCACCTTCGCCCCTCATTTCCTTCCAGGGACGGTACTCCTCGCTGTTCCACCAGTTCATGAATGCCTGCTCGTTCTCCCATAGCTGGATGACCAACATGTCACCGAGATTCTGTTCACCCATTTTACCTCCACCCTCCACTGACGAAAAAACAGCTTTGCATCCATCTGATTGGCAGATATTTGGAAGGTGTGGAGGCAAAACCGGTCGCTTCCACACTGCTTCCACACCAAAAAAGCGAATAATATTTGACATAAATTCATCTCTACTACTTTTCAATGATAAACCTTGGTCCACTTTCCAGTTAGAAATTACGTTTTCAGAATTTTTTTTCGTTTTATACCTCCATCCTCCACCCGGAGGTATTCATTTCTTCGTAATATTCTGATTGATAATTATTTGCAAAAAATGGGATGCTTCAGAACCTCCACCAAACCTCCACCAAACCTCCACCTGTCTTGTGTCAAAAGTGGTTGACTCGTTAATTGTTAATTGACAATATAGGTTGTCGTAAAAAATACATTTAATACATTATTTTAAAAATTATCACTCCAGGTTGACTGCGGAACTTGTTTCCGCACGAGACATGGAGTACTCGGTACAAAGATAATATTTTTCTTTGAACATTTATATCTTTTTTTTATTTACATGATA
>JAKPAB010000223.1 GCA_029779695.1 Bacillota bacterium | reverse complement strand
GAGTTCGTTAAAATATCTAGAAGTTCCTCTGGTTGCCCAAATTTTGAAACCTATATCGTAGAATCTTTTTGCTAATTTTGCAGCTTCTGGCTTATTTACATCATCTATGGTAAATAAGATAGAACCGTGTAAAGGAACTTTTCTACATGCACCGATTAAACCTTTGTACAAGGCTTTTTCTAGTGTAGAATCTTTGCCCATTACTTCTCCAGTAGATTTCATTTCTGGACCTAAAGTTACATCTACTCTTGTTAATTTACTGAACGAGAATACTGGTACTTTTACAAAAATTCCTTCTTTATTCGGAACCAATCCATCTTGGTAACCTAAATCTTTCAGATTTGCTCCGAGAATAGCTTTGGTCGCCAAATTCGCCATTGGAACTTCTGTGATTTTTGACAAGAAAGGAACGGTTCTCGATGAACGAGGATTTACCTCAATCACATAAACATTTCCATCAGAAATTACATACTGAATATTCATTAAACCTACTACTTTCAACCCTTTTGCTAAACGTTTGGTATAATCTTCCAATGTTGCAATCTGGTCTGGAGTAAGCGTTTGTGGAGGATATACCGCAATAGAATCTCCTGAGTGAACTCCCGCTCTTTCGATGTGTTCCATAATTCCTGGAATGACTGTAGTTTCGCCATCACAAATCGCATCTACTTCTACTTCTTTTCCTGTGAGATAACGGTCTACTAATACTGGGTGTTCTGGACTTGCATCTACCGCATGTTCCATGTAATGGTCTAGTTCGGCATCGTTGTAAACGATTTCCATGGCTCTTCCTCCCAGAACGTAACTTGGTCTCACTAAAACTGGGAATCCAATTTCATTGGCAATTTTAATTGCTTCTTCTTTAGAGAAACACGTTTTACCAAGAGGTTGTGGAATGCCTAATTCCTGAAGTGCTTGTTCAAATTTATCTCTGTTTTCGGCTCTGTCTAAATCTTCTAGAGAAGTTCCCAGAATTTCTACTCCATGAGCGGCCAATTTATCTGCAAGGTTGATTGCAGTTTGTCCACCAAACTGTACAATCACTCCTTTTGGTTTTTCGAGTTCTATGATGTTCATTACATCTTCCTCTGTTAGAGGCTCGAAATATAGTTTATCTGAAATCGAGAAATCTGTAGAAACTGTTTCTGGATTGTTATTGATGATAATCGCTTCATAACCCATTTGTTTGATTGCCCAAACTGAATGAACGGTAGCGTAATCAAATTCTACACCTTGACCAATTCTGATAGGACCAGAACCTAAAACGATGATTTTTTCTTTATCAGAAGGAATGCTCTCGTTTTCTTCTTCATACGTTCCGTAGAAATAAGGGGTTTCAGATTCAAAT
>JAKPAB010000205.1 GCA_029779695.1 Bacillota bacterium | reverse complement strand
AGGTCAGGAATTTGCATTAAAGGTTATGCAGAAACTTAATGATAAGTGTTCTGAGTGGCGTGATGCTGAAAATATCAGCTATTCACTCTATGGTACACCTATGGAGTCCACGACATATAAGTTTGCCAAGTGCCTCCAGAAGAGGTTTGGAATCATTCCTCATGTTACGGATAAGAACTATATAACCAATTCTTATCATGTCCATGTTATGGAAAATATTGATGCATTTAAAAAGCTTAAATTCGAGTCCGAGTTCCAGAAACTGTCACCAGGTGGTGCTATAAGCTATGTAGAAGTTCCCAATATGCAGAACAACATTCCGGCAGTTCTGTCAGTAATGAGATATATCTACGACAACATCATGTATGCAGAGCTTAACACCAAGAGTGATTTCTGTGAGGTATGTGGTTATGACGGAGAGATCCAGATCAAAGAGGATGAGAACACCGGAAAATTAATATGGGAATGCCCGAACTGCCGTAACCGTGATCAGAGCAAGATGTCTGTTGCCCGCCGTACATGCGGATATATCGGAACACAGTTTTGGAATCAGGGACGTACTCAGGAGATCAAAGACAGAGTCCTTCATATGAGTAATCCACTTCTGTCAGAAGAGGATGGAGCAGTAGCAGGCAATCGTCCTATGTAAAATAGCTTGGGAATCGTAACTTCTCGAGGGGAGAGCTATGTCAGATGCTGCAGGTAAGCCATTAATGTGAGCTTGTCTGCAGCATATATAATGTGTGAGGAATATATGAATTACGGACAGATATTTGAAACAGATATAGCGAATGGAATAGGATGCAGGACATCAGTTTTTGTCAGCGGATGTCGTCATCATTGTCGAGAATGCTTCAATCCTGAGACATGGAATTTTAATTTTGGAGTACCTTTTACCGAAGGAACAGAAGACGAGATCATTGAATCTCTCAAGCCCGATTATATTGATGGATTGTCACTTTTGGGCGGTGAGCCCATGGAACCAGAAAATCAGCCAACGATTTTAAAACTCCTTCGTCGTGTTAAAAAAGAAGTTCCCAAGGCAACGATATGGATGTATTCAGGGTATATTTTTGAGGAACTGAGAGACAAAGATAATAAGAGTTGCCACGTCAAGGACATTTTGGATAAAGATAATGATAACGATGTGACGGACAGTATACTCAGTATGTTGGATATTCTGGTAGATGGCGAATTTCAGATCGATAAAAAGGATATTACCCTTCATTTCAGAGGTTCATCCAATCAGAGAATAATCGATGTTCCAATGAGCCTAAAACAAGGAAGCGTAGTTCTTGCAACAAAATATATGTAGATAGTAAGCAAAAAAATGAATTAATGAATATAAAGCATAAAAAATTTATAAACATTAAAACATAAACATTAAAATAAAAGCACTAAATAAAAGCATAAATATAAATTCAAAAAAGATCAGAGGCAGAAAATGAGCAAGTTTGGTAAGAAGAACGGTACATCGAAGGATGCAGAAGCAAAGAAGATGAAACAGCAGCTAGAAGCTCTGAAGAAGAAACAGGCCAAGAAGGGCAAGTAAGATCTAGAGCCTCTTAATATTAGTTATTGTTATTGTATTCCCTTGAACAGAGAAAGATATATTCATTCCGGCATAGGACATTCCATATATTCGATTTGGATCATTCTGATAACCGGGACGAGGGTTAAGCCTCAGAAGAGAATATATCTCATCCCTTAGCTCATAGGGAATCTTTTTTTCTATTTCGTCAGAGACCTGAATCTTGAAATTAGGTAGATCGATTACATCAGTAAAACCGCCCCTAGCATTACTATGAGAATCTGCATAGGCGATATAGGGCTTGATATCAAAGATCGGAGTGCCATTTAACATATCGACTCCGGATACGATCAGAACCGGTCCACTAGGATCATCATAATCAATAGATTCAAGTTTAAGCGAAGACAGACCGAGGTTATTAGGTCTAAATGGAGAACGAGTCGAGAATACACCTACATGTTCATTACCACCGAGCTTCGGCGGTCGTACAGTAGGTGTTTTTTTCTTGTCTATATTTTCTGAAAAAGACCATATGACCCATATATGTGAAAAGTCGCTTAGCCCCTTGATCGCATCTCTTGTACGGTAATTATCACGAAATACGATTCGACCTAGGCACGGAGCCAGCCCAGACTGCCTGGGTATCCCAAACTTTTCTGAAAAATTCGTATATATGTCGGCAATGGGATTAATGGTATAGGACCCATCATTATTATCTGTTATATGATTATCTGAATCAAAATCCATATTTTTAAAACCTCGAATTAAATTATTTATTAAATTATTTATAAAATTATTTATAACATTTTATATTAAATATTTTTTTAATTTTTTTGTTGAATATCAATATTATTTGTTTTCATATGCAATAAAATTACCCATACATAAACTACAGATATAATTGTAAAACAAAATGAATATAAAAGGATAGTATATTTTTTGGGATGTGATAAAGTGGAAAATAATAGATCCTTAAATAGGATAATAAAATACTGATAATTCATCAATTCAAAAAGGCAGTGTGAGAAAGGGGAGGTACATATATGAAGAAAATTATTGCACTTATTTCAGATGATTTTGAAGATCTGGAACTGTCATATCCTGTGCTCAGATTAAGAGAGGCAGGATGCCAGGTCGATATTGTGGGGGAAGAAAAAAACCATATATATCACGGCAAATATGGCGTGCCATTTGAGTCAAACTTGAAATTTGATGAGGTAGATCCAAGTGATTATGATGGCATCTTGGTTCCCGGAGGATGGGCACCGGATAAGCTGAGAAGATTCAAAAGTGTTCTTGAAATGGTCAGATCTATTAATGATGCCGGCAAGCCGGTAGGTGAGATATGTCACGCCGGATGGGTACTTATCTCCGCCGGGATATTAAAGGGCAAAATGGTAACGAGCACAATTGGGATCAGGGATGATATGACCAACGCAGGTGCGACATGGATAGATAAACCGTCTGTAATCGATGGAAATATCATATCAGCCAGGAGACCACCCGATCTCCCGGAGTATATGAAGGATTATATCTCAGTTCTGTTTAAGAATGAGAAATAGTAGTGTATAAACCGCAGTTCTATTACAGTTCGTTTTTGGACAGTTTTCTAATTATGGGAAATAGCAGTGTAGATACTACAATCCCGAATATACCCTGTACCAGATTAAAGGGAATTCCGGAAGCGGAGGCTGTGACGCCGGCGATCAGAGAAGCTGAGTCAAAGCCTCCGTTTTTGTATGCCAGCAAAAATATCTCAAATATAAAATATCCTGCTACCATAACAGTTTCTCCGAGTATCCCACCGATGATTACGGGAAGAACGGATTTATTTTCGAGCTTGGCTGTTAGTTTAAATAAAAGTCTAGCAACTGCTCCGGCCAGAAAAGCATCCAGGAATTTAATTAAAAATGTGGCAGGCGCATATATAAAATATCCGCCAACGATGTCAGAGAGCATAGAACCAAATCCTGCGGCAAAACCACCGACACCAGGTCCGAGAATGACTCCGGACAGGATTACCATTGCATCTCCGGGATGGATATATCCGACAGTAGGGGTATTGATCTTTATTACGGCTGTTGCCGTAAAAGTAAGTGCTGCAAACAGTGCTGCCAAAATCATTTTTTTAGTATTTTTCATGTTGTATATCTCCTTTTCCTATTAGTTCAAAACAATATCATTTTATATATATCCGGTCAATACCACTGAATGACTATGGTATAAAAATAACTTTAGACTGTGGGACGACAGAAACCCGGATTTGCCTAAATTGTTTTCGATTATATCCTTGAAAATAGGCTAGGTTAAAGTAGAATAGTTATTGGTCGTATAAATAAAATGAAAATTAAATTTAAAAGAATTATTGATAATAGAAAGAGGTAAGCAATGTTTACTTTTGGAACAATGATCGATACACTGAAAAAAAATCCAAAAACTATAGTTTTTACTGAGGGAACGGATGAGAGGATCCAGGAGGCAGCGTCTAGACTTCTGGCTGGATATTTTCTCAAGCCTATCCTCGTTGGAAATAGAGAAGAAATAGAAAAATCAGCAGAGGATAACGGATTTAATATTCGTGGTGCTGAGATCATCGACCCATATAACTATGATAGAAGCGATGAGATGATAGATATGTTCTGTGAGCTCAGAAAGAAAAAGGGAGTTACCAGGGAGCAGGCTGTTGACATTCTGCATCAGGCTAATTATTTTGGAACAATGCTTGTAAAGATGGGCGTAGCTGATGCACTTCTAGGTGGAGCTACATACTCAACTGCCGATACAGTTCGTCCGGCACTTCAGCTTATCAAGACCAAGCCTGGTAATTCCGTAGTATCATCATGCTTCATTCTTGTAAGACCTGGTGCTACAGGAGATAATGAAGTACTTGCTATGTCTGATTGTGCCATCAATATCGATCCTACAGAGGATGAGCTTGTTGAGATCTGTGGTGAGACTGCAAAGTGTGCCAGAGTATTCGGAATTGATCCTAAGGTTGCATTTCTAAGCTATTCAACAAGTGGATCAGGCAAGGGTGAAAAGGTCGATAAGATGAGAAATGCCTGTGCTAAGGCCAAGATTGCTTATCCTGATGTTCCTATGGATGGTGAGCTTCAGTTCGATGCAGCAGTTTCTCCACGTGTAGCACGTACCAAGTGTCCTGAGTCAGAGGTGGCAGGCCATGCCAACACATTTATATTCCCAGATATCAGCTCAGGTAATATAGGATACAAGATTGCTCAGAGACTTGGTAACTTCGATGCTTACGGCCCTGTTTTATTAGGACTCAATGCTTCTATCAACGATCTGTCTAGAGGATGTAACGCTATTGAGGTATATTCAATGGCTATAATCACCGCAGCACTTGCATAATACCGATTATTAGAATTAAATTCTTACATTAATGTAATTACATATCGATCTCTGATAGTTAGATGAAATACTAACCATTGGAGGTCGATATTTTATGTTTATATAATGCTTATTATCAATCAAGATATGTTAAAATATCAAAAGTGCGTTATTTTTACGGACATATGATCTGCTTAACGGGAAAGGAATAAAAATGGCTCTGAAAATTATAGTTATAATAATAGTTTTGCTTATTATTCTATTTAATATACTGGCATGGGTATTTATGTGGCAGACATTTCGACCTTTAAAAATCGATGATAATACAGCGATCAAGCATTTTGATTCATACAAAGATAGATATTCAAGATTGAATATCCAGTGCATGTGTCAGGGCAATAATCTAAAGGGTTATCTATTTAAAAGTGGAAATAAATCAGCTTCGTATTCAGATTATCCAGTTTATTCAGATATAAAGGAGTTTCTAGGGGATACGGTTGATTGCAAGGGGCTGATACTGTTCATTCATGGCATTTGGTCAGGCCCTGACGAATACATGCAGACCCTGCTTCCATTAGTTGACAGAGGATACGTAGTTATGGCATTCAATGCCACATCATATAATGGCAGTGAGGGTAAATGGGCCAGAGGGCTGGCGACATCTATGTTAAATGCAGATGCAGAACTTACCTTTATCGAAAATCATGATGAGTTCAAGGGGATGAAGGTATTCCTGCTAGGACATAGCTGGGGTGCTTATGCAGTTACATCGGTGCTTAGATTTAGGCATAATGTTCAGGCTGTTGTTTCGCTGTCAGGATTTAACAAGCCTATGGATATTACAAGAGCGGTTGGTAAGACAGCCGTGGGACCATTGTCAGGAATTATATGCTCATTTATAGGCATATACCAAAAGATATTTTTTGGAAAATACTACAATTGTTCAGCTGTAGATGGCATCAATCAGAAGGTTCCGATAGAATCTGAGATTGAAAATACAGGCAATACTGTTTCCGGTGGATCAGAGAATACCTCCAATAATGTTTCTGATGTATCAGAGAATACATTCAATGGAAGGTATGTGCCGGTGCTGGTTGTTCATGGCATCAATGATGCATTTATCAAATTCGATGAAACATCTATATATTCCAAGAAAAATGAGATCGAGAATCCAGATGTCTTATATCTAAAACTTGAGGAAAAGGGCAGGAGCGAACACAATTCCTACTTTAACAGCAAGGCCGGAAGTGAATACAATAATAAAATAAATGAATATTTTTCGGAGCTTGCCAAAAAATATAAAGGCGATGAACTGATCAGAGAAAAGAAGAAGTACCTGGTGAATGTAGATAGAGAACTGGCCAATGAGCCAAATGAATGGTTAATTGAAAAAATCGATGACTTTTTCATGCTAAATCAGTAAAGATCAAATAGGAAGATAAATGAAAAAACAATTTATGATCCGTACCAAAAAGGCTGATTTTAATAGTCTGGCAGAGAGACTAGGAGTAGATCCCTTGACGGTACGATTAATGGTAAACCGGGATATTCAGGAAGAGGATATGGAAAAATATCTGCATCCGTCTATGGCTGATCTCGGAGATCCGCATAAACTTAGGGATGCAGAAAGAGCTGCATCGCTTCTACAAAATGCTGTAGAAAACCACAAGAAAATAAGGGTGATCGGAGATTATGATATCGATGGGATAATGTCGACTTATATAATGGTTTCCGCCATCAGGCGCGTAGGCGGCGACTGTGACTTCGATATTCCACACAGAGTACGGGATGGTTACGGCCTGAATAAAAGGTTGGTCACTGATGCCAAAGAGGCCGGGATTAATCTGATAATCACATGTGATAACGGAATCGCTGCATCAGAAGCTATCCGTACCGGAAAAGATATGGGTATGACAATGATAGTGACGGATCATCATATTGTCCCATACAGCGAAGAAAACGGTGATAAGCAGGAAGTGCTGCCACCTGCAGATGCTATCGTCAATCCTCACAGAGACGGAGACCAGTACTTATTTAAGAGAATCTGTGGCGCGGTTGTGGCATGGAAAACAGTTTCTATTCTGTATGAACTGTTTGGCCTTGAAAAAGATGCAGAGGAAGAATTTCTCGAGAATGCTGCATTTGCTACAATCGGTGATGTTATGCCTCTTCTCGGGGAGAATCGTTCAATTGTGAGGCTTGGAATTGTCAGGCTAAGGAACACTGATAATATAGGAATGATGGCGCTTATGAGGGCTGCAGATATAGAACCTGAGTCCATAACTTCATTTACTATAGGATTCATATTAGGGCCTATGTTTAATGCCAGCGGAAGATTAAAGGATGCCAAGCTTGGAGTAGATCTACTGCTATCAGAGGATCAAAATGAAGCAGAACAGATAGCCAATGAATTATATCAATTGAATGTGGACAGAAAGGAACAGACAGTAGATGGCACAGAAAAGGCCATTAAACTGGCAGAAGAGTATGATTCTGACAGGGTACTGGTTCTTTTTCTCCAGGAGGTCAATGAAAGCGTAGCCGGGATCATAGCAGGAAGAGTAAGGGAAAGTACCGGCAAACCTTCTATTGTTTTGGTTCAGGGCGAGGGATGCGTGAAGGGATCGGGAAGATCTATTCCTGCCTATTCTATGTATCATGAACTCCATAAATGTGAAGATCTGCTACAAAAATATGGCGGTCATCCTATGGCAGCAGGTATGTCTCTTAATTATGAGGATGTAGACAGCCTGAGAGAGATGCTGAACAGAAACTGTACTCTTACAGAAGAGGATCTGACCGAGAAAGTGTATCTGGATTGTGATATGCCTATTTCATATATCTCACAGAAACTGATACATGAAATAGAGAACCTGGAACCATTTGGAAATGAAAATGACAAACCTCTTTTTGCGGAGAGGAATATTCCAATAAGAAGGATTAAACAGATCGGAAAAGAAGGACAATTCCTAAAATTTGAACTGAAGATTCCGGGAAGTGACAGGTCTATGGATGGATTGATGTTCAGAGATTGTGATATATTTAAGGAAAAGTTTCAGGGAAAATACTCGGAAGGATTATATAGGGAATTATTGATGGGAAGACCGAGCCGTGATGTTAATATTACAATATCATATTACCCATCTCTAAATGTATTTCGAGGAGAGACCTCTATTCAGGTAATGATCCAGGATGTTATCTTTTAGTATCTTTTCTGTGAACTATTTGTTATATGGGTTGAAAACCAAAAAGGAATTAATTAAAATTACATGGTGAGTGCAAAATGGCACAAAAATCAAAGCGGAAAAGAGGATTCTATTGTTTAATAAGAATAAGAAAATTGCTGATGAGCTAAATAAGAAAATTCTCGAATATTCAGATGCCACAGAAATACTTAAAAAACAGGCAACAAAAATTAAGGATAATATCTCTTCCCTCAAGAGCCAGTACGATGATCGTTTGGATGAAATGCATGACATGGAAGTGTCACTTCAGGAAAAGGGAACGATCGCTCCGGATATAGATCACTCTACAGGAATATTAAAGAGAGGACTATCCCTTCTGATAGAGAAGGATAAAAGCTCCAAGGATAATAATGAAACAGAACAGTTACGCTGGGAACAGAGCATTGAAAAGATAAATGAGATGACAGAGATCAGAGATAATTATTCAACAACTCTTGAGGATGTTAAGAATCCTATGAGATCTGTGGATAAAACAGCAGTTGAATGCAGCGAAATTATCAAGGAAATGTCAGCTCTGTCACAGAATATGAGTGTTGCGGCACTTAACAGTGCTATAGAGGCCGGACATCTAGGCGATGTAGGAACACGATATGTAGAAACAGCAGAGAAACTAAGAGTCCTGTCAGAAGAATATAAGAATCACGCGGATGATGCGGATGATAAGATCAATTCGATGATGGAGCTGTTTAATAGAGCAGGTGATTCTGTTCTAAGGCTGGTGGAGATCTCTAAAAAAGAAGATGCAGAGATAAAAAAGATCACCCAGTTTCTCGAAAATAATCTAGAGGAATGTAAGCATTATAATGCTATGGAAGAGATGCTGTCAGCCGATAGTCTAAAGACGGAGATGGATACACTCGAAGAGCTAATGGCTACTGACAGAGAAAATAGAAACATGCTTTTTGATAAGCTACAGTTTTTATTTTCTGATGCGGAAAAGAGCCAGGAAGAGTGGAACGATCTATCAGGTGGAGCCGATGCTATTAATAAGACTGTTAAGGATATGAAATAATATTGCAGAGAATTAATCGGACATCGATATAAGAGGGGGATTATATGGCAGTAAGAGAAGAATATACATTTATATCCAAGGATGATGCTAAATCAACTATACATGCAGTTAAGTGGACTCCAGATGACAATAATATCAAGGCGATCCTTCAGATCTGTCATGGTATGCAGGAATACATTCTAAGATACGAAGGATTCGCGGCCTTCATGGCTGATCATGGTTTCGCTGTAATAGGACATGATCATATAGGACATGGTACCACAGTTACTGATGAGAGCGAGCTTGGCATCATGCATACCAACTCACCGGCAGATGTTATGATAGAGGATATTTTCTCCAATTTTAAACTGATGAGAGAGCAGTATCCTGATCTTCCGTTTTTTATATTAGGTCATTCCATGGGATCCTATCTGCTTAGAATGCTTTTATCTAAAAAGTCATCTGAACTCAAGGGATTATCCGGAGCCATAATCATGGGTACCGGAACAGAGAAGAACGTAACTATCAGGATGGGACGCTTGATCGTTAATCTGATAGCGACATTCAAAGGATGGAATTATAAATCCAGATTTGTCGCAAATCTTATGTTCAGCTCACCCTATAAATATTATGATGTTACAGGAAAAGAACCAGAGAGAAGCTGGTTATCAAAGAACGTTGAGAATGTAAAGAAATATTATAAGGATCCGTTGGATAACTATATGTTTTCCCTTAACGGATACAGAGTTCTATTATCGGCTACATTGTATGATAATCAGATGAACAACATTTACAAGATCAACAAGGATCTTCCTATTATATTTGTATCAGGAGATAAGGATCCTGTTGGTAATCTGGGACTTGGCGTCAATGAAGCATATAGAAAGTTCGAAGATGCCGGTATTCGGGATGTATCTATCAAGCTATATCACGGCGATAGACATGAGATATTAAATGAGCTCGATCGAGAGACAGTATATGAGGATCTGTTGAACTGGATACAGGCAAGAATGAAATAGTTACTTATATGTATATAAAAAAGATCCGTTGACATACTTTTATTGTAATAATAAAAATATGTCAACGGATTTTATTTTTTATTTTGTGGATAAAAGATCGTATATAAAAATTGAATATAAAAGCCTTGTATTCCCTAATAATTGATAATAGTTCCTTGCCATAAATATAAGCTCTCGGTCAGATTCGCTTCATAAGGATCGCACGTAGCCTGACAAAAATAGAAGATGACTCATATCTGTCCTCGATAGTACGCCTGTTTTTCTCACTAAATCCCACCAGTATATCATGATTTGCTTCACTGAGATAATCAATTACACCATCGATATCTGACTTGATATTTTTCGGACAACGGATATATATGTATTTGTCTGCAGTTATATAAAGTGTATAAGAAATCTTTAGGGTCTTCCAAAGTATCTTATGAAGAGTGGAATATTTGTATACCCACTGGATCTTGCTGATAGGAACAACGGCTACGCCGTATTTGGAATTTTCTATGAAATAATGC
>JAKPAB010000204.1 GCA_029779695.1 Bacillota bacterium | reverse complement strand
AGGTCAGGAATTTGCATTAAAGGTTATGCAGAAACTTAATGATAAGTGTTCTGAGTGGCGTGATGCTGAAAATATCAGCTATTCACTCTATGGTACACCTATGGAGTCCACGACATATAAGTTTGCCAAGTGCCTCCAGAAGAGGTTTGGAATCATTCCTCATGTTACGGATAAGAACTATATAACCAATTCTTATCATGTTCATGTTATGGAAAATATTGATGCATTTAAAAAGCTTAAATTCGAGTCCGAGTTCCAGAAACTGTCACCCGGTGGTGCGATAAGCTATGTAGAAGTTCCAAATATGCAGAACAATATTCCGGCAGTTCTGTCAGTAATGAGGTATATCTACGACAATATCATGTATGCTGAGCTTAACACCAAGAGTGATTTCTGTGAGGTATGTGGTTACGACGGAGAGATCCAGATCAAAGAGGATGAGAATACCGGAAAATTAATATGGGAATGCCCGAACTGCGGTAATCGTGATCAGAGCAAGATGTCTGTTGCCCGCCGTACATGCGGATATATCGGGACACAGTTTTGGAATCAGGGACGTACTCAGGAGATCAAGGACAGAGTACTTCATATGAGTAATCCACTTCTATCCGAAGAGGATGGAGCAGTAGCAGGCAATCGTCCTATGTAAAATAGCTTGGGAATCGTAACTTCTCGAGGGGGAGAGCTATGTCAGATGCTGCAGGTAAGCCATTAATATGAGCTTGTCTGCAGCATATATAATGTGTGAGGAAGATATGAATTACGGACAGATATTTGAAACAGATATAGCGAATGGAATAGGATGTAGGACATCAGTTTTTGTCAGCGGATGTCGTCATCATTGCCGAGAATGCTTCAATCCTGAGACATGGAATTTTAATTTTGGAGTACCTTTTACAGAAGAAACAGAGAATGAGATTATTGAATCTCTCAAGCCTGATTATATTGATGGATTGTCACTTTTGGGCGGAGAGCCCATGGAACCAGAAAATCAGCCAACGATTTTAAAACTCCTTTGTCGTGTTAAAAAAGAAGTCCCCAAGGCAACAGTATGGATGTATTCAGGTTATATTTTTGAGGAACTGAGCGACAAAGATAATAAGCGTTGCCACGTTAATGATATTTTGGATAAAGATAATGATAATGACGTGACTGACAGTATACTCAGTATGTTGGATATTCTGGTAGACGGCGAATTTCAGATCGATAAAAAGGATATTACCCTTCATTTCAGAGGTTCATCTAATCAGAGAATAATTGATGTTCCAATGAGTTTAAATAAAGGAAGCGTAGTTCTTGCAACAAGATATATGTAGATAAAAACATAAATATAAATTCAAAAAAGATTAGAGGCAGAAAATGAGCAAGTTTGGTAAGAAAAACGGCACATCTAAGGATGTAGAAGCCAAGAAGATGAAACAGCAGCTAGAAGCTCTGAAGAAGAAACAGGCCAAGAAGGGCAAGTAAGATCTAGAGCCTCTTAATATTAGTTATTGTTATTGTATTCCCTTGAACAGAGAAAGATATATTAATTCCGGCATAGGACATTCCATATATTCGATTTGGATCATTCTGATAACCGGGACGAGGGTTAAGCCTCAGAAGAGAATATATCTCATCCTTTAGCTCATAGGGAATCTTTTTTCCTATTTCGACAGAGACCTGGATCTTGAAATCAGGTAGATCGATGACATCGGTAAAACCGCCCTTAGCATCACTATGAGAATCTGCATATGCGATATAGGGCTTGATATCAAAGATTGGAGTGCCATTTAACATATCTACTCCGGATACGATCAGAACCGGTCCAATAGGATCATCATAATCAATAGATTCAAGTCTAAGTGAAGACAGACCGAGGTTATTAGGTCTAAATGGAGAACGAGTTGAGAATACACCTACATGTTCATTGCCACCGAGTTTTGGTGGTCGTACAGTGGGTGTTTTTTTCTTGTCTATATTTTCTGAAAAAGACCATATGACCCATATATGTGAAAAGTCGCCTAGCCCCTTGATCGCATCTCTTGTACGGTAATTATCACGAAATACGATTCGACCTCGGCACGGAGCCAGTCCGGACTGCCTGGGGATTCCAAACTTTTCGGAAAAATTCGTATATATGTCGGCAATGGGACTGATGGTATAGGACCCATCATTATTATCTGTTATATGATTATCTGAATCAAAATCCATATTTTTAAAACCTCGATTTAAATAGTATTATAGATTTTCCTGCTAGAATATTTCACTAGAAATTTTACAGACTTAATTGTAAAACAAAATGAATATAAAAGGATAGTATATTTTTAAATATGTGATAAAGTGAAGAAAGATTGATGCGTAGATCAAATCAAAAAATAGAAGGATGGTGAATTGAAAAAGGTAGCTGGGAAAAGAGGAGGTAAAGTAATGAAAAAAATTATTGCTCTTATTTCGGATGATTTTGAAGATCTGGAATTGTCGTATCCGGTGCTTAGATTAAGAGAGGCAGGA
>JAKPAB010000189.1 GCA_029779695.1 Bacillota bacterium | reverse complement strand
TGTTTTTGGCAAGTATAAATTCGAGCAGTGCGGAACTTAATTTTCCGAGCACCCCAATCCCATTAATGGGATTTCATGGTTGAGTGTGTTAGTCTGTAACTTTGTCCTTGAAAAATCAACAAGTGGCTGTGGTGAACCAACCTATCAATAATCGCACTTGTCAGTTTTTCATCATAGAAAATACCGTTCCATTTACTAAATTCCAAGTTTGTTGTAATTATCACGCTCCTTTTCTCATAACATTCTGAAATTACTTGAAATAAAAGCTGTGAGCCATCTTTTTCAAAAGGAATATATCCCCATTCGTCGCAGATCAACAGATCTGTTTTCCTCAACTGTTTCATAAATCGCTGCAATTCTCCTTTGACCTTTGCTTCACTTAAAAGATTCACTAACGCTGCTGTTCGATAAAATTTAACCTTCTTCCCTCTGGAACAGGCTGCAACTCCAATTGCTGTGGCCATATGGCTTTTACCTGTCCCTACAGGTCCGTAAAGTATTAGGTTTTCAAGCTTATCAATAAAAGCTCCGGACTTTAATTCTTCAATACCGATAGTATTTGGTATCTGAATGTCCCTGAATTCATAGTTTTCAAAGGTTTTAATGACATCAAAACCTGCAGATTTCAGATTCCTGTTTTTCCTGACAAGTTCTCGATGCTCTATTTCCATCTTTAAAAGCTGTGCCAGAAAATCAGCATGATCAGATGCATTAATCTTTGAATAGTTATTGTAGATATTCATTCCAAACCGGAGTTCTTTGCAATACCGCTTAATCAATATATCAGAATTCATAGCTGCAGCCCTCCGGGAACAATTAATTGATCATATATCTTGATGTCAGGTGAATATTTCTTAAGTTCCGGAACTGTATCGGGCAAGGGCACCTCTGGTTCCGGTAAAGTTCCGGATGTTAAGCGACAATATGTCGCCCAAATGCTATCAGCATCACTGACACCCAATTTCAGCCCTTCTTCAAATGCTTCTATTGCCGAGTTAATACCTGTAGATGCTGTCATTTTTGCAAACAGCTTTAAAGCCCGCTTTTTTCCTTCATAATCGCTCTTGTCCAGATAATCCTTAAGGATTTGAGGCAGTTGATTGTATAGTCCTGTATATTTTAATGCGGTAGGCCTTTTACTCATCAGTTCAAGATAGGGAATCCAGTTCATTGACTCCTTTTCCTCTCCGTAAAGCCGTCTGTGCTTGATGATATGATTACAATCCTCATCAAGTATTCCTACATCATAAGCGCCGGCTTTAACAATAACCTGTTGCCTGGCCATATTAGGTGAAGTCGAATAAATTCTGCCATCAAATTTGATTTTTCCATAGTTGTCAGCTTTAGCAAATTCGTGTAGGTATACTTCAAAAAGGAACTTTCGGGAGATTGAACAATTCTTGCTTATCTTCTTGAAATAAATCTTTGATCATCCCATATCCCTTGTAATGCATCCTGTTCATATCCTTATCGCATTTTAAAAGGAGTTCTTTATTGTATTCCCTTAAATCCTTAAATTCCGGAATTGGAACAAGCATATTACGGCGATGATAGCCGACCTTGTTTTCTACCGAACCTTTTTCGTGTCCACTGTCAGGATTACAAAAGTTACTCCGAAAACCATAATGCATCATAAACCTTAAAAATCCTTTGGTTAAGTCACGTTCTCCATATTCCTTGATTCTCTTGACAACCGTAGACATGTTATCAAACCAGATGGCTGTCGGAACACCACCTATGTGTTCGAAAATTGCTTTCATCCCTTCCAGTAAGCATTCCTGGTTAGCACTTTTAAATAACTGCATGTGCCCACCATTACTGTAAGGATAGGACAGATTTAAATAATATCCGTCATATGTAATTCCATTCTCTATAAAGCGAGCCTCACCAAAGTCTGCCTGAGCTTCTCCCGGAGGATGTTCCAGCGGAAGAAATCCATCCGTATTCGTTTGTAACTCCTTACGGATATCTGCAACAAATTTTCTTACGGCTCTTTCACTGGCACTAAATTTATCCCCATACAACTCCTTCAACCTGTCATATACTCGTTTTGCAGTATGCTGCTGTTTGTGAGGTGCTTGCTTATCGCTGATAAGCCATGTGGTGACAACACTCCTGTATGGTGACAATTTGCTTTTTCGTCTTTGTTTGGGGCGGATATTATGACTAAAATCATCTTGCTCAATATACTTCTTTACAGTTTCAAAGTCGTGCCCGGTAAGCTGAGATATTTTTCTTAAACTTTTACCTTCAAATTTCCTCATGTTTCTGATACGATATACTTGCTCCATTGTTAGCATCCTTTCTATACCCCCTTTAGATTCATCACCTAAAAGGGTATTATTTTTTAGGGGTGCTCGCAATGGGGCTTTTCCATTTTATGCAGGGTTTTTTAAGTTCCGGAACGATCGGTTTTCATTGTACCGAAAACACTCGGCATCTCCGTGCCCCTGGCCGTATATCGTGTCGTTTCCTGGCACTCCATTGTTGGGCGTCTGCGGGAAGCAGAATAGGGCACAGGCACACGGCTCTCAAATACTCATGAAGGAACCTGCCAACAAATTGAAGAGGAATGCATCAGCATTCCTCTTGTTATATTACTTTATAGTGGTTCTAAAATAAATGTTGGGGTGGCAGGAAAATAAAATGCATTTGGTCGAATACCTGTAGTCGCCAAACTACACCCATAAAGGAGGTATTCTTCCAAATGCATTCTCAGTTTACCAAAAATCTGTTGCTTTTAAAAGACGTAATAGTAGACAACGTCTACCACTTTGCTGATTACTGTGAAGTACATATCAGTTTGTCA
>JAKPAB010000330.1 GCA_029779695.1 Bacillota bacterium | reverse complement strand
CAGATAAGGTTGGACTGTTGCTTGATGGCAAAATAATCGCCTTTAACAGCCCCATTGCCCTTAAGTCATCATATGGTGTCAATACAGTTGAGGAAGTTTTCTTGAAAGCAGAGGGAGAATTAGAATGAAGATTTTGGCCATTTCAAAAAAAGTATTCCTGGAACTATTACGTGATAAACGAACCCTGATCCTATTATTTATGGCGCCTGTTTTTATCATGTGGCTCATGAATGCTGCTTTTTCCGCTAATACTGAAACAAATGTCAGCATCGCTGCCGTCGATGTTTCTGATAGTATTGTCAAATCCCTAGATGATGTGGAACATATCAAGGCCAAGGATTATAAAACAGAAAGTAAGGCAAATGAATCCTTAAAAGATGAAAAAGTCGATGCCGTGCTTATCTTCAAGGACGAAAATATCTACCAGGTAACTTATACCAATACCGATCCTGGCAAAACAAACTTGTCCCGTCAGGTCATAACGAGCACCCTCAAGCAAGCGCAAATTCAGGACCAAATCGAAAATCTCAAGAAGGCACAAGAAGCCAGTGCTCAAGCTGTTAAAAAGGCACAAAGCCAGTCTGGCAATTTACAAGCCGGCGATTCTAATGAAGCAAATATCGACCAAGCCGAAACAGTAGAAATTAAAGGTTCTCAAGCTGATGATATTAACCTCTCTGAACAATATATTTATGGAGATGAGGACACCACTTTCTTTACCAAAATGACTCCTATTCTGATGGGCTTCTTTGTATTCTTCTTTGTTTTTCTCATCTCAGGGATGGCTCTTTTGAAAGAACGTACCACGGGAACACTGGATCGCCTCCTAGCCACACCAGTCAAGCGATCTGATATCGTCTATGGCTACATGCTGGCTTATAGTCTTATTGCAGCACTTCAGACAGTTGTTATTGTCTTATCAACCATCTGGCTCTTAGATTTAGAAGTTCTTGGCAATATAGGAGATGTCATCATTGTCAATATTCTTTTTGCGCTCGTCGCTCTGGCATTTGGTCTCCTGCTGTCCACTTTGGCCAAGTCCGAATTTCAAATGATGCAATTTATCCCGCTCATTATCACTCCGCAACTTTTCATTTCAGGTATCATTCCTTTAGATTCTATGGCAGACTGGGTGCAATCTATTGGGAAAGTTCTTCCACTTTATTATGCAGGGCACGCCTTATCAAAAATTGTTCTGAACGGTACCAGCATTATCCATCTTGGAAATGACCTGCTTGTCCTTTCCTTCTTCCTTGTCATTTTAACAATTTTGAATATCGTAGGACTAAAACGCTACCGCAAGGTATAATAGAGAAGAAAAGAACGAGGTAACGATGGACAACAATACAATTTTACATAGCTATCAGGATTGGCTGAAAGTACAAAAAATGCCTGCTGGAAAAAAGAAGACCCTTTCTGCTGCTGTTGAACTGTTTTCGCGGCAAGGTTACAATGGGACTTCGACTGCCCAAATTGCAGAAAAAGCCAGTATTAGTCAGGCCACCATTTTTAAATATTTCAAAACCAAAGAGGAGCTTTTATCAGAAATTATTAAGCCCCTCATTCCTGAGTTGAAAAAAGAATTTCTGCCAAAATTGAAGACCTATAGCAAGATTGAAGATGTTATTCACTTTATTGTTCAGAATCGCTTTCGTTTCTTAGCTCAAAATGCAGATATAATAAAAATAATACTTCAGGAAATCTTAGTTAATTCAGGACTACGTCAGAGTCTAATGGCTGCTATTCAAGATACTATTATTGATGATTTAAAAATGCAGCTAAGCCGGTTACAAAATGATAACCCCAATATTGTTACTTATCAGGAAGATTGTGAGGTTATCCGAACAGGCTTAGGACTCCTAT
>JAKPAB010000171.1 GCA_029779695.1 Bacillota bacterium | reverse complement strand
AGAGGTCTCTCAACTCTCCTGTGTGGCTTAAAAGAATAGTTTGACTCATGGCGTTAGCCCCCTTTTTACTCCAATACATCCCCCTGTTTTTCATCCTATACGTGATTTTTCGGTGTTGCGATTCCATGATACCTATACCATTTGAACTCAGTCCAAAAGACTCAGGCTTATCAGTAAACTTGAAATTTTTCATCAGTTGCCGTCTGAAGCGTTGAAAGGCTTCTAGTTTCTCATCCGTTTCAATCAATGATTCAGCGGTGTCTAGCACTGTCTTCAGCTGGTTCTTGTCTCGATTGTTGAGGGCTTGAAAGGCTTGCTTAGTCAGTTCTGAAGGGAAAGGTCTCAGCTGTGTCTTGATAGCTTGATTGACATGAAAGGCATCCCAAAAATGGAAATGCTCTTTGGGTCTGAATCCACTGACTAACTCCTTAAAGAGATTAGGGGAATACCCCTTCCCACCGTCTGAGTTGGTCACAATAATCGTTTCAGGTGTTATCTCAAAGCGTTCTGTAATCGAATCAAGGAGTTTATCTTTTGCCTGATGATAGTGTGCCGATACCACCTCAAATTTATCTTTCAGAACATTTCTTTTGCCTTTCTTGCTTCCTGTATGGACGACAAAATGGCTGAGTTCTACGGACTTCCCTTTCTTGTTTGGGGTGGATTGTTTGACCCAAACGCCATCGCCTTCAATGTACAGCTTTTTTACTTTGATTCTACTTGGTCTATCGGCTGGGATTTCTGCTGATAATGAATCATAGTCAGCCTTATCCTCTAAAAGCTGACCTGCAACATCGAGGGCATGCTGAACAGTATTCTTCGTGATATAGATTGACTTGAGAAGCTCCATCACTTCAACTACTTTCCGATAAGGCATATAATTAGACAGTCTTGTTATTTGGTAAAGGAGTTCTTGGGAAAAGCGTGAGCGTGGTTCAAGTCCCAATTTCTCATCAACTGGGATTCTAACCGTATCTCCTTTTTTCCATCTGCTCCTTGAAAAAGTCATCTCTCCAAAAGAGAAAATGACTGTCCGCTCCTTCTGATTGATTCTCTTGAAGCCTTGTGCTCTCATACTCGGGGCAATAGATTTCTCATAGTCTTCAATCATCTTCAGGAAGGTTTTCTGATTGTCTATTCTCAAACTTTCTGAAAAAACTCTCTCATCCAGCATCATCTCTTCCCCTTTTCTTACAATATGTCTATTATAACGGAAATCAGGACAATAAAAAAAGACCTCTCCATTTGGAAAGGTCACTATTGTTACAATAATATTTGTCATTATTTTTATATTGATTTTA
Organism: Bacillota bacterium; assembly: GCA_029779695.1. Lineage (GTDB taxonomy): Bacteria > Bacillota > Clostridia > Lachnospirales > Lachnospiraceae > Lachnocurva. The sequence goes on along the minus strand of JAKPAB010000171.1, from coordinate 3,027 downwards.
ATAACTATTTATATAATGATTAAAATAGCTATCTAAAGAGAAAGGTCTTCTTCTTTGCTGGGGGCTACCTTCTTTGTAGTGCCTTGAGTTTCTTTCTTCAGCCTTTCCAATTTCTCAGAAAAGCCTTCAGGCTTTTTTTTAACATCACCGTCTTTTGCTTCATTGATTTTTCCTTCAAAGCCTTTATTTTTGAGATAGTTAGCATAGAATTTCTGCTCCGAGCGGAAATAATCAAGTAATGGCTGTCTTTCGTCATTTATTTGAAAGGCTTCAAGAGCACTATAATAACTGGCTTTGTTCAAGTCATCCACTATAAAAGGTGTGATGCCCTCCTTCAAGCATTCTTTATAAAGAATCAACCGACCTACCCGACCATTGCCATCTGCGAAAGGATGAATCTGTTCAAATTGAGCATGAAAGCTAGTAAGATAAGCCAAGTCTTTATTTTCTTTTAAGCCGTAGCCAATCATCAGAGCAAGCATTTCATCTTCTGTACGGTCAACGTCTGCTGTCGCTATCTGACCTACTTCATTCTGAAGCACTTTATAGCGCCCTACAGGGGCTATCGGGTTGTGTTCCGAACTCGTCCCACTCTTTAATAAGCTATGAAGTTTTTTGATATAGTCTTCTGTTAGCGGTTTGTTGACGGTATCAAGGATATAATCAAAGCACTTAAAATGGTTGGTGGTCTCTACAAGGTCATCAATCTTGATACCTGTTCCCCCGATGTTGGCAATCGTTTTTGTCTCATAAATAAAGCTAGTTTGTTCTTCTGTCAGACGGCTTCCCTCTATTTTGTTTGAGTTATAGGCAAAGCGCTTCTGTGTAATATCATATATCCCACCATGAACCTTCCCGTCTCTTTCAGCCTTTAATCTCGTGATGAAATCCATAAAGCCCTCCTTTTATATTGATTAAAATAGTGATTTATATAAACATTAAAATCATGATACTTATTCTTGATACTGTTCAATCCACTCATCAAGGAAGGTGGATGCACCACTATATCCTGATGCTTCTGCGATTCTATCCAACTTCTCCCGATTTTCGGGTTTCAATGTGAACTGATAAGGAAATTTCGTTTTCCCCGAAGGACGACCAGCTTTCCGCCCTCGTTTCTTTTGGGGCTTAGGGTCTAGAATTGTTTCCTGAAGGGCTTTGCTGAGTTTATGTTTTTTAGAGTCAAATGCCATGTCATACCTCTTTTTTGATAGTGATTTTTATAATGATTAAAATAGTGATATAAATAATGATGAAAATTAAGCCTTATCTGTGAGTTCTTGAACCTGATTCAATGTGTCAGTCAAGGTTGAAAAAAATGTATTGTGTTCACTCTTCAATGTTGAGTCAAACATCATATCAATAACCGTTTCCTCTTCGGATGCACGGTTAAACAGTTCCTTTTGAGGAATTAGACCGATAACTGATTTATCACCTTCAAGAGCAGTTAATAACTCTTTTGACTTAGCTGTATTGTGCTTAATCATATTTGGCAAAAAATAGAGTTGTGCCGTAATCAACGATTCACGACTAGGGCGAACTATTTCCTCCTTACGGTATTTTTCTAGTCGAACTTCCAAATTTTCCTTACCTTCATATGCAAAATCACTAGGAATGATTGGACTAAAGAGCGTATGACTTACAGCAATGGCATTTCTTGTTGCAATCCCAAAATCAGGACGACAATCCAAAATAACATAATCGTATTGGTCAAGGTTCTTGGACTCAAGATTATCCCCAAGCCAATCATAGAGATACATATTTTGATTAGGGTCAGTTTCTAGCTTTCGTTCTGACTCATCCAATTTCATTGACCCAGCAATCAGGTCAATGTTGGGAGCAACAGACAAAATAGCAACGTCATCTGAACCTGCAAAAACATTGGCAATGGTTGACGTGTCTTCATAAACATCATAGAAATGTGTCAGGTTACATTGATGGTCAAGGTCAATAAATAAGACCTTGTACCCTTTACTTGCTAAATACTGACCATTTAGAAGGGCTAGGGTAGTTTTCCCAACACCTCCTTTAATAGCTACAAAACTCATAATCTTCATAGGATAACCCTCTTTCTTTACTTGTTTTTCGATACTCTTATTATAATATAAATCATTATAAAAATCAACATTAAAATCATGATTTTAATGTTGATTTTAATCACTATCTTTTTATATTATACTTTTTACGATACCGCCTAAAAGTGCGCTCGTTGATGCCTGTCAAACTCGCAACATCTTTATCTGTATGGCCTTTTTGATACAACTCAAAAGCGTGTTGTAATCTGCTATCATCTTCTGAAAAAAGAGCTTTTCGTCCCTTGTACTTGCCTTGTGTCTTTGCGATAGCGATTCCCTGCGCCTGTCTTTCCTTGATACGTTCCCTTTCAGCCTGAGCCTGATATTTGTATAGCTCCAAAATCAGGTTATTCAGAAGCCGTCTGAGGTTATCATCTTCAATCCCTCGAAGGGTAGGAAGGTTCAAAACTTCCAAAGTTCCCCCTTTGGTCTGAATTTTATTCATGACCTCGGTCAGTTCCTTGTTATTTCTTCCCAAACGTTCCAGCTCAGTCACAACAACTCTATCCCCTTCACGGATATAGTCAAGCATCGCCTTCAGCTGAGGACGTTCTTTGCTTGCTCCACTCATGGCTTCTTGATAGAGCTTGTCAACATCTGCTAGTTGTTCCAGTTGCCTAGCCATATTTTGGTCTGAAGAGCTGATTCTAGCGTAGCCAATTTTAGCCATTTTCTACCTCCTTATTTTGCCTAACCCTATTGTCCGCTTATCAAATCCTATAAAATCAAGTCCCATGTGCAAGGACAATAGGGCATACTCTATTGTCCACGTTATTTAATAAAATAAATAGAAAATGACCATATCTAATAGACATGACCATTTTTCTATTTACAAAATAAAATACATATCCCATGTAGGAATTTTTATTGCAAATGAGAGAGCATTACTATACTCATTTTCTCGAGCATCATACTCGATATCTTGATAGAGAGAAAAACTTGATACTGGAAT
>JAKPAB010000144.1 GCA_029779695.1 Bacillota bacterium | reverse complement strand
CTCTGATGTTTAACAGTGAACCGCCCGAGAGCAGTTGGTCTCCCTTGTTCATTGTCTTTAGAATATGATCCATCTTATGCCTTCTTGTTTTCAATAAATAGAGCCATGCAAAAAACCGATTCGATACAGAGCATGACAACGGCTAATACATAAGGCTCATAATTCAGTCCTATAGCCAATGAGACAACGGGAATGATAACCGACATGGCAAAATATGACTTAGAATTGTATAGCCATCCATAAGGCATAAGATGCGCTCCGAAGATGATGGCCAGTATCATAAGCATTTTATCGGGGACAGCTGAAAAAATCCACATTGCTATCAATAGATATAACACTTGATTGACAGAAAAAATAATTCCCAAAATACTAAGTGGATTAGATTTGTTCTGAAAATCCATCCTGATTAGCTTTGATAAGAGATAAGCCACGGGAACAAGGGGGGCTGTACAGCAAAAGGCAACAAGATTCTTTGACAGAATGGGAAGATTTGACAAATAAGTCATAAGCAGTAGTATCCATATCACTACAGAAGCCAAGATGAAATGCAGACCTTTTTTCTGTCTGGTAGCACAATCTCTTTTTAAAATTTCAAAATCCATATTTTGTTAAAATTGAAAATAATAAAGTATCCTATTCATTGATATAGTTAATCAAAAAAGCTGCAAATATACCTATCATGAAATAAATCTCTATGTCACCCAGATCGAGTATTCGACCGCTCATTTTGATATTTATCTTCTTGTCATGAGAACCTATACATGATATGATAAGACGGTAATCTCCATCTGTTATCCCACCAATACGAAACCGGGCGTTTTTTTCCGAAATGCCCCCGGAAACAAAAGTAAAATTCTGTTTTTGGAGAATTGTATTGGCACAGTCAACTATAGTTTTACCAGACACAAGTCTCCCTTTGACTGAAGATACCTGGGCCCTAACTACCAAAACCATACATATTAAACAAACAAGCACAAATATTATTTTCTTTTTCATATCATTTGATAATGAATTATGATAGGATTGCTATTTTTATATTAATTTATCGGCAAAGGTATCTGCTTTTTGAATCATTACATTGTAAAAAAGAGACAAAGGATTGATTATGACGATTTTCCCATTGTAAAAAAAGGACATTCTCCATAAAAAGTCGTTTTTTGTTCCTATAAAATGTAGATGGCTTTTATTTTTTTTTATTAATTTTGCATCATTATGGCGTTTTTCAATATCATCAAACCACAATATGTTCTGTCTCCTTATATCCGTCATTATTGGTATAGTAACGTGGACGACAGACAGATGACGATAGACAAAATAATTCCAATGGGCTGCATTTATATGCTTTTCCATCTAGGAAACAACAGATTGTGCGACTATCGTAAAAAAGAATTGCGACCTGACGTTTTCGTTTGCGGACAAAGTATGGAGTACTCTGATGTAGGTCCTAGCGGTTATACCGAACTGTTTACTGTCGTTTTCCAACCTTATGCAGCTAGTATCTTCTTCAATATGCCTGCAAACTTATTCAAAGACCAGCGCATTGATGTTAACGACATCGGTGATCTTCAGCTTATAGAACTTACTAACAAAGTAAAAGAGGCTTTTGATATCCAGGAGTGCATCAATCTTGTAGAAAAGTTTATGATAACCAGACTGACTTTATATCATGACTTCAATCTAAAACGCATTGCTACAACCGTGAATGACATGATAATTCATCCGGAACACAATCTTAATAACCTTGCAGACATAGCCTGTTATAGTCCCAAACAGTATTCACGTTTGTTTATGAACATTGTAGGTACCACTCCGAAAAACCTTACACGTATTATACGTCTACAGAAAGCATTATATATGCTCAGATATTCAAAACTGAACATGACACAAATCGCCTACAACTGTGGCTACACAGACCCATCTCACATGAACCATGAGTTTAAATTTTTCACAGACTGCACACCTCTGCAATATGTGTCATCTTATAGTCTGGAGAAAGAACCATATTCTCAGTATTACGATGCGAGCATGCATTGAATGATAGGAGGTCTTATAAAAGTAGGCTGCAGCACTATTACTGCAACCTGCTTCATTCTTTAGACTTTCATGCCTATAAAAAATACATAACCGTAATACTGCTTATACTTGGCATAGAGATCTGCCTCATGACGCATATTA